>JAVVEZ010000009.1:0-60792 GCA_032250895.1 Pseudomonadales bacterium | reverse complement strand
TCCATCCATGGACTTTTTCAAGCCGGTTTGCGGCACATGTCCGCAAACCGGGCACGACAGGCTCCTAAGGATAGCGTGAATTATGAAATCTATGATTGGCATGATCGTTTCACTGGGATGCTTGTTTTTTTCAGCACCGGCTTTGGCACAGTTTGGCCGCCCTGCCCGGCCCCATGTCGATATTCCTGCCGCCCCATTGAGAAATATAATTTTTGAAAACTGTGTCAAGTGCCATGGCATAGACGACTATGCCTTTTTCTCACTTCCCAGAGACAAATGGAAATCCATGCTGGCAGATGTCCATGAGGGTATGAACGTCAAACTGGATCGAAAGGATGAAGATCTTCTTCTCGACTACCTCGCCGAAAACTTTGGGGAAGATTCCAGTCCATTTCCCCGCGAGTTCATACCGCCGGAAATCACTGAATTTTTCTCTGAAGAAGAAGGGCGCAACTTCCTGGATTTTGAATGTACTGAATGCCACGAAACCGACCGTATATATGAATCGAGGCACACCCTGGCACGGTGGAGAACTCTTGTTCTGGAAATGAGACAACGCGGATTGAACCTTCCGGAAGCAGAAAAAGTCGAGCGTATTGCGGAGTGGTTGAGCCGATTTCAGGGTGCCAATGAATTTGAATAAATTATTTGAATCAATAAAGGAAGCATCCATGGACAAAAAACTGGTACCCGGCTTTTCGCTGGCGATTATATTGTTATGCTCAAACTCCAGCATCGCAAGCAACATCGCCGATGCCGCGATGAATGGCGACGCTGCCAATATCCGTGAACTCATCGCTCTAGGAGTAGACATCGATGAGCCGCAAAGCACGGGGGCGACAGCACTGCACTGGGTGGTTCAGAGAAACGAACTGACACTTGTCCAGCAGTTGCTTCGCGCAGGAGCCAACCCATCTATTGCAAATAGACTCGGGATTCCTCCACTGCAACTGGCAGCTGTCAATGGCAATGCCGACATCATCTCTGAACTCATAGAGGCAGGTGCAAATCCGAATACGCCAGTGACCCCCTCGGGCGACACGGCTCTGATGCTGGCTGCTCGCACTGGCATACCCGCAGCGGTCAAGGTATTGCTGGATAGCGGCGCTGATGTCAACGCAAGAGAAAGCTGGGGTTTGACAAGCCCGCTCATGTGGGCAATCAACGAAAATCATGTCACTGTGGCTAAAATGCTTATCGATCACGGCGCGGAACTCGATTCGGTTTCCGTTTTTATTCCACCGGATACCGGTCGCGGCTTTGAAGGGGCCGGGCCACGCGAACGGCTGGAAACTGAAACTGGCGATGTGATCTATGCCAGCGGCGAACTGACACCTTTGCTGATTGCTGCCAGAGAAGGCCATATGGAATCAGTTCGGCTGCTGCTCGATGCCGGAGCCGATATCAATGCCGTAGCGGCAGATGGAAAGAATGCGCTTGCGTTGGCGATTTTCAATGGCCACTACGCTATAGGGTCCTACCTGATAGACAGGGGGATTGATCCAACCAAGGTTGATGCGCAGAACTTTACGCCGTTATTTTGGGCAGTGGACCGTCGCAATATGGAAACTGCACCCAACTTTCCATGGATGGTTACAGATGATCCTCTTTCCTTGATCAGGCAAATGCTGGATGCCGGGGTCGACCCCAATTATTTGGTCGACAACACCCCAAGAGCACGTATGCGTGGTGGTTCTCCGCGTATTGTTTTCGCCACTGCACTGATGCGAGCAGCCTTTTCTGCAGATCTTGAGCTTTTCAATCTGCTCCTGAAGTACGGTGCGGACCCACATATTATGTCAAAAGATGGAGAAACAAGCTTGAGCGCTGCGGCGGCTACGGGTTGGATCGCCGGATTCCACATCGCCAGGTCTTCAAAAGACCGTTTGCAGATCATCAAAAAACTGGTCGAACTGGGTAGCGATGTCAACTGGCACGATAATTACGGCATTACACCTCTGATGACAGCAGCAAACTTCGGAGATGTGGAAATCATTCAATATCTTATTGACGCAGGCGCTGATCTTGGCGCTTATGATCTTGGAAAAAAAAATGATGGGGCTTTCGGAGCCAGCATAGAACCGTTGATGCCCGTGGATTATGCTATCGGGGTTGGAACTTTCCGCCCCAATAACGCCATCGTTTTCAATGAAGAAGCAACTGAGTTGATGTTCATGGAAATGAAGAAAAGGGGCATTGAACATACGACTTCAGAGTGCACTTTGAGAGGCTTTACCTGTGCAGCGGTCAATATGGATCCCAGGGCAGCCACGCCGGCAGACATAGCGCGCGCAAGGCGTTTGCAGACCGGGTATCAGGTGGAAGAAATAACAACATTTTCCGGGCTTTCCGTCACTGAAGACACCAAGACCTCTGAATAAGGCCGCCCCCAGCGACGGCCTGGACTCAGCAAATCAATGCCCGGGATCCCGGCTGATTCAGGGCTCCCAAGTCCTTTCAATAACGGAAGCGAAAACCCGCCGTAAAGCGCCGGCCCAGGATGTCGAAGAGGCTATCGTTCCCGGTGCTGTTTCCGGAAAATATTGAGAAATTGGCGACTACCGGTGGATTTTCATCAAACAGGTTGGCGATATGGCCATACACTTCCCATTCGCCATCGTCCCCGCTTGCCTGCGTGTAAGACAGGCGAAGGTCGGTATAGAAAGCGGCGCGGACGCTGTTGTCATCGATCTGAATCCCTTCCACCTCATCGATATCAAGCTTGCCCTTGTCCACCCAGCGTTCCTGCAGGAAGGCCCGGAAGGGTCCATAGTTATAGGTCACGTTGGTGGTGAATCTGAATTCCGGATTGTCGCTGAATCCCGTCTCACCAACGACATCACGTTTGGCAGCGCCCAGGTTGGTGACCGAGTTCTCGTTGAGCCAGGTGCCGAAGAAGCGCCAGCTCAAGGTTTGCGGCTCGGAACCGAACAGATTCAAATCCGTATTGTAAGCCATCTCCACATCCACGCCCTCGACCTGTGACTTGTTGAGATTCAGGAAGGTGTTTTCAATGGTGACAAGGGCATTGCTGGTGGGATCGCGCGTAATCTGCGCACACAAGGCAGAAGCACCCGCCGTTTCAAAGCATTCATCAACGATATTCTGGACCCCAAACTGACCAATGGCGCCTTTGATTCTGATCCGGTAATAGTCCGCCGATACCGAGAACCCATCCAGCCAGGCAGGTTGATAGACAAGACCCGTGGTATAGGTAAAGGCCTTCTCCGGACTGACCTCGGGATTGCCGCCGAAAATCTGGCTGGCCGTCGTCGCCGCACCACCGAACTGCGGATCATTGACGGCAACGCCCTGCTGCTGCCGGTCAAAGAGTTCGGAAAGATTGCCGGCACGGATATCGCGCGAGGCTGTGAATCTAAGCCTGAGGTCTTCGAGAACCTGAAAACTGGTGGTGGTCTTGTAGGCCCAGATGGTGCCGCTGCGTGAGTAATCGGCCCAGCGCCCTGCCATAGAGATATCGAGCATATCGGAAATTACCGGGGCATTCACTTCGACAAAGGCTTCCTTGACAGTGAAGCCACCCTGAATATTCTCAATATCCGTGAAGATGAGCGGAATCGTCTTGCCTGCGAAAGAGGACGGAATGCCGCGAATACCGTTGGCGGGGTCATTGACGGGCGTGGGTGAACCCTGCTGCAGACTGTCATCCAGAACCACCTGCTGGGTCAGTTTGTCCTTGCGATAGGAAGCACCGAAAGCCGCCGAAATCGCACCGGCACCCCAACCTTCCCAAACCTGGCCGCTGCTCGAGAACTCGGCAAAGTGCTGGGTGGTATTGGCGCGGATGGTGGCGTCGCCGTCGAGCACGAAATCGATGGCTTCCTGCGATGCCCTGCCGGCACCGAAAAGATTGATGGGAACGCACGAGCGTGAGGGATCGAAGCGTGTGATATTACACACGATCGATCCGGTCGCAGGATCGACGACGGCATCGGCCGCCAGCGGCAGGTTGTCGCGCCGGATGAAGTCGATGAAATGCAGCCGGTTCTCGTTACGGCCCGCCTGATAGAAAAGATCCATATGCCAGCCGCTGAACCAGCCACTGTCGAATATCCCGTCCGAATCGATGTCCGCCTTCATGCCGATGGTGCCGGAGAAGGTATTGTTCTCATTGATGAAGCGGTCCCGGGCGATGTCGGCGGTGGTATGAAAGCGCTGCAGGGTGAAGGATTGACGCCCTTCCTGAATCATGGTCTGACGAAGGTTCTCCGGCAGAAAGGCATTATCCTGAAAGATGGTCACCGCCCGCGTCCCGGTGCCGAGCGGCAGGGTCCCGACACTGTTCGTTCTGTTATTGCCCCAGATGCCCTGAATGAAAAAATTCAGATTATCCGTCGCATCGTAATCAAGATACATGAACGCACTCGCCCTCTCGTTTTCCGGAACGAAGGAACCACCGCGGTCGGTGACCGGATCGTCGCCGCTGCCACCGCCGAACTGAGGCGCGATGGATTGCGAACGCGTACCGCCCAAGGCGGACAGATCACTCTGCACAAAGGGCGTGGCGCTGCCGTCAGACAGGAACGTCAGCCGATTCAATGCAGAGCCCGGGGCATTGATCAAGCCACCGAAAGTACCCTCGGTGGAAACCACATTGGGCGCAATGATATCTTGTGGGCCGGCGGCGCAGAATACATTCGCCTGGCATTGGCCACTGGCTACGGCCGCCGTCCAGGCCGGATTTCTGACATTGCCGATACCCTTGAACCATTTGCGGTCTTTGAGGGTCTCCAGGCGATTGGACTGGAAGACATCGGCCGAGAACAACAGATGCGTACGTTCGCTCAGATCCGCGCCGAAAGCCAGCGATCCTTCCCAGTTTTCGTTGTCTCCACGTTGGGTAATGCCGCCCTGGGTATGTGCATCGATCCCCGTGAAATCCGTATCGAGAATAAAATTGACGACACCTGCCACGGCATCAGCCCCGTAAGCCGCTGAAGCACCGCCGGTGACGACGTCCACCCGCTGGACCAGGGATTCAGGAAAGAGATTGATATCGGTGCGGCTCAAGCGGTTGGACGGCACCACGCGCCGCCCGTTCAAAAGCACCAGGGTTCGGTTGGAACCGATTCCCCGCAGGTTGAGGTTGGCCGCACCGGCGGAATCAGCCTTGCTGGCCGCCGTCGACGGGCTATCATTGGCGAGGAACTGTGGCAGTTGGTTGAAGGCATCGATCAGCTGACCTGGCGCCATGCTGCTCAATTCGGAGGCTTGCACCGTCGTCACCGGTGTCGGTGTCTCGAAACCCGACTGCCGGATACGGGAACCGGTAACCGAGATTTCTTCCAGAGCTCCAGCGTTTGACTCTTGCTGCTGCTCCTGTGCCATGGCCACACTGCTGCCAATGACACCGGCAATGGCGGCAGTCAGTGCGGATACTAACAATCTGCGCGTTTTTTTGCTTTGATCAATGACCATCTGTCTTCTCCCCCTGATGTAATTAGACCTTGAAATTGGTTTAGGGAACCTCTGAATAAATCCTCTATTGTCACCCGGGCACATCTTTCTGTTTTTTCAGAACTTAAAGTCTAAAACTGAACAAGCTCTCGACCATCCCTCCGGCTAAGGTAGAATGACAGGTTGATCAGCAATCAGGGTGCGATGGGACTGCTATTGCCCACGGCTTTCAGGTCGTCGGGTTTTACCATCAGTTCGAAAGCGTAGTTGGCCTGTTGGCAGACGTATTCGAACAACTCATCCCCTTCCTGCCAGGCCAGCGTCATATTGCCTGTCACGGGGCCGTCATAGGCGGCGCTGTCTTCCAGCACGAAGCGGTAGTCCAGATTGCGCTGGTCACGGCGGGTGAAGTATTCGATCACATGGGCCTGTTCGGTGTGAGGAAGGCCTGCCCGCTCGAACCAGAAATCCTCGTTGTAGCCCACGGAATCCACCACCAGGGTGTCACCTTCCCACCAACCGATATTATGGCCATAGTTGCTGGGCAAGAGGTCCACAGGATGGGAGCGGCCGTCCATGTACACCGTGCGGAAGGAGTGAGGCCCACCGATATCGAAAATGTAGAGCCGTTGCAATGCCTCCAGATCGAGAATTTCGACCCCGTAGGGCGTGAGAAACTGGCGAATGGCGCCGGAGGCCTTGCAGCGGGTGTGAGGCTCCAGGTCATGCTGCTGACGGGCAGCATACAGGCCTTTTGCCCAGGGTTTGAAGGGGATATCTTCCACGATGAAGAAGGGCTTTCCTGAGCCGTAAACCGGCACCCAGAGCCCATTTTTGTCGGCGGCAGTGGCGTCCAGCAGAACCCGCCCCCCGGCATTGCGTGGTGCCGGACCCGGTGCTTCTTTCGGGGCAGGCTGCGCCCACGCGACATCGAACATCAGCGTTGCCAGCATCGCACAGGCAAGCATTTTTCTGTTCATGTCAGTTTTACCCCTGCGGTGACGGGTCTTGTTATTGAATCAATTGTATTCCATCGGATCGTAGCCCGGCGAGCATACCTCGACGATGCAGATCGATTCCAGGGTACGGCCCTCGGGAGGCGGCTCGAGCCCCGCTTCGATCATCAGTTGACGCAGTACCGCCGCTGTTTCGGGATGGGGAATGGAGGACTGCACACCGACACGCACCAGACCGTCACTATAATCGATCGGCAGCCAGGTGTGGGCGGCCAGCTCGGGACTGCCGCGATTGTCCGTGTTGCCAAAATCACGAATATCCATACGGGCACCCGCCGCCACCAGCATCTTCACGACTTCCGTGGCACCCTTGTGCGCCGCGCCATGCAGGGAGGTGCGTCCCGTATCGGCCTGAAAATTGGGGTTTATTCCCAGATCCAGCAACATTTTTATGGCCTCGAGCGTCTGCGCACGCGACCATTCGAAGGTAACCCCCTCGACCCAGCCGATGCCGGCGGCCACCGCCAGCGGGGTCACGCCCAGATTGGTATTGATATGCGGATCGGCGCCGTACTCGAGCAGGAGTTTCAGCAGGGGCACGTCTCCCGACTGCGCGGCGCGCAGAAAGGCGGTGGCCCCGGCTTCTTCCAGCCACTGGTTGGTGAACACCGTGCGGGTCTCCGTGCTCTCGATCATCCGCGCATTAGGATCCGCGCCCTGGTCGAGGAGGAACTTGATATAGGCCAGATGGTCCATATCGGGCATGCGCGTGGGGTAGTCACCGCCTTCGACATTGCGGTTGTCGGTCGCCAGGTACAGAGGTGTCCAACCGCTCTTGTTGGCGAGATTGACATCGGCCCCGTGCTCGATCAGAAAAATGCCCATCCGGTAGTTGCGGTTCTGGGTGGCCGCCAGCAGCGGACTCCAGCCATAGCGGGTAAGCTGGTTGACGTCGGCACCGGCATCCAGCAGAACCTTGGCGGCGTCGATTGCTCCCGAACGGGCCGCATAGACCAGCGCTGTCAACTCGCCGCCATCCGGCTCTTTTTCGCCCCTGTTGCGGCGCCCCAGACCGTCGAAACCGTCGGGACTGTCACCCGTCACGACGAAGCCCAGGCCCACACGCCGGACCTTGCTGCAGATGTCCTCAATGGTCGGGGTCTTGGTCAATTCAGCGAGTTTCGTCCACACGGGATCATCACTGGCACTGATCAGTTCCTTCAGCACACTCAGATCCGGAGAATCCTGCTCACAGTTGATGGCGATTGCCTGCCGCCGCACTGCAGCCCTTGGATCCTCGGAATTACCCAGGGCCGCCGTGCGGCCATCGCGCATGACAGCGGCGGAAGTGGCGGCAATATTGGCACCGTGATCGATCAACACCGCCATGACATTGGCATGGCCCTGATCGGCGGCCTGCATCAAGGCAGTCGTCCCGCGTTCTGTTTCACTGGCATTCGGGTCCGCACCCTGCTCCAGCAGCACACGGACCGCCGCCACCGAGCCAGCGCGCGCCGCCAGCATCAGCGGTCGGCGTCCGAGCGGCAGTTGTTCATTGGCATCCGCGCCGCCGTCGAGCAGCGTTTTGACCATGGTGGCGTCACCCTGGTTCGCCGCCAGCCACATTGGGGTCGAGCCATTGCGATTGGCCACGCCGGGATCGGCGCCGGCCTCGAGCAAGAGCCCGGCCAGATCCGCATCCCGGTGGTAGGCCGCCCAATGCAGCGCCGTGGCCCCATCGGCCTGAGTGGCATTCACGTCCACACCATTTTTTATCAGCTGACGCAGCTGTGCGTTATCACGCTGCATCGCCGCGTCCGCCACATCAGACTGCGCAAACGCAAGCTTGGCAACTGCCAGGATCAAGGTCAGTGCGATAATTCTCGTTGCTACCATACGTCATCTTCTCTCAATACGTTCTCAATATGCCGTCGCTTCATTCGAGTCATGGAAACCCTGCGTAAGGGCCACTTCTGCGCCAAGCCCCGCGCTTCTTTTCCGTCACACCCGCGAAAGCGGGGGGTCCAGTAAACAAGCCTGGATTCCCGCCTGCGCGGGGATGACGGGAACGCGCAAATGACAAAACTTTCAGCGCGTTCCTATAAGTTTTCCAAACGTCCCGTACTGTCACCAAAGCTGTCCCGGTGAATATCAAACTGATCCAACAGACTCAACAGCAGGTTGCCTGTGGGGATGGTCCGCGTGGGATAGGCCAGGTGGCGCCCACCTTTGAGCCTGCCGTTGTTGCCGCCGAGAATCACGTGCGGCACGTCGAAATGCAGGTGCTGGTTGGGATTGCCCATGTTGCTGCCATAAAGCAGCAGAGAATGATCGAGCAGGGTGCCGTCGCCATCCTCGATATTGGCCATTTTATCAGCCAGGTAGGCCAACATCTTGACGTGGTACTGATTGACCCTGGAAAGCTCTTCGATGCGCGCCGGATCCTCACCGTGATGCGAACCACCGTGGAAGCCCAGATTGGGAGCCTCACTTTCGGGATAGCGGCGTCCGGTGAGATCACGTGCAAAGAGCAAGGTGGCGACACGCGTAATATCGGCCTGGTAGGCCAGCGTCAGCAGGTCGAACATCAGCTTGATGTGCTCGTCAAAGGACTGCGGAATGCCGGGTGGTACTGAAAAATCTTCTGGTACCGCCGTCGTTGCACTGGCGGCAATACGCAATCGGCGCTCGATCTCACGGACATTCTCGGTGAAGGCGTCCAGCCGCGAACGGTCCGGAACACTGATCACTTTACGCAGACTGGATATCTTGCCGTTGACCGAATCCAGAATGCTCTGGTTGCGCTCGCGGCGCGCCACCCGCTCTTCGGGTGTGCTGCCACTGCCGAACATGCGCTCGAAAACGACCTGCGGGTTCAACTCCATCGGCAGCGGTGTCGTCGGTGAAGCCCAGGAAAACGTGTTGGTGTACACGCAGCTGTAGCCTTCACCGCAGTTGCTGGCACCTGAACCCGGATCCTCGACCGACATTTCCATCGACGGCAACAAGGTTCCGCGGCCAATTTTTTCGGCAATGATCTGGTCGATGGTATGGCCGGCATAAACATCGGCGCCAGCTGTCTTTCTCGGCTTTTCGGCACTCAAAAAGGCGGCGGCGACCCAATGGTCCGCACCGGTTTCTCCGGGAGGCGGCTCGGAGGAAGTGGCATGCAGGCCGGTCAGGATGTTCAGCCGGTCGCGGAAGGGCTCGAGCGGCCTCCAGATGAATGGCAGCTCCGCCGGCAGCGCACCTTCCTGTTCAGGCACCCAATAGCCTGGCGCTGCGCCGTGCGGAACGAAACCCGCAAAGAAGCGCGGCGGCGGCGTCGCGGCCGTCTGCGCCAGCGCCGTTGCGGCAGGGATCATCGCATCGAGCAGAGGAAGACCAAGCGCCACCCCGGCGCCTCTGAGCAGGCTGCGTCGCGCAATGTGCTTTTTGGTAATGAACATGGCTTTACTCCTCATTCCGGGCGGTCTGTGCGCTTTTCATGTTCATGACAAAGGCCGGACTTTCGATGACCCCCATGAGCAGCGCGGAAAAACGGTAATCGTCCTCTGCTGCCTTGCGCGTGATCGAACGCAGCAGTGGCATGTCTTCGTACTCCAGACCGCGGCCTATGGCATAAGTCAGCAATTTTTCGGCCACGCTCTGAGCGAACATGTCACCCTTGCGCACCGTCAGGTCGCGCAGGCTCTGGATGCCGTCGATACGCGTACCATCGGTAATGACACCGTTGGGATCGATCGGTTGGCCGACATCTTCAGTGCGCCACTGTCCGACGGCATCGAAGTTCTCCATGGCGAAGCCCAGTGGCTCGAACATCTTGTGGCACGTGGCACAGGTCGGATTGGTGTGGTGTGCTTCCAGCCTGGCCCGCAGGGTCTTTGGCGCCTCACCTTCCTTCTGACTCAGGTTGGTCTCCACTCCCGGCGGTGGCGAGGGCGGGCTGACACCCAGGAAGGTTTCCAGGAACCACTTGCCGCGCTTGACCGGAGAGGTGCGGGCACCTTCGGACGTGATGGTCAGCAGCGCACCCTTGCCCAGCAGACCACGCCGCACGTCCTGCTCAGGCCCCAGCGTCACGCGGCGGAACTGCTCGCCGTACACACCCGGAATTCCATAATGTCTGGCAAGACGCTCATTGACAAAGGTGTAATCGGCCGTCAGCAAGTCCAGAATACTGCGATCTTCCTGCATGATGCTGCCAAAAAACAATTCGATTTCACGCCGAAATGCTTCACGTAGTGTGCTGTCGAAATCCGGAAACAGCTCAACGACCGGTTCGCTGGCCTGCATGCCACGGACATTCAACCACTGCCCGGTGAAATTCTGAACGAGTGCCGCCGAACGCGGGTCGGCCAGCATGCGCTGGACCTGTTGCTGGAGCACCTCACTGTCGTGGAGGCGGTTTTGGACGGCAAGCTGCACCAGGTCCTCATCCGGAATACTGCTCCACAGAAAGAACGACAGGCGCGAGGCCAGTTCGAGATCGCTGATCCGGTAGGGCGTCCCCGGCGCGACATCAGGCGCTTCGATTTCGGAACGGTAGATGAACTCCGGGTCCGCCAGCAGACGTTGCACCACCGCCTCGATGCCATAGTCGAAACTGCCGCCCTTTTCACGGCCGGCCCGGAAAAAGTCCATCATCACGTCGATGTCGGCATCGTTCACGGGACGGCGGAACGCCTTGCCTGTCAACGTCGCAGCGATCTGGCGCGCGCAAGAATTTTCCTCACGGAGGCTCTGCGGGTAGCACTGGAAAATCCTGTCGCGGCTCTGCGTGCTGCCGGCAACAAGGCCATTGAAGGGGCCTTCGATGAAGACCTGGCCCACGTGCGGGTAGAAGGTGTAACCGGCTATCGCACCCGGTGAATTCATGGTGCGCACGAAGGCCTTGTTCAGCCCGGTGTCGGGCAGGTCGCTGGTGGCGATGAAGCTCACGCCGACCTTGTGAAAACCGGCCTTGAGCGGAATCGCCGGGGTCCGGCCGCCATCGCCCTGTTTGTTGCCGATTTCCGTATCCCAGTCGTACAGGTACACCCGCTCACCGTCGATGGTGACTTCGAGTTTCTCGCCCTTGACGTTGCCCAGCACGGCGGTGAAATAACCGGTCATGCCCTTCACTGTGAAGACATATTCCCCATCGGCCGGAAACTCGTGTTCGATCAGCATGCCACCGCGCGTGCCGAACGGCAGCCCTTCAATGTGCGTATTCTGGGAGGTGTCATGTGGCACATCGAACACTTCCAGGGTCGGAGCGGTATCGGTGCCGAGGGCCAGACGGCTGATTTTGCCGGCAGCCGTCAGGTAGGCTTCCATCAATGCCGGCGACGTGGTCAGCGTGCCGGCCATGTTGTCGAAGCCGTGACTGGAGTCGTCCGGGGGCAGAAAGGTGGTGGCATCGATGTTGAGGGACAGCAGATCACGAATCGCATTCGTGTATTCACTGCGGTTAAGGCGGTGCAACCCGGGTGCCGGCAGATGCACAGGATGCAATGCCGCCTGCGCATCGATGCCCTGTTCCAGGCTTGCCGCCAGGCGCTGCACCAGCTGGGACTCCGGACGATCTTCCCCCACCGGCGGCATCATGCCGGCACGCAGGCGCTTGATAACCTTCTCCCCGATTTCCGGAAACTCGGCAATATTATGGGCATCTATGCCCTCGAGATCGATACCTCCGGAATAGTCCTCAAAGTTGTGACACTTGGTACAGTAACGATCGATCATGGCCGCACTGTCTATACCATCATTTATATCCTCACCTGATATCTCCGCATCCTGGGCAAGGCTATATTGGGTGCTGATGACAATCCCCACAACAATGGTGGAAACACGGGAAAATGATTTGAATACCGTCGATAGGCCCATAAATATTCTGCCTTGAGTCAGCTTGTCAGCATCAGGATTTCATGAGCAGACTGGAAGCGACCTGTCCCCTTTGATTATTGCAATCTGGACCTGTCCCTCCCTGAATCCCCCTCTATGACCCCCTTTGCCGGATCAGACGGGGAGTATAAACCGATGATTATGGCTGGTCCAGACCGGCATCTGCATACGGGACGCTGTTCCACTATATTTACATTTTTTTTGCACTTTTTGCCTTTGCCACAGATATAAGGGGACACCAGCTGTCATTATCCCTGCAAAACACCTGCGTCACCCCCGCGCAGGCAGGGGTTCAGGGCAGGTAAGCACGGGACTCCCGCCTGCGCGGGAATGACGGATAGCGCGGGAATGACGGTGCTCCTGCGCAGGACGGGGGACAGGGGGGGACATCCCTGTCCCAATGAAAACCCGGCAAAATTAAAAGCTCATATTCAAGCTCAGTTGATAACGACGACCGAAGATATCGAAATTGGTACTGATCGTCTGTGAACTGAAGCGCTGACTGACGGAAGGCACCACCGGCGGGGCCTGATCAAACAGATTGGTGACATCGAGGGCCGCCTGCCAGCGTCCGCCACCGGCCATGTCTCTGCCGTAGGTCAAACCCAGGTTGGTGAGCCATTGGGCGTCGATGGTATTGTCATCCACGTCGACTCCCTCCACCCACCTCACATTGATCAGCGTGCTGTCATAATAACGCTCCGTCAACCGTATGCCATAGGGACCCACCTGATAGTTCGCGGTGAGTGTGCCGGTCCATTCCGGCCGGTTCAGCCCGCCGGCGGCATCCTGCTTGCGCCCGCCCCCAGGAGTATCGGAATTTTCAATCAAATAACCCGCCAAGGCCCGCAAGTTGAAGGTTTCAAACTGACCGGGAAAGAAATCAGGTTCCCGGCTGTATTGAATCTCCATGTCCACGCCCTCGGTTTTGGCGCTGGAGATATTCAAATTGGGATTCGCGATGATCTGGACGATCTGGGTTATCGGATCGCGGGTGATCAGGTCGCACAGGTCCTGGGCATTGTTGAAAAAGCATTCATCCACGATCCGTTGCTGGCCCAGCTTGCCCACGGCATCGGTGAGCTTGATCTGATACCAGTCAGCCGACACCTGCAAACCCTGAACCCAGGGAGCAAAGGTGGGCTGATAGACAAAACCGGCCGACAACGTATTCGCTTTCTCGGGATCCAGTCTTGGATTCGGCGCACTGAGCACACTGATCTCGAAATTGGCACCGGCAAAGGTGGGATCGTTGAAATTGCCTCCGCCGCCGCCCACTTCAAACTGCTCGGCAAAACTGGGCTCACGGACATCGCGGGAGCGGGTCCAGCGCAATCTCAAATCCTCCGCCACCTGAAAATCCACACCAGCCTTCCAGCTGGCAATCCGGCCACTGATCGAATAGTCGGAGGAACGATACGCACCATTGACCCCCAGGCGCCGATTGCCATTGGCAGACTCCCACAGGGGCGCATTGACTTCACTGAAAATCTCCCACACATTGAAATCACCACCGGTCTCATTCACGAAGGAAAAAACCGCCAGCGAAATATTGCCGCCGATGAAGCCATCGGGCACGCCGCGAATGCCCAGCTCCGGCGCATTCAGATGCCCCCGTTCCAGTTCCCTGGGTTCGGGAGTCTGAAAAAAGGTTTCGTCACGCCAGGTCAACCCGGCCGCAAAACTGAAGGGTCCGGCACCGATGCCCTGAAACAAATCACCGGTCACCAGCAGTTCGGCAAATTCCTGGTTGAGCGTCCGGGTGCTTTTCTTTTCCGGGTCCACCACATAGTCGGCGGCGGCCTGTGTCAGATTGCCATTGCCGAAAACATTCAAGGGCACGCACTCGCTGGGCACGACATCGGGTCCAATGGGGGAATCCGGCACCACGCCCGCCGGGAAAATTCCCGGTACGGTCCTGCCCTCTATCGAAGCCGCCAGTTCCGCCTTGGTAGGATTGTGCAGGGCAATATTGCACACGATATCACCGGTATTTGGATCCACCACTGCATCCATGGCCAGAAAGAGCCGGTCAACACGCAGGATCTTGCGCGCGGAAGTCTGCACCTTGGAATCCCCATGCTGATAGCTGACCCGCACATCCCAGCCATTGGGAAGTACTGCATCGGCACCGAGGGTGCCGGACCACATCCGGCTGGTATTGCGGTCATCCCGGTCGTCAAAGAAATTCGTGATGCCCGGAGCCCGTATCTGCCCCAATTTATCCATTCGGAAGGAATCCAGACCTTCATCCACCATGGCCTGACGGATATTCTCCGGCAGAAAAGCATTGTCTGCGAAGATAGTCGCATGCCAGGTGTCGGTCTGCAGATGAGGATTGCCGCGGCGGCCGGCAGTATTGGATTCGGTACGTCCTGCCAGGATCTGGCCGAAGACATTGAAGCTGTCGCTCACATCGTATTTGAAGCCGGCAAACCCGGAACGCTGCACGACCTCGTTGCCAAAGGCACCGCCATTGAAAGCCTGGTCGGCGCTGGCAGCCTCCGGTCCACCGGACTGGGTCTGGGTGGCGCCCGGCCCGCTGATGGAGACCACATCACCCAGAATAAAGGGCCTGACAGCAGTCCCGTCATCGGTAAAGGTTTGTCTATCCAGGGAAAATCCGGGTTGGTTGATCAGACCGGTCGATGTAAATACCGTCGAATGCACATCCGGCAGCGTAATCTGCCTGGGAATACCAGGAGGAGCACCGGGAAACCATTCGGGATTCGTCACAAAACCCCAGCGCTGAAAATTGCCAAAGTCATTGGGGTCACCCTCGATCTGGTCGATACGTCTACCTTCCAGTGATCCAATCAGATGCAGGCGTTCAGTAACCTGGGCACCACCGGCAACG
Source organism: Pseudomonadales bacterium (assembly GCA_032250895.1). Taxonomy (GTDB): domain Bacteria; phylum Pseudomonadota; class Gammaproteobacteria; order Pseudomonadales; family Pseudohongiellaceae; genus JAVVEZ01. The sequence continues at coordinate 45,675 of JAVVEZ010000009.1, read as the reverse complement.
GAAAAATTCCAGTTCTCACCTTCGCCCTCCTCGGTCACCCCTGTGGACGCCTTGATTTTGAACCCTTCAAATTCCCGGTCCAGCACAAAGTTGACGACACCGGCAATCGCATCCGCTCCATAAGCGGCAGAAGCGCCACCTGTCACCACATCCACCGACTTGATCAAGGCCGTAGGAAAATTATCAACGTTGACGGAACTCGCACGATCCGCCGGCACGGTACGAGAACCATCCAGCAGAACCAGGGTACGCTGTTTCCCCATACCACGCAGATTCAAAAAACTGCCGGCCGCGTCTCCGAACAGCGTACCGCCACCGCGCTGAGCGGTCTGGGTCTGAAAAAACTGGGGTAAAGCATCCAGTTGTTCAGAAATGGAGGACTCAGGCTCCAGATTCTCCAACTGTTGCGTGGTCATCGAGGTCACTGGCGTCGGCGTGTTGAATCCCGTTGTCTGCCGGATACGCGAACCAGTCACCGCGATTTCTTCAAGAGGACCTGTCGCTCCCTGCTGCTGAGCATCGGCAGCGCCCGGGGCGCCGGCAAGCACCGCAGAAATAGCCGCTGAGAGTGCGGAAACCAAAAAGTTTCGTGATTTTTTTGCGGGTGTGGATTCTTTTGTGGCCATGTCCTTTCCCCTTTGATTAAGCAAATCATTATTTTTTTGTCTGGAATCGAATGAAGAACTGTCTGCCTGCTGTTCACCTCCAAAGCCATAGACCTGCACCCGACAGGTTCCGTGCTGGTCAAACCGTACCTTGTAACTACGTTTAGACAAATTGGCAGAAAAAATCCTCTATTGCCACTGTTGACTTCGCGTTGTTGACTTCGCGTGACAGGGCAAACTCATCTCCAGGCCTGCCTGATTTTTCCCCCTTATCAGGCAAGTGCTGTTTTTCTCAGTTCGTTTTTTTAAAAACAGACTTCCCTTCTGGTCAAGTTATTATTCCCATAGAGCCAAGCTTGGCTTGCTTCAGTTGCTTACCATGCCTACGCACGAGGCAACTGCGCGGACATTGGTGGTGAAGATGTAGCGCATTGTCGAAAATGGCAGTCCCACGGCAACGGCTCAGGATGGCTCGAGACCAGGAGTCTGTCGAACTCAGGATGGCGTGGCAGGGGCAGGAGCCTTTGTAATATGAAAACCTTCCGGCGTGCAATTTCCGCAAGTCACCTGTGAATTCCCGCCGACATTGCCCGTCATATACTATCCGGTACTATCCGGCGGGTTGCGTGAGTCTTGGATCAATCTGCAGAATCAATAGCGAAACAATACAGCAAACCGGCGCCGCCTACCTGGATTAGCGCCTGGGGCGTACAACCCGGTGTACCATGGGAGGAATTCCAGGGTGCACCAGGTGCGGCGAAGGAATAGCGATCGGCATGCCCGACTGTGGCGCTGCCCTCATCATTGCTGGTCCAGTTATTACACGTGTGATCCTCACCTGCGGGATAAGCCGTGCCATCGATCCGAGTGCCGGTTAAAACATCATGCTGGGTCGTGTCATAATCCCCGTCGATACGTGAATCGAAGTGCTTGCCGTGTTCATCGAGTATGTGGTCGTAATTGAAGTTCGAGTTGTCATATTCGAGACTTTGAAGATTATTGGCCATCAACAGTCCTTCGGCGTTATACCAGGGACCGGAACCGATACGGTCACGGGCATTGACAGCATTGCGTCCCTGTGTGCTCAGGTAGGCGTGCCAGGTGCGGTTACCGGCACCGGCTTCGGTGGCCAGCGCCTGGCAATGGGCATCGGCGCCCGCCAGGCCACCCAGATTGCCGCCATCACCGATTCCCCGGCTGGTGATAAAGAAGCCCATCGGAGGTGGCGGAGCATTGGGATCCGGCTGGGCTGCGGGGGCCAATCCAGACAAAGTGGAAACTCCCAACAAGCTGAGAGCTTTAATGGCGTTGATCTTGATCATGATAGTGCTCCTGTGCTCAGTCATTAATGATTTTTTAGAACAATGTGAACTTTACTGTGGACTCCTAGTGCTGGATCAGCTCAACAGTGATGCCATCCAGATCTCGGAAACAAAATACGCCGGGTTCAACATCGACAGTCAGAACTTCCGCTCCCAAGGTGCTCAGATGGGAAGTCAGAGATTGGCGGTCAAATGGTTCAACCTTTATGCCGAAATGGGCAATTTCTGGTGTCTGTCCATAAACGTACTCAGCCCGTTCAAGGACCAGATGGGTGTCGGATGCGGGAAAATCGAAATACACCAGTCCGGATGCATCACGGCGTGTTTCTCGGCCGTACAGGATGCTGTAATACTGCACGGCGCGCTCCAGATCGGAAACCCGCAAATGTACATGATCGACGCCATGAGCTGTCAACAGACCCTGGTGAGAAGGAACAAGATCGGAGGGCACTGCCGCTGTCACCAGCGTATCGGGCGCGGGAAGAAACTGGATTTCAATACCATCCGGATCACTGAAGATACCACCAAAACCAGTACTGCCCGGGAAAGTTCCGAATCCTCCGGCAGCAATGGATTTCCCCATCGCCGAGAAAATTTCCTTACTGTCACGACGCCAGTCATAGACCGAGGTGCAAAAATGGCCTATATAGGTCCCACGCCCCCGTGATTCACCAATGGCGACATAACCCACTTCCCTGTTTTCGTTCAACTCACCCAACAGGATGAAATAGCGCACACCCTCCCCCAGAGCCTGGGCATGCAGTGCGGTCTTGAAAACCTGCATGTAAAATGCTGCCGACGCCGCGACATCGGGCACAATGATGTCCAGATGATCAACACCCGGTGTCTTGAGTGGCAACACACTTGCAGGCTGGGCCAGGGTAACGGCAGGCAGCACCGCCATTGAACCCATGACACTCAGTATTTGACGTCGGGTGCTCATAAAAACGCTACGCTGACCGGGGTCCTGGATCTTTTCCATATTCTTTGACTCTATCTCGGTAAATTCGTGGTGCGCTGGTTTCCTGTGTTTTGAGCGATCCGACGCTGTTCAATCAATTCTTCAATCAATGCCGCTGTCTCAGGCCGGTCCACCGGTGGATGGGTAGCCAGGAACACACCATGTGCCCAGGCAAGGGGTGTCCGGCCTTCCTTGTCTGCCACCTCCAGCGCAGCCCCATTGGCCGCGAGATAGCGAATGATGTCATCCGAACCGCGATTGGCTGCGCCATGGACTGCAGCCAAGCCCATGGAATTGCGGGCATTCACATCATTACCAAGCTTGTGGGTGTATTGAACGGCTTCAAGCAGGGCTTCAGGGCCTTCGTCCCAGGTCTGGTTCACTACCCAATTGATACCCGCAGCCGCCATCAACGGCGTGGTGCCGGCAAACGTACCCAGATTGGGATCGGCGCCATTTTCAACCAGGAGTTTCATAACCGTGACATCACCTGACAATGCTGCTCTCAGGAACGGTGTCTGGCCGGTAAAATCGACCCAGGACAGGTCACCGATACGGGTAATAAAGCGTTGGGTGGGCGGACTTTCCCTTGTCCGTGCGTTGACATCCGCACCGGCGGCGATCAGGTCCTTGATCAGGGCCAGCGCGGCATCGCGGTCGACCTTATTGTCTCGGGTTGCACCGGCCACATTCAGGTTGCGGATCATGACCGCAGACCAAAGCGGTGTTTCTCCATACCAGTCACTGGCGTTGACATCGGCCCCCTGTGCAATCAGGTAACGGGCGGTGGCAATATGCCCTGTCGGCGGTCCGCCACGGCTGACCACACTGGCATTGACAATGGCATTGATCAGCGGGGTAACCCCGTTGGCATCCGCTTGTTCCAGGTTTGCGCCTGCTTCTACCAGCATGCGGGTCAGCGCCAGATCACCCTGGCGCGTGGCATACAACAGCGCCGTTTTGGCGCCACCCACCGGCGCCCGTTCGCCATGATCGGGAATGCCGCCACGATTGATGCCCACGCCTTTCGAGCCGGCATTTTCACTGGGTAGGCGCATGCGGGGTACCTCCCCGGAAAGGGTCTGGGCGTTTACATCAACATCAGTATCCAGCAGCAACCTGACAACGCCCGGCGCCTCAGCCCGTATCGCCATCATCAGCGGGGTCTGATTAAAATTGGGCTCCTTTTCATCCGGGTCGGCACCATAATCGAGTACGGCTTTGACAATATCGGCGGAACCGCTGCGTGCTGCCAGAAACAGGGAATTTTCGCCGGTGCGGTCAGGCAGGCGGGGATCAGCCCCTGCAGATAGCAGCAAACGGACCATCGCAAGATTCCGGTTTTCGATGGCCAGATGCAGGGGCAACAGTTTGTAGGCATTGGCCAGATTCGGGTCGGCGCCGGCTTCCAGCAGCAGGCGGGCCGTATCCACGTCCTCCACGCGAACAACCCAGTGCAAAGCCGGTGTTGCATAGGGGCCCAGTGCGTTGACATCCGCGCCCTGCTCCAGCAACAGGCTTCTGACCGTAATCATGTCCCTGGCCATTGCCGCTTCAGCCAGACGTGTATCTGCCATCCGGGTGTCCAGGAACAGCAGTGCGCCGTTTTCTGCTGCCTGGACGGACATGCCCAGCACAGCAATCAACACCAACCAGAATTTACAGAGTTTCGGGATCATAGCTTCTCCTGGCTACGCCTACACATTCAATACACCGGTACTGGCACCGAAATCGCTCACCGGTATGTTCAATTTATCCAGAATGGCATTATGCAGGTTCGCTATCGGGGTTCCCAGACCGGCGCGGATATGACGACCGCCTGCCAGTTTTCCTGACGCGCCACCGGCAAGCAACAACGGCAGGGGGTCGTGATCGTGCTGATTGGAATTACTCATACCACTGCCATATAAAACAATGGCATGATCAAGCAGTGAACCATCGCCATCCGGTGTATGACTGAGCTTCTCCAGGAAGTAGGCTATGGTGGTACGTGTGTGGAATGCATTCAATGTGGCCAGCCGGTCCTTGTTGGCCTGAACCTCAGAATGGTGCGACAGGTTATGAAACGGATCATTGACCCCGCTTTCATTATAAACGCGATTGCTGATCTCCCTTGCCACCATCAAGGTGGAAACCCGGGTAATTTCAGCCTGCCAGGCCAGAACCATCAGATCAAACATCAGTTTGGCCTGCTCGATAAAACTGCTGGGTACGCCAACCGGCTTGTCCGGCACTTCCAGGTCCCTGACCGGAGAAGCGGCAACCAGGTCCAGGCGGCGTTCAATTTCCCGGACATCCTCCAGGTAGCGATCAAGACGCTGGCGATCCACCCCCGGCAACTTGCGTTGCAACGAAGCAACATCAGCGGTGACTGAGTCCAGCAAACTCATTTTCAGCGCCTGGCGCTGGGCCCGTTCCACTTCTGTACTGCCATCACCAAAAAGGCGTTCGAACACCACCTGGGGATTCAATTCCATGGGTAAGGGCGTTGCGGGCGTGCGATAGGAAATCGAGCTGCCTTCTTCGAGAGATAGTTCCAGTGACGGCATCGGGGTATCCTGCCCGATGTATTCCGCTGCCACCTGGTCCAGGGAAGTTGGAGAAGGACCGGTACCCGGTTTGTGACTGGTCAGCCATACCGAAGAAGAACGGGCATGGTTGGCACCGGCGGAGGCATCATCACCATAGGCATTGGGCAGCCGCATATCGCTGATGACATTGAGCCTGTCACGAAAGGGCTCCAGCGATTTCAATGTGGGCGTAAAGTCGAAATCCCGGCCATCGCTTGTCGGCATCCAACGATCCATTACCGCGCCATGGGAGATATAAATACACGCCAGCCGGGATTGTGGTGTGGCAGCGCGTTCTGCCGCCAGTGAAGCCGCCGGCAACATGGACTCCAGCAATGGCAAGGCTAGGGCAGTCCCCGCGCCGCGCAATAGCAGTCGTCTGGATAAATGTTTCTTGGTCAGAAAATGCATGGCAACACACTCCTTAGCGATCTGCTGGCGGATGTTGTGGGGTGTCAACGGCAACCTTGTACTGAAACGGCAGGCTCTGCACAATGCGCAGGATAACGTTGGAAAAACGGTAATTTTCTGCAGCTGTTGCATTGACGATCTTGCGAACTGCCGGCATATCGTAGGGCTTGAGTGTGCGACCGAGAGCATAGGTCAGCAATTTTTCAGTTATCGATGTAGCAACGGTATCGCCACGCGCCAGCAGTGCGTTACGCATATCCACCGGGCTCGTGATTGGCGTGCCGTCTATGAGATGTGAACTTGTATTAATCGGGTGTCCCTCTTCTTTGTCACGCCAGCGCCCGATCAGGTCGAAATTCTCCAGCGCCAGACCCAGCGGATCCATGATCTGGTGACAGGCAGCACAGGTGGGATTGACCCTGTGCATTTCCAGCCGTTCCCTCAGGGTATTGGCAACTTTCCCTTCTGGTATCGAGCCTTGCGAGAGGTCTGTTTCCACGCCGGGCGGCGGTACTGGTCTGGGAACACCGAGAATGTTCTCAACGATCCAGGCGCCGCGTAACACCGGGGAGGTACGGTTGGCGACTGATGTGGCGGTGAGGATGCTGCCTTGGCCCAGCAGCCCGCGCCGGGGGCTGTCGGCTGGCAGTGCCACCTTGCGCATATAGTCGCCACGAATATCGGGGAAGCCATAATGCCGTGCCAATTCTTCATCAAGCCAGGTGTAGTCGGCATTCAGCAGATGCAGCAAGCTGCGGTCTTCCTGGATCATATCCATGAACAGTAATTCTGTTTCTTCACGAAACGATTGTTTCAGACTGTCATTGAAGGCCCGATCCTGCGGTAATGCTGCTTCAAGCTCACGCAGCATCAGCCATTGGCCGGCGAAGTTTTCCACCAGTGCATGAGCGCGTTCATCATTCAGCATACGACCTACCTGTGCTACCAGTACGTCAGGGTCAGCGAGTGTTCCGCTGTCTGCCAGCGCAAGCAATTCGTTGTCCGGGATGCTGCTCCACAGGAAAAAAGACAGGCGCGACGCCAGTTCAAGCTGACTGATCCGGTATATGTCACCCGGCTCGACATCCGTCGGTTGTGCTTCAACCTGGTAGAGAAACTGTGGATCTATCAACAAACGTGAAATCGCATACTGAATACCGGTTTCAAAATCTCCCTCGCTGCTGCCCATGTCAAAAAACTGCATCAAAGTATCGATTTTGGGATAATCTGCCGGCAGCGGCTGACGGAAGGCGAGCGAAGCCAGGTGTTGCAATATGGCACGCGCGCAGGATTTTTCTTCGGTGGCCTCCTGCGGATAACAAGTAAAAATGGCACGACGACTCGGTGTATCTCCAGGCCCCGATACTTCGAAAGGACCGTTGATTTCGATTTGCCGAATAGATCCTCCCAGGGAATAATCATCGTAAAAGTCATTGACACCTGTACAACGCTTGTCATCAACAAGTGCGGCGCCGATAGTTTGTGGCCCGGCAGGAATCCATATCTGGAACCGGTCCGGATTTTCCACGTCAAGGGGTTTTTCGTTCAACGTAAGTACGATACCCGGCCCGCTGCAAAACGCCTGGTTGTTGAAAATACCACTGGCACCCTGCCCGGATACGCGGATTTCATATTCAGCATCCAGAGGAAAATTGTGGGTGACGAGCATGCCGCCACGGGTACCTAAGGGCAGTCCTTCGCGATGGCTGGTCTGGCTTCCGGAAGGTGCGGGATATTGGACCTGGGTGGGAATCATCGTCCGGTCACCTACAGCTTCCCGACTGATGCGCATCGCCACACCAACATACGCTTCAATCAACGTTGGCGAAACACTCAGTGTCTCGGCAAGATTGTCAAAGCCATCTTCAGAAACATCGGCAGGTAATAGCGTGGTCGCGATATCCGAGGCATCGAAAGCCAGCAGATCGCGGATTACATTGATGTACTCGGCGCGGTTCAAGCGTGCCAGCCCCTCGTGGCCGGGATTGGGATGCTCAGACTGTTGTGCATCCAGCACATTTTCCAAATGCGACACGAAACTGGCGAATTCAGTGCGCACCGGCCGCGGTTCCCCGGCCGGAGGCATCAATCCCGAGCGTATCCTGCGCACAGCCTTTTCCCAGGTGCCGGCATCTTCCAGTAATACATCCCGGGGTAAAATATCAAAGGCAATGCCACCTGCCTGATCATCAAAGTTATGGCATTCCAGGCAGTAGTTTTCCAGGATTTCCCAGTCGGGTGCTTCAGGAGCCTGAGCAAGGCAGTACGCACTGGTCAGCGCTGCCATTGCGGCAACTGAGCAGTTCAAGAGATGCTTGTCAATCTTGGTAATATTCATAGTGTGTCTTTTCACAGCAATTTCTTCAAAAGAGCCGGCATTCGCTCCTTGTTATTGCGCGTCAGCAGTGCCAGGGGCACCAGCTAGCACCGGAGCAGCGACGTTCTATACCGGATGCAGTTGCACGATGTTGCCATCCGGGTCACGGATACGCAGTATTTGTTCATTGCCCGGTATAGGCACAATGGTGCCGCCAAGCCCCTCTACAGCAGCACTCACGGCGGCCTTGTCGAAGGCATCGACTTTGATGCCAAACAGCACGATGCCAGGTTTCTGGCCGTATTCGTAACGGGCCTGTTCCAGATAGAGCCGTGTTTGTGATTCGGGAAACTCAAAATATGCTCGACTCTTGTCGGGCGTCCAGGCGTGTTTGCCGTACAGCACACTATACCAGACCAGTGCGCGCTCCAGGTTGCTGACCCGCACTAAAACGCTCTGCACGCCATGGGGTCTTACGAGTCCCTTATGCCAGGGTACGATCTGTGAAGGTTCGGCAACCGTCACCAGTTTGTCGGGCGCCGGCAGGAACTGGATCTCGGTGCCGTCGGGGTCGCTGAAAAGAGCACCAAACCCTTTGGAACCCGGAAACTCGCCGAAGCCTCCCGCAGCGAACTGTTCGGTCATGGCCGCCATTATTGCTTTACCATCACGGTTCCAGTCGTAGACCGAAGTGCAAAAGTGGCCGATGTAACTGCCGCGGCCGGCTGAATCACCTACGGCCAGGTAACCCACTTCACGGCTTTCAGTCAGTGGGTTCAGCAATACGAAATACCGGAATGCACCACGAAATGGCTGGGCGTGAACTTCAGTGTTGAAAAGGCCCATGTAGAACTTCGTCGTAGCCTCGACGTCGGGCACAATCACATCCAGATGGTCCAGCCCCGGTGTATGCAACGGCAGCACCGCATCCTGTGCGAGCACGAAAGGTGCTGTCGGCACGGCCAGTGCGGCCATGCTCAACAGCACATTGCGACGATTGACATTCATTACGGTTCTCCTTGTCATTGTTATGGATTGGATGCGTTGCGGGTATTTGCTTGCTGAGCCAGCAGACTCTCTATCAGTGCAACTGTTTCCGGACGATCCACTGGAGGATGTGTAGCCAGGAACACACCATGCGCCCAAACCACGGGTGTACGTCCAACCTTGTCAGCAATGTCGAGCCTGGCACCGTTGGCTGCCAGCCAACTGATAATATCGTTAAGGCCGCGATTAGCTGCACCATGTATGGCAGCCAGGCCAAGCTCATTCTGGTCATTCACATCGTTCCCCAGCGCATGGGCCAGCTTTACCGCTTCAAGAAGAGCCTCGGGGCCTTCATCGAAGGTCTGAGCAACTGTCCAGTTGATACCGGCGGCAGCCATCAAGGGCGTGGTACCATTGGAAGACTTTATATTGGCATCGGCACCATGTTCAACCAACAGCTTCATCGTAGTCACATCCCCGGAAAGCGCTGCACGATGGAACACAGTCTGGCCGGTAACATCCACCCACTGTAGATTACCAAGGCGGGTTATCCAGCGTCGTACCGGCAGCACTTCCTTTATACTTGAATTCGGATCAGCGCCGCGCGCCAGTAGCTCCTTGATCAGATCCAGGACTGCGGCACGGTCAATGCCATTGTCACTGATGGGACCCCGTACTTCGACATTGCGCAGATCTACTGCGGCATACAACGGGGTTTGACCGTACCAGTCGCTGGCATTGATATTGGCTCCTTGCCCGATCAGGTACCGGGCAACATCAAGGTGTTGCGTGGAAAGACCAGGTTTGGCCTCCACAGCAGCGTTGATGATAGCGTTCAGTAACGGTGTGTCGCCATTCGCGTCGCTTTGCTCAATGTCGGCACCAGCGGCTAACAGCAGCTTTGTGGTATCCAGGTCGCCCTGGCGCGTTGCGTAAAGCAAAGGTGTTTTAGCGCCACCAATCGCCTCGCGCTGTCCACGAGCAGGATAACCACCCCAATTGACACCCACGCCATGGGAAGCAGCGACATTTTCCGGCAGACGCCATTTGGGCTCTTCACCGGGCAAGCTCTGTGCATTGACATCCGCCCCGGCAGCCAATAGCAGCGCCACCACCTCCGTAGAACCGGAACGCACACCGATCATGAGCGCGGTTTGCTGGTCGTGTGGCTCGCGATAATCAATGTCGACACCTCTTTTCAGTACTGCTTGCACGATGCCGGGCGAACCGCTGCGCGCAGCCTGCATCAGTGGGCTTTCGCCGGCAACATCGGGTGTCTTTACATCGGCACCGGCGTCCAGCAGCAATTGCACCATGTCCAGATCACGATTCTCGATGGCCAGGCTCAATGCCGCCAGTCCCAGGCCATTGCGCAGGTTGACATCGGCACCGGCGTCAAGTAATCGCTTTGTCAGCTCCAGCGCTTCGATACGCACAAGCCAATGCAGCGCAGGCGTTGCATTGGGGCCAAGCGCGTTCACGTCCGCTCCGCGTTCGGACAAGAGCTGACGCACGCTGTCCAGATCGCGATACATGGCGGCCACTGCAAGCTTGTCATCAGCCTGCACACCCAGAGGAAGCAGCGCGCCCGCCAGTATGCCAATACACAATGAATGGGGTTTCATCGCAAGAACCCTCAGATAGTCAGTACAGCATTGCTGTCGCCAAAGGTGTCAGCAGGAATGCCGAGTTTATCAAACATACCTGACAACAGGTTTGACATGGGTGTGCCGAGACCGGCACGAATATGGCGGCCACCTTGTAAACGTCCCGATGCCCCCCCAGCCAACAGCAATGGCAATGGATCGTGATCGTGTTGGTTGGAATTGCTCATACCGCTGCCGTACAGCACCATCGAGTGGTCCAGCAGTGTACCGTCGCCATCAGGCGTCTCACTAAGCTTTTTCAGAAAATAGGCAATAGTGGAACGGGTATGAAAAGCGTTGAGCTGAGCCAGACGCTCTATATTGGCGGGCACTTCCGAATGGTGCGAAAGATTGTGGAACGGCTCGTTAATACCGCTCTCGCCATAGACACGGCCACTGACCTCCCGCGCGACCATGAAGGTGGATATGCGCGTGATCTCTGCCTGCCAGGCCAGCGTCAACAGGTCGAACATCATTTTGGAATACGCTACAAAGCTGGCTGGCACGCCCACCGGCTTGCCTGGCACATCGAGCTCTCCTACTGTCGAAGAGCCTGCCAGTTGCAGGCGCCGCTCGATCTCGCGCACATCCTCCAGGTAGCGCCCAAGGCGGGAACGGTCAGCTGCCCCCAGCGTGCGCTGCAGCTTACCCACATCGTCTCCTACCGCATCCAGCAGGCTCTGTTTCAGCTCCAACCGCGCAGTACGCTCTTCGGCGGTGCTGCCGTCACCAAACAGGCGTTCGAACACGATCTGGGGATTGTGCTCCATCGGTAGTGGTGTTTCCGGTGTGCGGTAGGATATCGAACTGCTGTCATCAAGCGACAGTTCCAGTGAGGGAATGGGGGTGTCTTGACCGATAAGCTGCGCTACGTACTGGTCAAACGACGTTGGTGATGGCCCGGTACCGGGTTCCATGCCGGTAAGCCACGTTTGCGACGAGCGCGTATGGTTGGCACCGGCGGAGGCATCCTGTCCATAGGCGGCAGGCAAGCGCATGTCACTGATAATGTTGAGGTGATCGCGGAACGGTTCAAGTGATTTCAGGGTCCGGGGAAAATCGAAACCTACACCGTCACTGGTCGGGGTCCAGTATTTCATTACTGCCCCGTGCGCAATATAAATGCAGGCAAGACGCGAGCGTGGCGTCGCTAGGGTTTGTGCAGATACACCGGCCGGGATCATGGCATCCAGCAGTGGCAAGGCAATGACGCTGCCGCTGCCTCGCAGGAAATGACGACGTGACAAATGTTTTCTGGTCAGAAAATGCATTTGAAGACTCCTGTCTTGTTCAACGCTTGACCACAGCAGCGGCGGGCGCTTCAACAATTTTCATACGGAATGGTTCACTTTTCACGATATCCAGCACAATATCAGAAAACCTGTACTGGTTTTCAACCGTACTGGCGGCGATCTTGCGCACAGCTGACATATCAGTTGATTGCAGATCACGCCCAAGCGCATAGCTCAGCAGTTTTTCGATAATGTTGGACGCCACAGCATCGCCGCGATCAAGCAGCGCGCGCCGCAGTGCCACAGGACCGTCAATAGGCGTGCCATCGATCAATTGGGTATGGGTATTAAGGGCAAATCCGTTCTCCTGCGTACGCCAGCGGCCGATAAGATCGAAATTTTCCAGCGCCAGGCCAATTGGATCCATGATCTGGTGGCAAGCTGCGCAGGAGGGGTTGGATCGATGCTGTTCCAAGCGGTCACGCAAAGTATTCAACACGACCCCGGTGGGTACACTCTTGTCGGTGAGATCAGTGTTTACTCCCGGAGGTGGCGTGGGTACTGGCGCACCCAACAGGTCCTCAACGATCCAGGCGCCACGGACAACGGGCGAAGTGCGATTGGCCACCGAAGTGGCAGTGAGTATGCTGCCTTGACCCAGCAGGCCGCGGCGTGGACTGTCGGGAGGCAAAGCCACCCGGCGCATATAGTCACCGCGTACATCGCCGATACCATAGTGCTGTGCCAACCGGGCATTAAGCCAGGTGTAATCGCTGTCAAGCAGGCTTAGCACCCCGCGGCCCTCACGCACGAGGTCTCCAAACATCAGCTCTGTCTCCTGGCGGAAAGCGTCGCGCAGCTGTGGGTTGAAGGCCGGGTCCTCCGGCTGTGCCGAAGCGAGTTCACGCAGCTTGAGCCACTGTCCGGCAAAGTTGTGCGCCAACGCATCTGCCTTGGGATCGCTCAACATACGGCGCACCTGTGCATTGAGAACATCGCTCTCATGCAGGCGACCTGTACTTGCCACGGCAAGCAGTTCATCATCTGGAATACTGCTCCACAGGAAAAACGAGAGTCGTGACGCCAACTCGATATCGTTTATGGCGTAGATCGACCCGGGCTGCAAATTCTCGGGTTCATGCTCTATTTGGTAGAGAAAACGTGGGTCCATCAACAAGCGGGCTATGGCGTACTGCATGCCCATCTCAAAATTGCCCAGTTCATGTCCCCTGGCGTAGAACGTCATCAGCTCCGCCACTTCATTTGAAGCGGCCGTTACCGGTTGGCGCCAGGCACGTGTGGCCAGCCGGGCCAGGTTTTCACGCGCACAGGCTTGCGCCTCTGATTCTGCCTGCGGATAACAATGGAAGATGGCGCGTCGGCTGGGCGTGTTGCCTGCACCACTGATTTCGAAAGGTCCATTGATCTTGAGGCTGGCAATGTTACCGTCTACGTTGTAATCGTCAAAGTAATCATTGACGCCTACGCAGCGGTGAACATCCTGTTTCGAAATGGAAACGCTGTGAGGGCCAGCACTGATAGGCAGTTGGAAGTCTTTGGGATTTTCGAGTTCCACCAGTTCGCCGTCTATGCTCACTATGAGCTGATAACCATTTGTACAAAAGGCATTGCCACCAAAGAAGCCACCACCACCACTGTTGACTGTGAACTGGTACCGTGCGTCGAGCGGGAAGTTGAACGTTATGGCAAGCCCACCGCGTGAACCCAGTGGTAGTTTGTCCGAGTTGCCTTCAGCTGCTGTAAACGTCAGCTCGGACGGTATCAATGACAAGTCACCTACTGCTTCACGACTGATGCGCATAGCCGCACCTGCGTAAGCATTGATCAGTGTCGGTGATACACTGAGCAGATCAATGTTGTTGTCAAAGCCCTCTCCTGCAGACTCGGCCGGGATCCCCACAACCACATATGATGCGTCAAACTGCAACAGGTCACGAATAGCGTTGCGATATTCCTCACGGTTTAGTCGCGCCACGCCCTCATTGCCCGGGTTTGGCGAGATGGCATATTCTGCGTCCAGGGCAGCTCCCAATGCTTGTGTAAACTCATCCAGTGCCGCTCGCGGTGGACGCGGTTTACCGGCTGGAGGCATCATGCCCGTACGCACCTTGCGGATTGCAAGCTCCCAGGTATCCGCATCTTTTCTCAGCGAGTCGTGATCCATTAAGTCGAAGGCGGTGCTGCCTGCAAAATCGTCCAGGTTGTGGCACTCAGTACAGTACTTGTCGATCAGACCCCAATTGACCTGCGGTTGCCCGTAAGCTGCGCCTGACACCAACATGGCAAATGGAAGCAGGCGCCAGGCTGAATGTCTGGCTTCTCCTGCAGGCAGGTACAGATCTTTTCGATTTTTTGAATCTGTCATAAAAGCATTCATCAATTAAGGAGTCATTGAAAATTTCTTTTCATAGGCTCCAATATATTTACGCTGAATCTTATCGGAGAACTGTAGTTCTGTACTTGCCTATTTCGGAAGTTGTGACGTGGTCAAGCTTTTTATGACAACCCAGGTAAGCAACTTTCCGCAGTTCAGTAGTCTCTAATTTGAACTGCTTTGGGCTGCGGCAGCCCAGATATGAATGCAGAATACCAGCTTCAGAGAGGAGACTTAATCAGCATTGCCTTAACGACTCCAGTTGCATCCGATGTGGTTTGAAATTCATGGCGCAACGGTGAACAAAATCTTTGATATCATCAAGCTTGTATTTGTAAGCTATCTCCTTGCCGCGTCTCAGTGCCTCCTGAGCGGGGAAATCGCCATAACCCGCCAACAAACAGTTCCAGGAAAAATGAGCAAAATAAGCATCAAGCTTGTGTTTTTTCAGTTCATTGCCAATATATTCCCCAGATTTCCAAGACGAAAGTACCGCTTTCAATCCATCAGAAATACTTTCATTTTCCCGGTTTTCTATCCAATAGTCGGTATCTGTTCGCGTATTAGCCTTATAGTGGCAGACAATATAATCTCTCACGGCGTCAAAACGGTCGTTAATATGCGCATTGAACGCATCCCTGTTTTGAGCCGTGAAATTTCCCTTGACGTAGGCTTCCATGAAGGAATGGACAGTCAGACCCACCAGATCCAAGGCGGTGGCTTCCAAGGGTTCAACAAAGCCCTGCGACAATCCCACCGCCAGGCAGTTCCCGGCCCAGTGTTGTTGCACCCGCCCCACTTTCATTTTGATATGCCGGGCCTCCACGGGGTCACCCATCAACCCCAGATGCGCTCTGAACTCTGATTCTGCCTGATCCGCGCTGCAAAAATCTGAACTGTATACATAGCCGTTACCGATGCGATTAGTCAGTGGAATTGACCATGCCCAGCCGTATCTCATGGCCTGAGAAGCCGTGCGGCATTCTATCTCTTCACATTGCCTGGTAGAAAAAACCACTGCCGAATCGTTAAACAGATTGTCGGCAAAACCAATAAAAGGTACGTTCAATGCCTGCTGTAACAATTGACTGCGAAACCCGGTACAGTCTACATATAAATCTGCCTTTATCAATTCACCCTGATCAGTATTGAGACCCGAAATGTTTCCGGCAGCGTCGACACTCGCATGGCTGACGGTAGCTTCTCTGTATTGCACGCCTTTTTCCATGGCTTTTTTAGCCAGAAATTTACCCAGCAAATGTGCATCAAAATGATAAGCATAATCTATTTTAAAAGGGCAATTTTCAGCGGCAACAGGAGACAATTTATTCCTGGCCAAATGGGCTGCGAGAGAAAAATGATCGGGATGAGCTTCCAAGTCAATGCCATTTCTGCGAAGCAAATTGTTATGATAGAAAGCTTCCATGGCAAACTGATCTGGCTGCGCCAAAAAAGGATGAAAATAACTGAAAAACCCTTTTCTGGTGGACCAATCTCTGAAAGTAATTCCAACCTTATAGGTAGCGTTGCAAGCTGGCATCCATTCAGGTTCCCATACACCAATATGATCCATAAAATTCTTAAGAGCTGGAGTGGACCCTTCCCCCACTCCGATAATGCCTATTTGGGAAGATTCTACCAGAGTGATATCAAAATCAAGTTGCTGCCAATGAGTAGCCATTAAATTAGCTGCCATCCATCCAGCCGTTCCTCCACCGACTATGACTATGCTTTTTTTTCTTTCGTTCATGGACCATCCAGAATTGAAACTCATATTGCTCAGATATTCAGATGCTTTCTGAACTACATCTCATCAACTTCCCCTCCTTTTCGTGAGATTAGAAGCTGCCGCGCACCCCCATCACCAGCCTTCTGCCAAGAATGTCATGTACTCCATCAATCGCCTGGGTGGAGCCGAAGAAACCGGAAAAAGATGCTCTCACAGGCGGATTTTTATCTAGCAGGTTAGTAACGTTGACAAACACTTCCACAGACCCTCCTGTTGTTGCTTGATCAAAGTTATAGGAGAGTTTCAAATCAGTATAAGCCGCAGAACTTACTCTGTTGTCATCGATTTGAACACCTTCAACGGTATCAACACCATTGAACCGATTATTGACGTGCAACTTGGAGATGAAGCGTTCCTGCACGAACAAGCCTAGCGGTCCGTTTCTGTAAGTTATGCCGGCTGTCACTTTGTTACGTGGGGTTCCTGTAAACGTGCCAGAGGTCCCCACGTTGGTAATCAATGTATTGGGGTTACCTGGGTCAGTGTTCGTGTTATCCCGGTCCAGGTAACTATAAAAGCCTCGGAAAGATATACTCTCAGAACCGCCGCCCAAGCCGCCAATAAAGTTGACATCCCGGCGATAAGTAGCCTCCAAATCCACACCGGACACCACGTTGCGACCTAGATTCTGGAAGGCATTGAACACGTTACTGATCACACCGATGCCAAATTCCGGGTCCCCCGCCGGATCGTCTCGCGTGATATTGGCACACTGGCTTTCGGATCCCTGGAAACACTGGTTAATGATAGTTTGAGTGCCTAATTGGGCTATAAGACCTTTGACGCGAATGCGGTACCAATCGAGTGACGTCGAAAATCCATCCAGCCAACTGGGCTGATATATCAAACCAGCCGTAATGGTTTTTGATTTTTCCGGATCAATAAGAGGGTTCCCGCCAATGGTCTGGCCAGCGGCGTGGGTTTGACCGTCTCGAAAAGGGTCAGTAACCGTAGTCCCCTGTCCCTGTTGATCAAAACGTTCCGATAAGCTACCGGCACGCACATCCCTGGAACCGGTCATACGTAAGCGTAGATCATTGGTAACCTGCCAATCACTGCCAAATTTGTAGGACCAAACCGTGCCACTGCCAGAATAGTTGGCCCAGCGCCCTGCCCCGGTAATATTCAATTGCTCTACTCCAGGCAGGTTCGAGAGAACAGGCACCAGCACTTCGGTAAAGGCTTCATAGACATTGATTCGACCCTGAAAATTTTGTGCTCCCGAAAACTGAAAACCCGTTGTGCTGCCCACGAACCCGCCTGGAATACCTTGAATACCATTGGCCGGGTCATTGAACGGCACAGCCACGACATTGGGATCATTGAGAGGATTTGTAGGATCCTTGATCGTCTGCTGGATACGATCCCGACGATAGGCAGCGCCGAAAGCAGCAGAAATTGATCCTGCACCCCAACCCTCATACACGTCGCCACTCATGGAAACATCAACGACGTGCTGTTCAAGATTGGCGGCCTGAACTTTTAGATTAGTTCCGTCATCTCTCGCCAGAACGTAATCAATGGCTTCATCCGAAGCACGACCAGCTCCTAGCAGATCGATGGGCACGCAGTTGCCAAATTCCGCGGGATTGAACATCGCCGCCCTGCAAACAATGTTGTTAGAGGTTGGATCAACTACGGCGTCCATGGCAAGTGGCAGACGGTCCATGCGGAAAAAGTCAATCATTCTGATACGGCCTTCCGTCCGACCCCATTGATAAAAACCCTTTACCTGCCAATCCGACATGAATCCACTTAAAATATTGGCTTCGAATCCTCCTGTGAAGGAGGCAGTTTGATTAATTTGTTTCACTCGACCGAGTGCTATGTCAGCAGTGCTGTGCATGCGAGAAAGCCCTACGGAACCCACACCGTTATCCAACATGGCTTGTCTTAGGGTTTCCGGCAGAAAAGCGTTATCAGCAAAGATCGTTCCCTGCCATGGGCCGAACAAAACCGGAGCGTTACCTACTCCGTCTGTCTGGCTTCTTCCATAAAGCGACTGTACAAATAGTTTTATATTATCTTTTACATCATAATCAAAATAAGCAAACTCATTAATTCGACTAATTTGAGGAACCAATCCTCCCTGCCCACCTCGATCTGCTTCTACGTTATCGCCACTTCCGCCGCCGAACTCAGGTGCAATGGACTGAGATAGCGAGCCTCTGCCTTGAATGGAAAGACTGCTGAACTGGAATGGCTGCACAGAACCATCGGGCAGAAACTCCAGATTGTTAAGAGCAGGATTGGGGGACACGGTCAGCCCCCCAAAGGTATACTGAGTGGAGACGACATTAGGCGCCGTGATCAACTGCGGCCCAGCGGCACACCTGACGTTAATCCGGCATTCGCCGGCATCCACCGCAGCCTGCCA
This sequence comes from Pseudomonadales bacterium, assembly GCA_032250895.1. Taxonomy (GTDB): domain Bacteria; phylum Pseudomonadota; class Gammaproteobacteria; order Pseudomonadales; family Pseudohongiellaceae; genus JAVVEZ01. The sequence goes on along the minus strand of JAVVEZ010000009.1, from coordinate 27,063 downwards.
AGCTGGATTAGTCACAGTGCCATAGCTCTTGAACCAATTGCGGCCCTTATAGCCATCCACCTCTTCCTGCCGAAATCCCCCTGCCGAGAATAGCAGATGGCCGCGTTCGCCAATGTCCGTACCAAAATTGATCCCTCCTTCAACGTTCTCAGCATCGCCACGGCCAGTGGAACCACCCTGAACATGGAAATCGACCCCAGTGAAATCCGTATCGAGGATGAAATTCACTGCGCCCGCTACAGCATCGGTTCCATACGCAGCCGAAGCACCACCTGTTACTGTATCTACCCGTCTGATCATGGAATCAGGAATAATACCAATATCCACCGTATTAGAACGACTAGTTGGCACCATCCGTCGACCATCCAATAATATCAGCGTACGTTGAGTGCCTATACCTCGTAGATTGAGATTGCTTGCACCCGCCGAACCAGCAAAATTGAGCTGGGTCTGGGGCTGCGAATTGTTGAAAAACTGCGGCAGTTGGCTAATAGATTCAATCAAGTTGCCTGGAGCCATGCTCTCTAGTTCTGAAGCATCCAATGTAGTTACCGGGGTTGGTGTGTTCATCCCACTAGCACGAATACGCGAACCAGTCACCGCAATTTCTTCAAGCGGACCGGCATTCGCTCCCTGTTGCTGCGCGTTAGCAGCGCTCGGGTTGCCGGCAAGCACCGCAGAAATAGCCGCAGAGAGTGCGGAAATCAAAAAGTTTCGTGATTTTTTTACTGGTGTGGATTCCTGTGTTGTCATGTCTTTTTCCCCTTTAATTAACCAAATCTTTATTTTTTATCTGGCATCGAACAATGCACGATCTGTCTACTATTTATTTCCTCTCATTCCCTCTCCGTGATCAATAATGCTTCTGATAACTCTACTGATCAGAACACATATCAGAACACATATGTCCGCACAATTACCTTGCGCGAAGTCGTGGTAAGGAGTTTAAGTACGTTAAGCTTGCCTCTACAGGAACAAAAAAAATTGATTAGAAGGGAAGTTTTTCTAAAAAACGAGGTGATCTGCAGTATCAATAATATACTGACAGAGAATGCCCCATTCGTCCTTTTGCGCCGGGTCGCAATTATCCACAGTTCTCGGTTATGGAAGGTTTTCTAAAATAAAAAGGCCTGGCTGTTTGCAGACACCCGGCAAGGTGCGCGGCCAGTGCCACCTGTTACTCGTTGATCGAGACGGCACTATGCCGCATTCGGCATAGTTCGGAGTTCGGAGTTCGGCATGAACGGCCAAGGCCAATGGGTCGATTTATGGGCGCTTACTGTCAATCTGGGCCATGGATGTGCTTTTTCAACCACCTGTCAAGTAAGCTCCGTGCCTTTTCCTGTATTCCCGGGGAGAGCAGCCATAGCGTTTTTTGAAGGCTCGGGAGAAATGCTCGGGGCAATTGAAGCCCCATTGAAAGGCAATGGTCGTAATGGAGACGCCTTGATACAGAGGATTGGCCAACTGATTGGCACATTCTTCCAGACGACGCCTGAGGATGTAATGAGAAAGCCGCTCTCGCTGTGAAAAAAGGCTCCTGAGATAACGGGAAGAAACCCTCAGGGTAGCGGCCAGCATTTCCACGGTCAGCTCAGGGTTGCCCAGGTTTTCCTCTATGGCTAGCTTTACTTCAATCACGCGCCTGACGAATCGGGAGTTCTTGTCCAGACAACTGGCACTATAAATTCGACCAAGCCTGTCTGTAAAGCTCTCTGTGATCCCGGGAGAAAATTCGTCAATCAGGCCTTTTTTGACCTGCTCCCAGGTGGTATTGATCCATTCACTGAGTGATGTGCCATCCAGGTTGGTATCGGTCATTTTCAGACCAACGACTTCTTGCGGGCAGGGAATGATGGCTTGCAGGTTCCTCTCGGGGATATTGACGGTCACCAGGCAGACTTCCTGATAAACGTACATGATCCTGGGGTGGATGTTGTCCATGAGCATGAAGTGGCCTGCCTGCAATTCGCTGCTGCCTAGCTGATGGGAAATGACGATGCTGCCATCCAGTACGAACACGAGACAGTATCTGCCCTGGTTGCCTGCCGAGATGAAATCTCGCCGACGGTTGACGATGGCTGCATTGGTGCGGGTTTTGGCCAGTGTCAGGACACCCAGATTGGTAATCTCTGCCTCAGCATGGTATTTCATCTTGTCCAGGGGTTTGATATCCACCTGAAACGAGCTGGTTTTAAAAAAATAGCTGTCATGTGCGAAGGGGAGTGCCTGTGTGCTATCGCTGGTGTAGAGTTTCATGGCATTGTCTCCCTAACGAGATTTACCTTTATTTTTATTTTTTTCTCCAGAAAAAAGTCATCGCCCAAGACGAAAAACAATCGGCGAGGAGACATCCCTGTCCAGATGGTAACCCGGCTAGTCTAAAAAGTCATGTTCAGGCTCAGTTGGTAACGTCGGCCAAAGATATCGAAGTTGTCACTGAAGGTTTGCGAACCGCCACGTTGGCTGATGGATGGAACCACCGGTGGCTCACGATCAAACAAGTTGGTGATATTCAATACCGCTCGCCAGTTGCCACCATTGCCAAATTCCCGATTGTAGGACAAGGCCAGATTGCTGATGGACTGGGAAGCAATTGTGTTGTCGTCCACATCCACTCCTTCAACCCAGTTCACATTGATCAGCGTACTGTCATAGTAGCGCTGCTGCCACTGGATGCCGTAAGGCCCCACGTTGTAGTTGGCCGTAACGTTGGCTGTCCATTTCGGTCGATTCAGACCACCGACCGCATCCGTCTTGGCGCCGTCCGCCGTCGATGTGGAATTCTCGATCAGTCGACCGGCAAACCCTCGCAGGGTGAGTGACTCATTCTGGCTGGCAAAGAGATCCGGCTCCAAACTGTACTGAACCTCGATATCCACGCCTTCCGTCTTGGCACCGCCTATGTTGAAGTTCTTGTTGAAGACAGACAGCACAATATTGGTGTCGGCGTCCCGGGTAATCAGGCTGCACAGTTCCTGAATATTGAAGTCAAAACAATCATCGACGATGCGCTGTGCTCCAAGTTGCCCCACTGCACCACTCAGGTTGATGATGTACCAGTCCGCAGAAACCTGAAACCCTTCAATCCACGGAGCGAACGTCGGTTGATAGACCATGCCGGTGGTGATGGTTTTCGCCTCTTCCGGAGCCAGAACCGGATTGAAGCCGTTAAAGGACGTTATGGAAAAAATAGCGTCATTGAATACCGGATCGATTACAGTACCCCCGCCGCCGCCCGCCTCAAACTGTTCGGCGAAATTCGGTTCACGCACATCCCTGGACCGGGTCACCCGTATCCTGAGATCATTCACGACCTGAATGTCTCCGCCCACCTTCCAGGTACCAACCCGTCCGCTGGTAGAATAATCAGACGAACGGTAGGCGCCGTTGAGCGCCAGTCTCTGTCCACCTGATGCAGATTCCCAGACCGGAATGTTCAATTCGGAAAATACTTCCCATACATCAAAACTGCCACTGGCAACACCCGTGGCCGAAAACTGATTCAACGAGCGGTTCCCCGGTCCGGTAAATCCCTGTGGAATGCCCCGGATGCCCAATTCAGGGGCATTCGCGACACCGCGTTCCGCAAACAAGGGGAGAGAGAATTGGGCAAAACTCTCATGCCTATAGGTAAAGCCCGCCGCAAAGGAAACCGGACCTGCACCAAAACCGTCGAATACTTCACCGGTCAGCAACATTTCGGCAAATTCCTGATTCAGGCTCCGAACTCCTTTCTTTTCATCGGAAACAACATAATCCGCTGCGGCCTGGGACACATTGCCGTCGCCAAAGACATTGATCGGCACACACTCACTGGGGATGATATCCGTCCCGATAGGTGAATCCACCGGCACGCCATTGACTGCAAGAGGACTGGCAAACAACTGTCCTTCCACGGATGCCTTCAGTTGTGCCGGGGTCGGATTCTGCAAGGCAATATTGCAGACGATCTCTCCGCTGGCCGGATCCACCACGGCATCCATGGCCAGAAAGAATTTATCGATGCGCAGAATTTTTCTGGCAGCTGATGTTACCTTGGAATCACCGTGCTGGAAACTGGCACGCAAATCCCAGCCATTGGGCAGCACAGCATCAAACCCGCCAGAGGCCGACCAGGAACGGGCGACATCCTTATTATCACGGTCGTCAAACCAGTTGTTGTTGTCGGGACCCCGAAGTTGACCCAGTTTATCGATACGAATGGATGACAGACCCTCATCGATCATGGCCTGGCGGACATTATCCGGCAGGAAGGCATTTTCCGCGAACACCGTGCCGAACCAGGTATTGGTCTGGAGGTGAGGGAGGCCACGCCGTCCAAAACTATTGGACTCGGTACGTCCTAACAGCGCCTGACCAAATACCTTGAAATTCTCGCTCACGTCATACTGCAGGCCTATGAATCCCGAGCGTTGTTCCACCTCATTGCCATCCAGACCACTGTCAAAAGCCTGGTTGGCAATTTCCGCTTCCGGCCCGCCGGACTGAGTCTGGGTCGCACCGGGGCCACCCAGGGATACCACATCGCCCAACACAAAAGGCCTGACATCCTGACCATCCGGTGTAAAAGTGAAGCGATTCAGCGAAAACCCCGGCTGATTGATCAGTCCTCCCGGTGTATGTACCGTCGAATGCACATCAGGTAGGGTGAGCTGCCTCGGAATTCCGGCAGGGGCACCCGGAAACCAGTCCGGGTTGGTCACAAAACCCCAGCGCTGGAAATTCTTGCCCGCCTCGTCAGGGTCGCGCACGATATCATTCACGTGCCTCCCCTCCAGCGACCCGATCAGGTGCAGGCGCTCGCCGATCTGACGGCCTCCAGCAAAGGAGAAGTTCACGTTTTCACCATCCCCCTCTTCATTTATCCCTGATGAGGCCTTTACCTTGAAACCCTCGAACTCTCGATCCAGGACGAAGTTGACCACTCCCGCCATGGCATCCGCACCATAAGCTGCAGAGGCCCCACCTGTCACCACATCCACGGTCCTGACGAGTGCAGTCGGAAAATTATCGACATTGACTGCACCGGCACGGTCGGCCGGTACTATGCGGGAACCGTCCAGCAGCACCAAAGTTCGCTGTTTGCCCATGCCGCGCAGATTCAGAAAACTGCCGGAAGCATCACCGAACAGCGTTCCCCCACCGCGCTGGGCGGTCTGAGTCTGAAAAAACTGCGGCAAGGCATCCAATTGCTCGGCAACACTGGAGGCTGGATCAAAGGTTTGCAATTCATCCGTAGTCACTGCTGTCACCGGAGTCGGCGTAGTAAACCCCGATGTCTGCCGGATACGTGAACCCGTTACCGCGATTTCTTCAATGGCATCTGTGTCCGCCCCCTGCTGCTGCGCATCGGCAGCGCCCGGGGCACCGGCAAGCACCGCAGAAATAGCCGCAGAGAGTGCGGAAATCAAAAAGTTTCGTGATTTTTTTACTGGTGTGGATTCTTTTGTGGCCATGTCCTTTCCCCTTTGATTAAGCAAATCATTATTTTGTGTATCTGGCACCATACGGACCACGATTTGCCCGCTGTTTGCTGTTATCGACGCTTCAATGCCGGTTCCTGTCAAAAGAACCTTCAAGGCCTCATCCAATCTGTATTCGCCAGTCAGGCGCTTGGCTTTGATGCCATTCAAGTTTCCGCTGGGAAATAGAATCGGCACCTGCGCCTGCTGAGCAAATTCCAGCAGGGCCGTTCCCACGGGCTGCGCCTGGATATCGAAATGCACTGTGTCCTCTTCAGGACCGGCAAGCGCAATCGGCGCCATCAGCATCAGCACAGCGAGCACCAGCAGCAACCAGCGTGATATACCACTGCTGATCAGAACCGAGTCCTGCAAACTGCTGCGTCCCTGGCTATTTAAAGACAAGCTGGATGGAAAAATCCTCTATACCTCGCAAATGAATGACTTGAATAAATTTTTGGAATGAATATATTAATTTTTTATTATGATAATTCTCAGAGCGTCTGTGAAATTTCATCATGCCTGGCCGAACAGGAATCTGTCTTCGTTGCTTGACTGGATCCCTGCCTACGCAGGGATGACGGTCTGCGCAGGGATGACGTTCGTTCTTGCTGGCTCCCCGCTTGCACGGGGATGGCGGCCTGTTCAAGGATGACTGCCTGCGCGGATGACGAATGTTCAGGGGCCTTCTGGAAAGTGCTTACTGGGCCGTCAACCGGATGTAGTCCGTGCCGATGCGCTGGGCATCGATCTGGAAATTTTCGCGCATCGCCACCAGCAGTCCGTCGATGTCTCCGGCCCGAAAGTAACCACCTACCCGAATCTCGCGGATCGCCGGGTCGGCTTCGATCCTGATTGGGGTGTAGCGGCTGACTTCCTGCAGGACCTGTTCCAGCGTATCGTCCTGAAACAGCAGCATGCCGTAACGCCAGGCCAGGCGCACTTCGATTTCTTCCGCCGGCAATTGTTTCTTTTCAATGGTGGAATTCTGTTCGCTGACGGCGGCCGATTCTCCGGCCACCAACGCCATCCCGGTGTCCATGGCCAGAACGGCATTGGCTTGCGCGGCTGCCGCACTGCCAGCAGCAGGTAATTCCGGATCGATGGTATCAACATCGGCACTTTGCGAACGAAAGTTGACCTTGCCCTCGGTGACCATCACGGCGATGCTGTCCTGCTGCAAATGCTGTACGGCAAAGGCTGTGCCCACCGCCTCGACGACGCGGTTGCCGGCATGGACGCGAAAGGGGCGGCTGGCATCCTTGCTGACTTCGAACAGGCCTTCGCCGTGTTCAAGAAAGATGTTTCTGAGTGCATCGGAGTAGTCCACCATCAATCGGGTATTGGTATTGAGAATGACTCTGGAGCCATCCGGCAGATCCAATGTCTGCTGCTTGCCAATGGCTGTTTCGTAGGTCCGGGGCATGACCATGTTCAATTGCGCGGCTTCTTCCGCCGGGTTTCCTCTCATGAGCACAAGTCCACCGCTCACGGTGAGCAGCGCCACGACCAGGCTGGCGGCGACCGCCAGCAGCCCGCGGCGTGAAAGGGGCCTTGCTGAGCGCGGAGCATAGCGTTCCAGGGGAAAAATATCGGACAATTCGGAGAGTACGGCCAGTTGATCCCACAACGCAGCCATGTCAAACAGCATGTCCCGGTGTGCCGGATCGGCATTCAGCCACTGGCCGAGTTGTTCCCTCTCCTCGTCGCTGGCGCCGGCATCGAGACGCGCCAGCCAGGCACAAGCCTGCTCACGCATGGCCTCCTGCGCCTTTTTCGGATGGGTAAAGCGAATCACATTAGTCAAGTTTACGGTTCCTTATTGCCTGGCTTGCCGCCTGCGCGGGCTTGGCGGCTTTCTTCGGCGGCGCCCACCGGGTGGCCTCTGCCGATCATGTATTGCGCGGTCAACAGCATGCCTTTGGCCACATGTTTTTCCACGGTGCTCGGGCTGAGACCGAGATAGGTGGCTATTTCCTGCTGGCTGAGCCCGTAGACTTTCTTGAGAATGAACACCCGCCGGCAATGCAGCGGCAGCTCGGCCACGGCGCGGCAGAAAACCAGAAACTTCTCGTCTGACTGGCATTGCTGATCCACAGCGTCAGTTTCAGTAGAGACATCCGACTCGTCCAGTTCCTCCATCGAGCAGTTCAGTTTTCGCTCGGCGCGCCCGACACAGTTCAGGGCAATGTTCCTGGCGGTTCTGAGCATGAAGGCGCGCGGGTTGTCGATGTTCTGTTTGCGGGCGGCGGCATAGGTGAGCACGAAGGTTTCCTGAACGATGTCTTCGATTTCATCCGGTCTGACGATCCGGCCAATCAGCCGGAACAGCAATGGCCGACAGGCCAGAAAATTCTCCAGCCAGGCTTTCATCGTCGTCTTCCGGTCATCCCGAGCCTGCTCTTGCGCCATGACCTTCCCCCTTCCCCATCGGCGTCGAGCACCCTTGTGTTTCGGGCTGCTTCGCGCCTCAAGGTGATAAGACAAATGAGGCTTGAAAATCCTCTATTCGATCAATGGATCGACTTTCTGTTCAAGCCATGGCCATGGAAAATTCCTTTTCGCTATGGGCGCGAGCTTTTTACCAGACTTCCTTGCCAAGCGGTTTGCCGAATGTCTCTTCTGTGATCAGGGATTGCTTGGGCATTCGTGCCACCAGGTCCGCCAGGTTGAATTTCTGCCTGGCTTTCTTGATCACGATAAGATTCCCCTGCAAGGTGACCTCCACCTAGGAGCCTGTCGGACTCAGGATTACCCTACTGCGGCGGCGTTAAATCGGTCCATTTTTCCGCGAAATTTCATTACAGGGGACCCACCATGCGCCGAAATTTCGCGAAAAACTGTCCTCGATTTACCACTCGCCTCGCTACGGGCATCTGAGTCCGACAGGCTCCTAGTCGCCTACCACGATATCGCTGCTTTCCAGCAGATGTTTGGGCAGGCGCAAACCCTGACTGTTGCCCCATTTCTGTACTTTGGCCAGCATTTCCACAACTCCAACTATGGTTACTCAATTACTGATGGTCGAAAGAACCTGGAACCAGGGCCCGTAACTCTTCCTCCGGATCCAGCGGGAAGATACTCCACGGATAATAGAATGGCGCGCCGACAGGAGGCCAGAATGGCGTGACATCCAGCTCCACGCCGGCCCCCAGACTGCGCAACAAGCCAACCAGTTTCAGGTCCGGCGGCTGATGCACACCCGGGAAACCGACGAAGCCTCGGTCCATGGCGTAGTCCAGGGCCGTGAGGCCATCGACGTCCCTGGCGTCGATATCGGCACCCGCTGCCACCAGTGCCTCGATGGCCTTGTCATGGCGGGCGCGCACGGCATAATGCAGGGGCGTGCCGCCGCGGGAACGCTGCACATGGTGGGGCACGGCCCGCACGTTGACATCAGCGCCCGCCTCCACCAAGGCGTTCAATCCCTCAATAAGTTGCTCATCCGGGGCACGGGCCATCATCAGCACGGAGACCGGGGTCTGCAGGTCGGCCTGTGGCAAATCAGCCTCGGCGCCGTATTGCAGCAACAGTTTGATGACGTCGGCATCGCCCTTGCTGGCCGCCATGATCAGGGGCGTGCTACCCCGAGACAAGGGGCCGGCTCGCTCGGCGTTATCGGGCCGGGGGCCGCCCTGCGCGTTGGCGGGCCGGAAGAACAATTGCATGTTCGGATTGGCCCCCTGTTCCAGCAATATCTGGACAAGGCTCATGCCATCCGTTTCATTGATAGCCTGATTGATCTTGTAACCCGCGTCATCACGACTGGCCACCGCGGAGAACAGTGGGGCACGGCCGAAGATATCCCATTGATGAATATCGGCACCGGCCCCGATCAGTTGCCTGGCTATGTCCCGGTTGCTGTTCAGGATCGCCAGCAGCAGCGGGGATACGCCATCGGGGTCGGGTTTGTCCAGTTCCACATCGTGAGCAATCAACACGTCCACGCAGGCCTTGCAATTCTCGCGTGCGGCATAGAGCAGTGGTGTCAGGCCGCCCCTGTCCAGGTTCTTGGCACGCCCTTCCTCAGTAAGGTGGCTGTTGTAATCGCGTACGGCAGAGCGGGCATTCACATCGGCGCCCAGCTTGATCAGATACTCCATCATGGCAGGATGACGGCGCGCCGAGGCCCACATCAGCGCCGTCTGCTCGCCCCAGCCTTCACGGGCATCGATAGTAGCACCATGCGCCACCAGCAGTTTAGCCGCGTCCACATTACCGGTGCGGGCTACCAGCATCAGAGTGGTCTGGCCTTCCGGATTCGGGGAGTCAACGTCGGCGCCGGCGTCCAGCAGCAGCCTCAATAGCTCGATGTTGGCCACCTCGGCGGCCAACTGCATGGCATTGGCACCATAGTTGTTGACGGCATTGACATCGGCGCCCGCCGCGATCAGCGCTTTGACTCGCTCGATATTGCCGTCGTAGACGGCCCATTGCAGGGGCGTACTGCCGTCCGGGCCACGCTCGTTGACGTCCAGGTTTCTGACCACGTCTCCCAGCTTCAATGGCATCTGCAAAGGCTCAAAGTTGTCGGCCAACACAGCAGGCGCAGCGCTCAGCGTCAGTACGCAGGCGGCAGCTACCAGTAGTTTTTGTGTATTCATATCAGACTTCCGCGAAAGGCAATGCTGATCCTGCGCAGGCAGGAATCCAGTGCTACCTGCCCTGGCCCCCTGCCTACGCAGGGGTGACGGTCAGGGACTTGATCAGCATTGCCTTAAGGTATAGCCCAAGGCAGGTGGCGTCAAGCTGTAGACATCAGCGCCCAAGCCGCACTTTCTGCCCTTGGAGTCTGCGCCGTAGAAACGATCGAGCCGAGGGTTTTCCACATTGAGGCCATTTTTTCGATCGTCCGAGGCGCATAGTGGTGACTATGTAACGAGGAGGATCGGGAAAATGGACCAATGTGGGGAAGTCGCAGGCCGATTAGCTTCTACGGCGCAGACTCCTTGCTGGACTTTGAAACCCCGGCTGTTTATTCTGCGCTGAACAAAATCAAAAGGGCAAGCCATGATGACGCGCAGAACGTTTATCGGCGGCACGATCGCCAGTGCGACCATGCTGGCAAACAGTACACTTGCCGCGTCAGGCACTGACCTGACCCGGTTGACATTGGCCGAGGCCTCCGCTCTGATCCGGACCGGGGCCCTGAGTCCGACCCAACTCGTGGAAGCCTACCTGAGCCGCATCGCCCGCTTGCAAGGGTCCGTGAATGCCTATATCACCGTGACCGATCAACTGGCCCTGGAACAGGCACAACGTCTCGACACGGAACTGGCGGCCGGTCACTGGCGCGGCCCCCTGCATGGCATTCCCATTGCACTCAAGGACAATATCGATACCGCCGGCATTCGCACCACCGCCGCCAGCGCCCTGCTCAAGGACCGGATTCCCAACACCGACGCCGAGATTTACCGGCGCCTGCGCGAGGCTGGCGCCATTCTGCTGGGCAAGCTCAACATGCATGAATGGGCCTGGGGTGGCACCTCCGCCATCACCCACTTCGGCCCGGTGCACAATCCCTGGAATCTCGCCCATATTCCCGGCGGCTCGTCGGGCGGCTCGGCCGCCGCGGTGTCAGCCCGTCTGTGCTGTGCCGCGCTGGGCACCGACACCCTCGCCTCCATCCGTCTACCGGCGGCTTATTGCGGGGTGGTGGGACTCAAGGCCACACACGGTTTGAACAGTATTCGCGGCATCATCCCGGTGGCGGAATCCCTGGATCATGTCGGACCGCTGTGCCGGACAGTGACCGACAGTGCACTGATGCTGCAAGCCATGGCCGGCTTCGACCCCCTCGACCCGGTCAGCATCGACGCCCGGATACCGGCGTATGTGGATGCGCTGTATCAGAGTCCCACCGGACTGAGAATCGGCATAGCACGCACGCCCTTCTACGACAGGCTCGATCCCGACATTGCCACCGCCGTCGATGAGGCCCTGGTGGTATTGGGCACGCTGACGGCCGTCGTGCGCGAGGTCAGTCTGCCGCCACCACCGGATTTTTCGGTCCTGCTTGCGGAAAGCTATGCCTACCATGAACAATATCTCGCTGAACCGGCCAATCACCGCCTGTATGACCCTGTCACGCTGGAACGTATTCTGGCAGCGGGCCAGGTGAAAATGCCGGACTATGTCAGGGTTCGGCAAGAGCTGGCCCTGGTGCGTCATGCCATTGCGAAGGTCTTCACCGATGTGGATGTGCTGATCACACCGACGGCACCCGGTCTGCCGGAACTGATCAGTGAGGCGGAAAACCCGGCCGTGGCGTCCGGCGCCGAGTCGTCCGTGCGCAATACCTTCCCTTTCAATCTATATGGCATTCCCACCCTGTCCATGCCCTGCGGCTTCAGCCGTTCAGGGCTGCCCATCGGCATGCAGCTCAGCAGCGCGCATCTGTCCGAACCGGCTCTGTTCACGCTGGCCCAGGCCTATGAACAGGCCACGGCCTGGCACCGCAGAGAACCACCACTGGCCTGACTGCGCCATGCGCTTTCATACTGAAACCAAAGTTCTGGGCCCGCGCCTGCGCGGGGATGACGCGATCAAGTTACTCTGACCCCTTTGATCCTGGCATTTTTTCATCGGGTGAGCAGATTTTTGTCATTTGCCGGGTCTCCTATCAAAGCGCCGGTTTCTATCACCTCAGGAAAAATTGCAGTACACTCCCAGCCCATGGCCAAGCCACTGAAAAAAAGAAGAATAAAGATAAGGAGAACACCCAATGAAGCAACTTGCCAACAAACTGACATCCGTCTTCCTGGTCTGCGCCTTGCTGACACCCTCTGCCGCTAGGGCAGAAGGCGAGGCCGGCCCCATCAACCTGCGCGGCCAGGGCCATTTTTATGTGGGGTTGAAGGTTTCTGAACCCGCTGAAAATGGCGCAGTCCAGGTCAAAAACCAGATGTTCGTCGGCTACCAACTGGCCGCAGAACGGCGCCACCCCTACCCCCTGATTCTGATTCATGGCGGCGGCGGTCAGTCCACCGACTGGTTCAGTACGCCCGATGGCCGTGATGGCTGGCGCGACTATTTCCTGGCTGCAGGCTTCGATGTGTACTGGATCGACCGCCCCGGCTATGGCCGTTCACCGACCAATCCCGCTTATGGTGAACTCAGTGGCAGTGCCAATTCCGGCATCATCTCCTTCCTGGCCACGTCCGAGCACTGGCCAGGAGGCGACCCCAGGAACCACCGCGATCCCAATATCCTGGCCTGGCTGGCCAGTTCACCGCCCGGACCTTATGCCGGCAATGAAATCGCCGCTGCCGACCTGGCGCTGTTACTGGAACGGGTGGGTCCGGCGATTCTGATCACTCATTCTGCTGGTGCGGTGACCGGCTGGTGGGGCGCCGATGCCAATCCGGCCAAGGTCGCCGGCATCATCGCCATTGAACCTGGTGCCAGCAATATCACCAGCGCCATCCGCAGTGGGCTGACGTTCACGCCTCCGCTACCCGCCGATTTTGCCGCGCAGGCCGACGCCGATGGCTGCGAACTGCAAGCCCCGGGCAAGATCAGCAAACTGTCTACCTATGCGCATATCCCGGTAAAACTGGTCGGTTCCGAGTTGGGTCTGATCAGCGGCCTGCCCTGCGCCGTCAAAGCCTTCACTCAGGCCGGCGTCAAGGTCGACTATACCTATCTGCCGGATCTGGGCCTGAAGGGCAATGGCCACTTCATGATGGCGGAAACCAACAATGGCGACATCGCCCAGGTGATCATCAAACTGGCCGCAGGCATCAAATAGGGGGCAGGGATCGAAGGTTTAAATGCCTGCCGTTTCTGCCGCCAAACAAGATAAAGACCCAGGAACACAACGTCATGTTCAATCGATACACCCATTCCCGGTTCAGAATGCCTGCCAGCATGAGTATCCTGGTGGCGGCCCTCGTATTGAGCGGCAGCCTGCTGTGCACCACCGTGCAGGCCGACCATGCCGGGGATGCCGCCGACCAGGCTGACAGCGATCGCATCATGCTCGAAGTGAGCAGCGAAATGACCCGTATCGCGCAGGCAATCCTGGCCACAGTGGCGGGCGGGCCTGGCGGCATTGAAACGGCCGTGGGCTATAACCGCCAACAACTTCTGGCCCTGGATTTTACCGACGCGGCCCGCACCAACTACGTCTACTGGCCCTATCTGCGCAAGGGTCTGCCCCTGGATTTCATGAGTGCGCAACAGAAGACACTGACTCATGATCTGATTCACAGTGCCCTCAGCGCCAAGGGTTATCTGAGCGCCATCCAGATCATGCAGCTGGAAAAGATTCTGGCCGATACCGAAGTGGTCGGCTTCCCCCGCGGCACCGAAAACTACACCCTCAGCATCTTTGGCGAACCCGGCAATGAGCGGCAGTGGGGCTGGCGCTTCGAAGGCCATCACCTGTCCCTGAATTTCACCGTGGCGCCCGGTGAAGTCAGCGTCACCCCATCCTTCATGGGTGCCTCCCCGGCCGAACTGCAAAATGGCACGCTGGCAGGCTTCCGCAATCTGCGCGAGGTCCACGACCTGGGCCTGGCCTTTGTCAATTCACTGACCGAAGCGCAGCGTGCCCTGGCGATTCAGTCCGGCAATCCCCCCTTTGACATCGTCTCGGGCACCCTGAACCGGCTGCCGGCAACCTGGGATGACTGGAAGGCCCTGCCTCCCACCGGGGTGCCCATTGCGGATCTGGACCTCACGCAGAAAACGGGTGCTCAGCGCATCATCGACGAAGTGGTGACCACTTACCGGCCGGAAATCTCCCGTGCCTACCTGGCGCAGATCGATATCAACGATCTGCGCTTCGTCTGGTATGGTGACACCGAAGATGGCAAGCCGCATTATTACCGTCTGGAAGGCCCTGATTTCTTTTTTGAATACGATCTGGTACAAAACAACGGCAACCATGTGCATTCGGTATGGCGCAGCAAGGAAGGTGATTTTGGCGCAGATATGTTGTTGCAGCACAGAATGCAGCAGCACTGATTTTCGCCTGTGTGGCAAGGACGCTTAATGGGAAGGATAACAGAACGCCTGCAAGCAGGAGAACAGCATGATAGACATCGATCGTAGAGCCTTTATCGCCAGCCTTGGTGGCGCCGCCGCCGTCAGCCTGATGGGGCATGAGGCCCGGGCCGATGCCTTGGAGGCCTATCTTGAAGACCGCCTCTACGCCCAGGTGGAAGGCCAGACTGACGGCAATGGTTCCGGCGCGGCGCGCTTTCCTACGGCGGCCGAGCTGCAGGCGGAAATCCCCACCCGCTCTTACCGGCGCGGTGTGGGCGGTCTGTTTTTGAATACCCAGAACAATGGCAAGGTCGATCTGCTGCCGGCCATGCCCGCCAGGCCCACCCTCTTCGACTTCTTTGACCTGCGCTTCACCCGCACCCGCAATCATTGCTACCAGAGTGCCAACAAGGCCCTGGAACGCGGCGTGGCGGAAGAAGTGGTGCTGGCCTGCCTACTGCATGATGTGGTTCAGGAAATGATGAAAACCGACCATGGCTGGTGGGGCGCGCAACTGTTCGAGCCCTATGTGCCGGCGGTGACTGCCTTCGCCATCCGCTACCATCAGTCCCTGCGTTTCTACACGGATACCGAGGCCGGCTACGAATACCCTGACCTCTACCACCGTCTGTTCGGCGAAGACTATGTGCCACCGCCGCATATCGAAGCCGCCTACCAGTATGCCCGCAAGCACAAATGGTATGGCGCCTCCCGAGAAGTGACAGTGAGCGATCTGTATGCCTTTGATCCCGACGCCGTGGTCGCCATGGACCCCTTCAGGGACATCGTCGGCAGACACTTTAAACAACCGAAAGAAGGCCTGGGCAATGACAACAGTGCCGTTGCCCATATGTGGAGAACGCTGGCCAATCCTGATGCGCCCCTGTAAGAGACAGTACTGACACAGGGAACGCGCCAGGGCCAGCAAAGCCAGGAAAGCTCTCAGACTCCCGCAGAAAAGCCTGCGAACCTTCAGAGTTTTCCAAGCGCTGGAGCGTACGGCAATGACAGACTCGGTCGCCATCAGAACCCTGCTGCTGCATCTGATCGCAGCACTTGTCTTCGGTCCTGGCCTCAGCATCGCCCAAAGCCCCTCCGAACTGGACCGCCTTATCTTCGAACCAGTGGCTCTGACCCCGGATTTGCGCCCGGCAACATCTTCGACACCTATATCATCATCAAAACCACATGCGGCGTCCCCTGCTGCCCCCAGCTCCGGCAATAGCCTGACGGCACGTACACCTGAAGAAACCGGATCCCAACAGCTCATACTGGAGGACCTTTCCCCCCGGGAATTGAGCAGCGCCATTGCCGACCATAAGGATGCCATCGATACCCACATTCTCGAGGACGGCCCTTACGCCTCCTCCCTGTTTGAAGACCTCCTGGCCCTTGGTCAGCTCTATCAGCACCAGAATGATCACGAACAGGCCATTGCCGCTTTTGAACGCGCGGAATTCATCATCCGAATCAACGAGGGCCTGTTCTCACTGGAGCAGACCGAAAGCATCGAAGCCATGATCGACAGCCTGCTTGCCGTGGGTGATCTGAGGCAAACGGACCAGAAGAGAGAATACCTGACCTACCTCTATGAACGCCGCTATGGCAGAGAAGACCTGCGCACGGTGCCGGAATTCATTAGCCTGGCGGACTGGAATCTGAATGCCTTTCACCAGCGCATCCGCAGCCGCCCGCCCGCACCTCGTCTGCAGTTTTCCATTGGCGGCGGGGCTCGTCCTCAGAATCCACAACGCATGCAGGCCTTCTCCAATCTGTTTCGGGCACAGGTGGCCTACGTCAAGGCCATCCGCGCACTCATCATCAACCGGGCCATCGACCATCCCCAACTGATTGAACTGGAAAGACGTTTGGTCGAAACCTTTTTTCTGCAGGCCCACGGCCGGAAAATCATGGAAGACCCCGATAACTACCTGAACCAGGCCATCAGAATCGGCTCCCGTATTCGTGATCCCCTGAGTGGCAACTTCAGTGCCATCCTGCGCAAGGGCAATGAAGCCTATGAAAGAATTCTGATTTATCTGAACGCAAGATCACAAACATCACCCCGGGAGATTGCAGCAGTGATGCTTGAGCAGGGGGACTGGCAGACCCTGTTGGGACGCAAGACCTCCGGCATGCGGAAATATCAGGCAGCCCGTGATTTTCTGGTCTCCAGGCAGGTGCCGGATGACAGCATTCAGGCCCTGTTGGCCCCAGCGGTGCCAACCCTCCTGCCCACCTTTACCCGCACCGAGCATAGCCGCAAGAGTTTTGGCATAACCGACGACGAAGTCCTGGATTACCAGGGTTATATCGATGTGGCGTTCAACCTCAACCGCCATGGCAGGGCCAGGAACGTGGACGTGCTCGGCAAGTCAGAGACAGCCACCCAGAATATAGAAAGGCGCCTGCTCCGGGTACTGAGCCGAGCTCAGTTCCGGCCCAGACTGCCAGAAGCCGACACCAGCATCTCCCTGCGTTACTATTTCACATCAAAGGCATCAAAGGGGTAAGGATCAAAGGGGTCAGAGTAATTTGATTTTGAAAATCAAATTACTCTGACCCCTTTGATCTAGAATACCCTCGGATCTCTCTGTATCACCTGACCATTGAATTGAACGTTACTACCCGGGGTATCGTTGCTATTCCTGGCGATCAGTCGCAGACGCAAATCATAATTATTTTCCTGCAATGCCAGTACACTCAGCAGCGCAAGGATTTCCCCATCCCCGGCCACTGTTCTCAACCAGAGTCCACTCTGTAGTTGAGAACTCTCTGCTTTCTCATCCTGTGTCCAGCCCTGTTCGGACATCTGCATCGCAAAATGCTCATAGACCTGCGTAATGGATAGGGTGGCAGTAAGCACGGCCCGGCTCTCCCAATCCCGATTGGAACCGCCGCCACCTCCTCCCATTATCATGGGTATGGGCGAACTGCCTCCGGGCAGGCCCTCCGGTCTCGGCAGCACCAGCCTCGGCGCATACTGGCTGACCCCTGACCGCCCCATCAGCATGAGACTCTGCTGTATCCTGGCAGCCTGCTCGGCACAGGAGCCCTGATCGAAGCTTCCCAGAGACTGCACATTACTGTGAGTCAGGCTCACCAGTCGGCCCGTTTCGCCCTCGTTCACACCAAGCCGCAGTGAACCAAACCGGTCATGACAAAGCTGGGCAGGGATGAGGGGAGGACTTGCGGAACTGACGAAACCACCCTGCATGCTGCCGGGGTTGAAGACTTCCATGACTTGCCAGCCAACAGCGCCAAGCGCATCCTGAATGGCGGCGATGGCCGCCTGTTCGTCGAGACTGGTCCGTAGCGCCACACGCTGGGAATAACCCTGGTCCAGACTGCCCAGCACCTCAAAGTCGTCCGGCAGGGTGAAAGACGGAAAGCCTTCCAGAATGCCAGCAGACAGTTTCACTTCCCCTCCTGGAATGGCATTGCTCAGCAGGGCCTTGATCAGATCGAGCGGCACACCATCTTCAAACTCGGCGGCGACCGGCACGGTCGGAGTCAGCCCGAAAAACATGGCCAGTACGAACAGAGGAAAAACACGTTTACAGCGTTTTATTATTTTCATGACAGCGCTCCTTCAGTATCAAAGGGGATCAAAGGGGATCAAAGGGGTCAGAGTAATTTGATTTTCGTATACGGATGTGGGAACGCGGGGTTGTCATGTGAAATCAAATTACTCTGACCCCTTTGATCCATGACCTGTCACTGCGCGGGCGTGGACGCTGCAACAAATCGCTGCCACGACAAGCCGAGGGCCATAGTACTCCAGTCTGAGACAGGAAAACCACTGTTGATCGTTATGGCCACGCAGACCGTCATGCAGGGCTCTCGGCTCCTGCCAGTTGAAGTACAGACCGGAGTATCGACCAAAAAGGCAGAGATGACTCTGACACCTATTCCCCCTATACTTGAATGACCATCATTGGAGGAAAATATGCGACTTCAAACTTGCGCCCACACTTTTAAAACCATCGTTCTCACGACCGGCATTGCACTTTGCGGCCTGGCATCGAGTGCGACCTTCGCACAGGCTTGTGACCGCGCCTGCCTGGCTGGACTCATGACCCAATACGTCGATGCCCTCGTCGCCCATGACCATACCCGGCTGCCACTCGCCGATGCCGTCAAATATACCGTCGACGGTCTGACCGGCAAGCTCGGCGAAGGGATATGGCAGTCCGTGACGGGCGCCCAGGGCTTTCGCCAGGACTACCTGGACCTGAAGCAGCAGGTCGCCGCCTCGCATGTGGTGTTTGATGAAGGCGAAAACCAGATCCTGTTGTCGGTGCTGCTGCACGTGAATGGAGAACAGAAGATCAACGGCATCGAGACGCTGATCCAGCACATCACGCCAAGCTCGCGCTTCCAGCCACGCGAGCTGGGTGCGCCCATCCGCGGCATGAATGATCCGATTCCTGAAGGAGAGAAGATGTCGCGGGCGAACATGGTCCGCATTGCCCTCACCTATCCCGAGGGTCTGCGCATCGGCAACTTCACCGACGGCGGCACGCCCTTCGCAGTCGATTGTTACCGAGTCGAGAATGGGGTGATCACCGCCGAGGGCCCCGGTATGTTCGGACAGAACATCATCGTGCATCCGGGCATCATCGCCAGTGTGGCGGCAGTGGATGAGGAAAACGGCACAGTACTGCTGTGGATGAACTTCGGTCACACGGGGGATTCCTACGGCGTGGGCAATTCGCTGCTGACCTACGAGGCATTCAAGGTCTGGGGCAACCAGATCCATTCCATCAACGCCTTCTTCACCAGCCTCCCGATTTCGCGCTCCAGATTCTGGCCCTCGTCGGACCCGGTGTACAAATAAAGCGAACCGGATAATCTCTCCCGCTGGATCAAAGGCGATCAAAGGCGATCAACGATCAAAGGGGTCAGAGTAATTTGATTGCGATCAAATTACTCTGACCCCTTTGATCCCGCTGCCAGACGCTGTTCTTCCAGACGCAGGTTCAATGCCTGCTCATTGATGGCGATTTCATACAGATAACCCTCCGGGTCGATGAAAGGGTTGGGGCTTTGCCCGAGGCGGGGATATTTTTCCGCCAGCCCGTACATGGAAGGGTGCGAGCCCAGTGGCACATCCGCCGCCAGGCTGCGCAGTTTTTCATAACTGTAGCGGTATTGCGTCACGATGTCCGGGCGCTCCGGGTTATTCCAGAGCTGATAGTTGGGATTGACCCCGACACTGCAGATAATCACCACCCGGTATGAACGCCCGGCTTCCGTCACCATCAGTTCCCAACTGGTACAGCCCTCGGTATGTCCCGGCGTCAGATGTGCCGTCAGGGTTTCCCCGCCCAGACTGATGGTCTCACCATCGATGAGCACCCGGTCGATGGGATGGGCCTTGCCCCCCGGCCGCATATGCGCAAGACCCGGCACCTGTTCCGCCAGCGCGATCACCTGCGCCCCGCTCAATTCCCGGGCCAGTGCATCACCCTCCATATGATCCGCATGCTCATGACTGCCGATGATGATGGCGATATCCGCAAAGCTGAAACCGAGTTCCTCCACCGACTTGCGGATGATGGGAACCGTCCGTTCGAAATCACTGTTGACCAGAATGTGACCCTGCTCAGTGGTGATCAGAAACGAGGCCAGCGCTTCGGTGCCCACATAATAGATATTGTCGATGATGTGGTGCGGCGGAAACGGCGCATCGAGCTGCCCCGGTGTGCCGATATTGCGCCGGAACAGATCGTCCGGCAGCAACCGGGGCAGTGCCCGAATCGCTTGCTGCGCGAAACCCATGGTGACCACAGCCAACAGCAGACCAATACCCATAAAGCCCTGGATCAACCTCCTGGTTCTTTGCTGCATGTCGAACACCTCCCGCATCACTGTCACCAATACACGAAGTATAACGTCAAAGAGCCCAGACTCTGCCCCTTTTGGTTCTTGACTTTTAAAACCTTCCCGATTTATTGATACGGCGTTACTGTCTGCAAAGGACGCCAGTGAAGCGGCGTTTTTGGGTCTTTCCCTTTCTGTTCGAAATCCGTAGTGAAAAGGCTCCGTGCCTCCCTTGCTGCAGAAAACTGAGGCACTCATCATCGAACTGGAAAATACCCGCCGGGTATTGGCAGGCAAGGTGGTCGAACTGCGGGAATCCATGATGATACAAGGAGTCTGTCGGACTCCAAGGGCAAAATCTAAGCGCATCGGCATAGCATTCGCGGTATCAAAGGGGTCGGCAGCCTCAAAGGAGATGAAGAGAGAAGGCATAGTGACACAAACGGCTGTCTACCTTACCGGCGCCGCCAATACAAACGCAGTTGCTTTTCGCTTTCGATGATGGCAAACAGCAGCACCCCGACACCCACGATCAGCAGGCCATCCGGCAGGGAAACCGGCTCGGTGGCAAACACTCTTTGCAGGGCCGGCAGATAGGTGACCAGAAACTGTGCCAGCGTGACGATGACCACCACGGCCCAGATGACCCGGGTACCTCGCAGTGCCTGCCAGGTCAGCGAGGTTCCGTAAATATTGCGGATAAAGAACAGATGGAAAATTTCCATCACCACCAGCGTATTCAATACCAGCGTACGCGCCAGCTCGATGGAGTAGCCGCGACTGCCGGCAAAAACATACATGCCGAAGACCCCTGCCAGGAACAGACCGGAAACCAGTACGATATGCCAGACGAGTTCACCTCCCAGCAAGGCCTCCTGCTGTGGTCGGGGCGGTCTGAGCATGGTGTTTTCTTCGGTGGGTTCAAAGGCCAGTGCGATACCCAGGGTGGCTGCTGTGATCAGATTGACCCAGAGGATCTGCACTGGCGTTATCGGCAATGTCATGCCAAACAGCAACGCAACGATGATGGTCATGGCTTCACCGCTACTGGTCGGCAGGGTCCAGCTGATGACTTTCTTGAGATTGTCGTAAACCGTTCGCCCCTCCCGCACGGCAGCCACGATGGAGGCAAAATTATCATCCGCCAGCACCATTGCGGCGGCTTCCCGTGCCGCCTCGCTGCCCTTGCGCCCCATCGCTATGCCGACATCGGCACGTTTCAGCGCCGGGGCATCATTGACCCCATCGCCGGTCATGGCCACCGCCATGCCGTCGGCCTGCAAGGCTTTGACCAGCCGCAGTTTATGCTCAGGACTGGTCCGCGCAAAAATATCGACTTCCGGTAGAATCCGGGCCAGGGCAGCATCATCGAGCGCGTCGATGTCGGCGCCCGTCAGCACCTGCGCCGTATTTTTCAAACCCACCTGCCGGCCGATGGCGCCAGCGGTACTGGCGTGATCCCCGGTGATCATCTTGACCCGAATTCCAGCCGCATGGCAGTCCTGCACTGCCATCACGGCTTCCGGCCGGGGCGGATCCATCAGGCCCACCATGCCCAGCAGGATCATGCCTTGTTCGATATCCGTAAATTCCAGCACGGTGTGTTGCGGCTCTACCGGTTTCAGTGCCAATGCCAGCACGCGCAACCCTTGAGAGGCCAGGTCGTGGATTTGCGCCTGCCATTGTGCGTGATCAAGAACTTCTTTCTCACCCTCGACGCTGCGCTGTTCCTGGCAGCAGGCCAGCACCTGTTCCGGAGCGCCCTTCACAAAAATAAAAGCCTTGCCTGCGTGATCGTGGTTCAAACTCGCCATCAAGCGGTGACTGGCATCGAAGGGAATGACATCCGTGCGGGTCCAGGCTTTGCGTTCAACATCCGGGTCGATCCCGGTCTTGCGCGCAAAGGCCAGCAGGGCCCCTTCCATCGGGTCACCCTCAACCTGCCACAACCCATCGTGTTCACGCAGGGCTGCATCGTTGCACAGACAGGCCGTGCGGCCCATTTCCTGTATCAACTCCTGAACCAGCTCCGGCACGAGCGAATGCTGGTCCGTCTCAGCGCCATTATCGACGGGCAGAATTTCACCCTGAGAACCATAACCGGCACCTGACACCGAAAAGCGCCGGCCATGGCCCAGCACTGCTGTCACCATCATTTCATTGAGCGTGAGCGTGCCGGTTTTATCGGTGCAGATCACCGAGACCGAGCCGAGCGTCTCGATGGCCGCCAGGCGCCGGACGATGGCCTTGCGCCGCGCCATGGCCTGCACCCCGATGGCCAGGGTAATGGTCAATACCGCCGGCAGACCTTCGGGAATGGCAGCCACCGACAAACCCACGATGGCCATGAACAAATCGGTAAACTCCAGGTGCTGGATAAAATACCCGAAGCCCAGCAGCATGGCGGCCAGCAACAGGATGATGCCCGTCAACCAACGGGCAAACACATCCATTTGCCTGAGCAGGGGAGTGGTCAATGTTTCGATTTCCGACAACATACCACTGATGCGGCCGATTTCGGTGGTGGCGCCGGTCTTCACCACCACGCCACTGCCCTGGCCTCTGCTGACCAGTGTGCCGCTGAAGGCCAGGCACGTGCAATCCCCCAAAGCAGTATCCAGAGCAAGCACCTGGGTATTCTTTTCCACTGGCAGCGATTCACCCGTAAGAACAGCCTCCTGTATCTGCAAACCATGCGTGTGCAACAGGCGCAAATCAGCAGGCACCTTGTCACCGGCTTCCAGCAGGACGATGTCGCCGGGCACCAGTTCATCAGCCCCGATGCTTCTTCTGTGCCCCTCCCGCACCACCGTTGCCGTCGGGGCCAGCATCTTGCCGATGGCCTTCAGCGCCTGTTCCGCCTTGCCTTCCTGCAGAAAACCAATCACCGCATTGGCCAGCACCACAGCCAGAATCACCAGGCTGTCGATCAGATGGTCGAGCAGTGCCGTAATCAGAACTGACGCCAACAGCACATAAATCAATACATTGTGGAATTGTTGCAGAAAACGCCGCAGCGCTGATTTTGCCTGTGCCTGGGGCAGGGCATTGGGGCCATACTGCGCCAGCCGGGCACGGGCTTCCGCCGCACTCAGGCCCGCTTCTGTGCTGCACAGTTTGCTCAGGCTTTGCTCGGCCGTTGCACTTTTCCAGTCCAGGTTTGTGAGTTCTTCTTTCACCGCAAACCCTCACAAGGGCCCGCTTGGGCTGTGGTCGTCATCGCCGACAGGGTACAGGGCAGCCCAGGAACACAGGGCCGGTAACGGGCAAAGGCTTTCATGAGGACCCTCCAGTGATGAGATGGCGTTAGCACGCCCAACAAGCTATACAGCCGCTGGGACAGTAGCCTGTTTCCAAGCTGAACTCAAACCCCAGAATTCGTTATAATGGCCCATGTTTGATCTCCATGATGTCATTCTCGGCTTTGCCGCCCTTGCCCTGCTCACCTATTGGTGGCGCATCAGCGGGCAAAAGTTGCTGGCCCTCAACACCGCCCGCCGCTACTGCCAGCAGCAGGGCCTGCAATTTCTCGATGAAAGCCTGGTCTTCAAGGGCTTCCAGCTGCGCCGGGACCCCCGTAACCGGCTGCGCCTGTATCGCAACTACGAATTTGACTTCGCCACCGATGGCATGCTTCGCTACCAGGGATCCATTCAATTATCCGGACAGTCGATCATTCGCATCGTGCTGGAAGCGGAGCAGACCGAGGTCATGGACTTTCTTCCCTAGTCATACTACGCAACAGGGTGTTTTGTTCAAAGGACTTTCCAAAAACCGGTTAAGGAATAAGGAGTCGCTATGACAAAAAAAAACAAGCTTCAGTCCCAGCCTGTTCCCCGGGAGGGTGTCAGGGATTCCCGTACCCAATTCCCCAATCGCGATAGCTTTTACTACGACATCGCCCCCCTGATCGAGGCAGGGGATAACTCCCTGGTATTGCTGGTGATCGACATAGAAGGGCTGAATTTTATCCTGCGCACCTTTGGTCCAGCAGAAAGGGACAGCGTGGTGCGGGAAATTGGCCGTCGCATCCAGGAGGCCGTGGGCGCCGATAATACTCCCTACTATATTGCCCAGAGCCGGTTTGCCAGTGTTCTGGCCGGCGACACTTACATGCACGCCACGCACCGGGCCCACGACCTGGTGAACACACTGGACAAACCCTTCGATGTTGCCGGCATTGTCTACCATTTGGGGGGGTACGTGGGCATCAGCCACTTCCCCAACCATGCAAGTACGCTGAACGAACTGGTACGGACAGGGGTTTTTGCCTGCTATCAGGCCAGGAAGGTGGAAACCCGCTTTGCCACCTTCGATAAGCAAGTGGACGATGAAGAACGGCGGCGCTTTTACCTGATGCTGGATTTGAAGCAGGCTCTGAAAAAGCAGAAAGAGATCCTGCCGGCATACCAACCCCAGATTGACCTGAAATCCGGCCACTGCATCGGGGTGGAGTCCCTTTGTCGCTGGGAGCATCCGAAGCACGGACTGATTCCGCCGGGGCACTTTCTCCCTTACGTGGAGCATTCGCCCTTAATCATGCCCCTGACCGAAATGGTGCTTGGCCTCGGGCTGCGGGATCTGGCGCGATGGAACAGCCGCGGTTTCAAAGGCACCGTTGCCATAAACCTCAGCCCCTCACTGTTTCGCCACTCGGACCTGCTGGACCGGCTAAAGGAGTATTTTCGCTTCACCAATATGAAGATGGAGCAGGTGCACTTTGAGGTAACGGAAACCGGCATCATGGATCAGCCCAACCGGGCCATCCATACACTTGAGGCAATCGGGGCGTGTGGAAGCAAAATCGCGGTTGATGACTTCGGTACCGGCCATTCCTCCCTGGCGTATCTGGCGGACTTGCCCATCCACATCATCAAGATCGATATGCACTTCGTGCAGAACCTGGACAAGCACTGGGGCCAGGCCATCGTGGGGGCTGCCGTCACCCTGGCGGAAAAGCTGGGCCTGAAAACCATTGCCGAGGGCATTGAAACCGAAGCGCAACTGGAGCAATGCCGTAACCTGGGTGTGGATATCGGACAGGGTTTCTATATGGCCAAGCCTATGTTTCGGGAGAAGTTTGAGACGTGGGTGGGGATTTAGTCAATGATGAGTAAAGAGGAGTTCGGCACGTTCCTGAATCTCTGCCTTGGCGCGTGCTATCGCCGCCAAATTGAATTTATGGTTAAGAAAAGCAGAGTATTGTATTAATTTTTCTGCAAGCAAGAAAAAATCCGCCTAAAAAAGCTCTCCAAGCCTTGTTCCAGAGTAAAATATTTGCGAATCATGCCGATTCCAGTGACAACGTTGTTGCTGTCTGACAACACGGTTTTGTAGTGGCATTCCCGGAGGCATCATGTCAAAGACTGTATTTGTGAACTCCATAAACAAACCAAGCCAGGAACGCGATGAACTGCACCGCATCATTGCCGGCGAACAGCTGCATACGCTGTTCCAGCCCATCGTCGATCTGCGGGCCGGCACGATTCTGGGTTACGAGGCGCTGATACGCGGGCCTGCACATTCACTGCTCCACAAACCGATCCGCCTGTTCGAGGAGGCCGCAAGCCATGGCCTTGAAACCGAGTTGGAAATCTTGTGCCGCAAGATTTCCATTCGAACCTATGCCGAACTCGGATTGCAAGCCAAGCTGTTCCTGAACATCAGTCCAAACGCACTGGTGAACCCTGGCTTCAGAAAAGGAAAAACATTGCGCTACCTGCAGGAATACGGCATCAAGCCGGAGCGTGTGGTGATCGAGGTAACAGAGCAGCAAAAAACGCACGGTTACCGGCTGCTGGCGGAAGCCCTGATGCATTACCGGAGCATGGGATTTACGGTGGCGATTGACGATCTGGGTTCGGGTTATTCCGGCCTGCGCCTGTGGACGGAACTGCTGCCGGACTACATCAAGATCGACAAGCATTTCGTCCGCAACATTCACAATGACCGCGTCAAAACCAGCTTTCTCACCAATTTGTTCCGGATGTCGTCAGCGACAGACTGCAAGATCATTGCCGAGGGAGTGGAACAGCGCGCGGAACTGATGGTCATTCGCAAGATAGGGATCGGACTCGCCCAGGGCTATTATTTTGCCAAACCTGAAACCCATCCTTTATCGGAACTGCCATCCACGATCTTTGCCGAATCGTCCTGGGAGCAGCATTTTCCGGTCCCGCTGCGCAGCAACAATGATCTGTTGAAAATCGCCCGTCAGGTGGAACCCATACAGGCCGGCATGACGGTCTCCCAGGTGGTCGACCATCTCCAGAAACGGCCCGAGCTGGAGTTGCTGCCGGTGCTGAACAACGAACTTCCAGTGGGCATCATCAACCGTCACCAGTTCTTCAACAGGCTGATGGCCACTCGTTTCGGGGTCGAACTGTACGGTAAGTATCCGGTCAGCAAGTTGCTGGAAACACGGGTCATCCTGGTCGATATCGAATCGGAGCTGGAGGACGTCAGTCAACGCCTGATCTCGATGCCGGTGCCGGAGCAGGCCTTCATCATCACCAGTGAGCAGCGCTATCACGGCGTCGCTACGGTATTGGATCTGCTGGAAATCATTACAGAACAGAAAATCCAGAATGCCCGACATGCCAATCCACTGACCTTGTTGCTAGGCATCGTGCCGGTGAATCATGTGATCAACAAGATGCTGGTCGACAAGCGTACTTTCAGTGTCGCTTATTTTGATCTGGATAATTTCAAGCCCTACAACGATTACTAGGAGTCTGCGCCGTAGAAACCATAATATGAGAGAATAGCGCAACACTGTTGA
>JAVVEZ010000088.1:0-13726 GCA_032250895.1 Pseudomonadales bacterium | reverse complement strand
TCGAAAGGCTGATGGCATTCCTTCGCAAGGGCGCCTTGGCCCTGGCACTGCCTGACAGGCCAGAGATACGCCAGAGTTATTCAGAGGTTCCGTAGTTAAGCCCTGATTGCAGGATTTTGCCAGTCAATCAAGACCAAGCTTTTTGGTGCGGTAGCGGAAGGCACGGAAAGTCATGCCAAGCTTTTTGGCGGCGGCGGTCTTGTTCCAGCGGGTTTCCCGGAGAGTGGCTTCGATCATGCTTTTCTCTATATGTTCCAGGTGTTTTTCCAGCGAAAAATTCTCTGTGGCGGCATGTGCAAGGGACTCATCCGGCGGGGTTGGCTGCTCTGCGGGCGGGTCCGCCGTGGGCAAATCAAGGGCTTCAATGCAGTCATGGTCGGCCAGCGCAAAGGCGCGCTGAAGCAGATTTTCCAGTTCCCGGACATTGCCGGGAAAGTCGTAAGCCTGAAGCTGGGCAATGGCCTGGTCGGTAATACTGACGGTCTGGAGCCCTTGTGGCTGTGACAAATTGTGCAGAATATGTCTGGCCAGCAGGGGAATGTCGCTCCTGCGTTCCCGCAGGCTGGGCACCTTCAACTGAATGACGTTGATCCGGTAGTACAGGTCATGGCGCAGGTTGCCCTGTTCGATTTCCCTGTTGAGATTCTTGTGAGTGGCACTGATGATTCTGACGTCCACCGGTATTTCGGTTTGAGAGCCCACCGGCCGGATGGATTTTTCCTGGATGGCGCGCAGCAGTTTTACCTGCATGTGCAGAGGCAGGTCGGCAATTTCGTCGAGAAACAGGCTGCCTCCGTGGGCTGCCTGAAACAGACCGGTCTTGTCCTGGTCGGCACCGGTAAAACTGCCTTTTTTATGGCCGAAGAATTCACTCTCCATCAATTCGGAAGACAGGGCGCCACAGTTGATGGCGATAAATTCCTTATCTCTGCGGGGGCCTTCAAAATGAATGGCACGCGCCACCAGTTCCTTGCCGCTACCGGATTCGCCGCTGATGAAAACCGGTGCCTGGCTGCGTGCCAGTTTGGATATCTGGTCTCTCAAAGCCTCGATCTGGGGGGATTCTCCGATGATGCGGTTGCTGAATTTTTCCGGATTCGGGTCCTTGTCCTCGGTTTCGGTGCTGAGTTTCAGGGCGGTCTGGACCAGGGATCTGAGTTTGCCCAGATCAACGGGTTTTGACACGAAGTCGAAGGCGCCGGCCTTGAGCGCACTGACGGCGGTTTCGGTGCTGCCGTAGGCCGTGATGACGGCCACCGGGAGTTGGGGGTAGGCATCCTGAATATGGCGGACCAGATCGATGCCGTTGCCGTCAGGCAGGCGCATGTCGGTAAGACACAGGTTGAAGGACTGCGCGGCAAGCAGGGCCTGCGCCGAACTCAGATCAGGGGCACTGTGGGACTGCACATTCATCCGGCCAAGGGTGATTTCCAGCAGTTCCCGGATATCGGGTTCATCGTCAACGATCAGTACACTTTGATTCATGAAACCTGACTTTTAAGAGAGTATTCGATCGGGGTGAGCAAAATTGATCCGGAAGCTGCTTTTTTCATCCTCGGTCCAGCGGAAGTTGATTTGAGCCTGATTAGCTTCGCATATTTCCCGGCAGATATACAGGCCAAGACCGGTACCTGTGCTCTCGGTGGTAAAAAAGGGTTCAAACATGATCTCTTCATTATCCTTGCTGATGCCTTCGCCGTCATCGACGATATCCATATAGGGAGCCTGTCCTGCCGGGTCGGTGGCGGCCCGGATGGAGAGGCTGGGGTTTCCGGTTTTTTTGGTGCTGTAGCGAATGCCATTGTCACAGAGGTTGATCATCAGCTGCTCCAGCTGGCTGGCGTTGAAGCGCAGCTTGATGTCTTCCGGCGCAATCTTCAGCGTGATGCTGACCCCATCGGCATAGGAGTTTGAGAGTCTCACGATGAACTGTTCGAGCCAGGGCTTGAGTTCAATCAGGCCGGGCGGTTCCACCCGGTTGCGGGATAATTGCAGAATGTTTTCCACAATGGCATTGACCCGCCGGGAGTGATTGATGATGATTTCGACCAGGCGTTGGTCTTCCTCGGCAATGCTGTCGGATTCATTGAGTAACTGGCCGGCATGACTGATGGCCCCCAGGGGGTTCCTGACTTCATGGGCAATACTGGCTGTCAGACGTCCCAGCGACAGCAGTTTCAACTGTTGGATGCGGCTGGTCAGCAGCGAGTAGTCTTCTAGAAAAATCAGAATGTCCGCTTCTGAATCCTGGCTCAGATAGGAAAAACTGGCCTGGATTTGCGGGCCGCCGCGGGACATCCTGAAAGGCGGCGCTCTATGGGTCTTGTCGTTCAGCCAGGCTTGCATCTGCTGCCGGAGCGCAGCAGGCAGAGGAACGGCGTTCCTGGCATGTCCTCCGGCCTGAATCAGTTTTCGGGCCGAGCCGTTGATATTGAGTACCGTGCCGGCCCTGTCCACGACCAGGATGCCGGTGCGCATGCGTTGGATGATGTTGTGATTCATCACCTGCAGGGCGGCAATATTGGCGGCCTGCTGCGCGGCAATGAGCTCATTTTGCCGCAGGCGACGTCCCAGTACCTGAATGACCAGGGAGATGCTGAACAGGGTGATGCCCAACAGACCGGCCTGAACATAGTAATCATTGGCGGCATTGGTCGTGAAATAGAGGTATACCTCACTGTAGATGGCGGCGATGGTGCCAATCGACGCCAGAAAGATACTCAGGCGGCCCTGAACCAGAATACTGCCGGCGGCGATGGGGAAAATCAGCAGATGCGCCATCCCACTGGTGACTCCGCCGCAGGTATAGCTGATGAGCGTCAGCATCAGGATATCGATGATGATGACGGCAACATACTGCCGCCAGGCCAGCGCCGGGTTTTCCGGCAGGATTGCCCGCAGGAAAACGACCAGATTCAAAAAGACATAGGTCACGGAGACATTCAGATAGAGCGAGCTGTCGTGACTACCCAATATGGAGCCGGCCGGGCCAAACAGGAAACTCACCACCAGGATCAGCGAAAGCAGCAGGCGGTAGATATTGTAGATATTGAAAATCAGCTGGTTTTGCCGATGGGCCGGAGGGGTGGACAGGATGTCTGGCGCAGGCTCATTCATGCCGGCAGGTATTATTTTTCACGGGCTTCGAGGAAGCGCTGTTTGTGTTGCTCGCTGCAGAACCAGTTGTCCTGAAAGCGCTGGGCCTGCGTTTTCGGCAAGTGCACTGAACACTGTTGGCATTTGACCATTTTTTCTTTGCCGGCGGTTGCCTTGTTATGCTGATGAGTGGCTTTTTTTCTGGCCTGGTAGTTTTTGACCATGCCCCACAGCAGCCAGATGACCAGCGCAAAAGTCAGAAGACGAATTAAACCCATGATGGCGGTGGAACCTTTGATTCCCTGAAGCTAATGGCAGACAATACCCCACCTTAAAAACAATATCCACCGCTGCCTGCGGGCAGGGGCCGCTTGGTCCCCGAACCAGCCCGGCACGGATCGAGGTCAAGGTTTTGCAAACAGATCAGTCTCCCGGCAGCGATGGCCGATTGCTCGTCGTCATGGCCCAGCTCAATCCGCTGGTGGGTGACATACCGGGAAATACGCAAAAGGTCATTGGCGCCGCCAAAGAAGCCATCGAGCGCTTCACCCCCGACATCATCCTGTTTCCCGAACTGGTGCTGACGGCCTACCCGCCGGAAGACCTGCTGCTCAGGCCCAGCCTGGACCGGCGTATCCAGCGGGCTCTCGATGCGCTGCTGGCACAGCGCTTTGCGGTGCCGGTGGTGGTCGGCTATCCGGGCCGTGAAGGGGGCAGACTCTACAACATGCTGGCGGTGATCCATGAAGACAGCATCGTGGCACGTTATCGCAAGCAATGTTTGCCCAATTACCAGGTATTCGATGAGAAGCGTTATTTCCAGGCGGGCCATGAAGCCTGCCTGATCACATTGAAGGGTCTGCCCGTGGCCCTGAGCATCTGTGAAGACCTCTGGGAAGCGCAGCCCATGGCCCAGGCTGCCGCCAGGGGCGCCAGACTGATGCTGAATATCAACGGCTCTCCCTTCCATATCAACAAGTTCCAGGACCGGCTGATGGTGCTCAGGGCCAGGGCGCTGGAAGGGAACATGCCCATCGTCTATGTCAATCAGGTCGGTGGTCAGGACGAACTGGTCTTTGATGGCGCCTCCATGGCCGTGGATGCAGACGGTGAGCTGCAGGTACTGGCACCCGCCTTCGAGGAAGGACTGATACCGCTCAGTTTCAGGCTGGAGGCACAACGGCCACCACGGTTGTGCCGGGGCGAGATTGCCGACCTGGGCAGCGTCGAGGCCTGTGTCTACCAGGCGCTGGTACTGGGCGTGCGGGATTATGTGAATAAAAACGGCTTCAGGGGGGTGGTGCTGGGTCTGTCCGGCGGCATCGATTCCGCGCTGACACTGGCGCTGGCGGTCGATGCCCTGGGTGCGGACCGGGTGCATGCGATCATGATGCCCTTCACCTATACCTCCCGGATGAGTATCGAGGATGCGCAACAGCAGGCAGACACGCTGGGCGTTGCCTACCGGGTCATTCCCATTGCCCCCCTCTACGAGAGTTTCATGAGCAGCCTGGCAGCAGAATTTGCGGGGATGGCGGCGGATTTGAGCGAACAGAACCTGCAGGCCCGCTGCCGCGGCGTATTGTTGATGGCGATTTCCAACAAGAAGGGACTATTGGTTCTGACCACCGGCAATAAAAGTGAAATGGCGGTGGGCTATTCGACACTCTACGGGGATATGGCCGGGGGTTTCGATGCGCTCAAGGATGTGCCGAAGATGCTGGTTTACCGCTTGGCGCACTATCGCAATACCGCCTTTGGCGAGCGGCCGGCCGCGGTGATTCCGCAGCGGGTCATCGAACGTCCGCCATCGGCCGAACTGGCTCCCGGCCAGGTGGATGAAGACAACCTGCCACCTTATCCGGTGCTGGACCGGATTCTCGAACTGTATGTGGAAGAGGATTACAGCGCGCATGCGATCATTGCCGAAGGCTTTGACGAGGTGACCGTGCAGCGCGTGCTGCGCCTGGTGGACCTGAACGAGTACAAGCGCAGGCAGGCGCCGGTGGGGATCCGGATCAGCAAGCGTGGTTTTGGCCGGGACCGGCGTTATCCCATTACGTCCGGCTGGAAAATCGGCGACTGACAACCCGGCGCGGGGATGACAGTAGGGCTTATGCGTATTCTGGGAGCAGGGCTGTGCATGCTTACTAATGCTGAGCAACAGAAAACACTTGGTGCCTTGCACCGCATTCCCACCGGTATCTGGGTTCTCGGCTGTGTCAGCCTGTTGATGGACATTTCCTCCGAGATGATTCACAGCCTGCTGCCTCTGTTCATGGTCACCACACTGGGTGCCAGCGCCTTCGCCCTGGGTTTGATCGAGGGGCTGGCCGAATCGACGGCACTGGTGGTGAAAGTCTTTTCAGGAGTTTTGAGTGATTATCTGGGCAAGCGCAAGGGTCTGGCTGTGGCAGGCTATGGCCTGGGTGCGTTGACCAAGCCCTTGTTTGCGCTGGCCCCCACGCTCACGGTCGTGCTCACGGCCCGCCTGCTGGACCGCGTCGGCAAGGGGATTCGCGGAGCGCCGCGTGATGCGCTGGTGGCCGATATTGCGCCCGAACATCTGCGCGGCGCGGCCTTCGGTTTGCGCCAGGCACTCGATACGGTGGGCGCATTTCTTGGCCCCTTGCTGGCAGTGGTCTTGATGCTGCTTTGGGCAGATGACTTCAGGGCGGTGTTCTGGGTTGCCGTCATTCCTGGCTTGCTGGCGGTGGGATTGCTGCTGTTCGGCGTGCAGGAACCTGAGGGAGGCAAGACGGAAAAGCGCCGCAACCCGATTAGTCGGAAAAATCTCAAACGCCTTGACCGTGCTTACTGGTGGGTCGTGGGCATCGGCGCCGCCTTCATGCTGGCCCGCTTCAGTGAGGCCTTTCTGGTGCTGCGGGCGCAACAGGGGGGCATCCCGATCGCCTTCGTGCCTTTGGTGATGGTGGCGATGAATGTGGTCTATGCGGCCTCGGCCTATCCCTTTGGCCGGCTTTCCGACCGCATGGGTCATCGCCGTCTGTTGGTGCTTGGCCTGCTCGTGCTGATTGCCGCTGATCTGGTACTTGCCCACGGCGATCACTGGAGCAGCGTGCTGTTCGGCGTCGTTCTCTGGGGGTTGCACATGGGCATGACGCAGGGTTTACTGGCGAGGATGGTGGCGGATACGGCGCCCGCCGACCTGCGCGGGACGGCCTATGGTTTCTTCAATCTGGTCAGTGGCCTGGCATTGCTGCTTGCCAGCGGCCTGGCCGGATTGTTGTGGGACCGGCTGGGGGCGGCCTCCACCTTTTATGCGGGTGCGATGTTTTGCCTTGCCACGCTCGCGGGTCTGGCCTGGCAGGCCCGGGTCAGATTGATTTGACGCGAACAATCGCGTAAAAGACAGTAGAATTCCAGCTTGGGCATGGGAACAGAGAACACGGGTATCCAGATGCAGACTGACAGACGAGGCTTGATGGCAACAGGCGCCGCACTTGCAGGCGTGATCATGGCGCTGCTCGCGGTTCCTGCCTTTGCGCATGGCGTTTCCCAGGGCGATGCTTCGTATCTGGAAAGAGTCAGTGGGCTGCAATTCATGCCCTTCATGTATCTGGGTGCCAAGCACATGTTTACCGGCTATGACCACCTGCTGTTTCTGGCCGGGGTGATTTTCTTTCTCTACCGCATGAAGGACGTGGCGCTGTATGTCAGCCTGTTTGCCCTTGGCCACAGTATCACGCTCCTGTTGGGGGTGCTCGGTGGTATTCGCGCCGATGCCTATGTCGTGGATGCCATCATCGGTTTGTCGGTGGCCTACAAGGCCTTCGAGAACATGGGCGGCTTCCAGCGCCTGGGGCTTGCGATCGATACCCGGGCCGCCGTCTTCCTGTTCGGGCTGGCCCATGGTTTTGGCCTGTCCACCAAGTTGCAAGACCTGGCGCTTTCACAGGACGGCCTGGTGCCCAATATCATTGCCTTCAACGTGGGGGTGGAGTTTGGCCAGCTGGCCGCGCTGACCTTGATGCTGCTGGTTTTCCAGTACTGGCGGCGCAGTATTTCCTTCCTGCGCCGGGCGTATCTGACCAATGTGGTCATCATGAGCGCCGGGTTTGTATTGTTTGGCTACCAGCTCACCGGCTATCTGCTTTTTTCTTGATACCCGCTGTCCGTCGGGGACGGCGGGCATCAAGTAGCATCAATCAATTCAAAGTGAGAGACCAACATGAAAAATTCAGATACTCCGACTCACATCCCTTCGGCGAAGAAACTGCTGGCCAGTACGGCACTGGCAATTGCCGGCGCCGCTGTGCTGCTGGTCTTGGTCGTGCTGCCTGCGGAGTATGGCATCGATCCCAGCGGCCTGGGGACGGCGATGGGTCTGACGGCACTGAATGAGCCTGTCAAAAATATCCAGATCACGGATGTGATCGGCGGCAACGAAAGCCTGCGTGAGGTCGCCATCCCCGATTTCGGGGAGCCTGTCCCCTTGCCGAATCCGGCCGTGTACCAGAATGAGCCGGCGCCTCCGGAAACCCGGACCCTGCAGGTCGCCATTCCTGAAAATGGGGAAACGGAAGTCAAGCTGGCCTTGCAGGAAGGCAAGGCCGTGGTCTTCTCCTGGGCTGTCGATCGGGGTGACATCTATGTCGATTTTCATGGCCATGATCCCTCCTTCGGCCCTGATTTTTTTGTGCGCTACAAGGAACAGCAGGAAGGCGCCGGCAACAGTGGTTCGCTGACGGCCCCTTTCAGTGGAGAACATGGTTGGTACTGGCTCAATTACAATGAATTTCCGGTCGTTGTGACGCTGACGGTGACGGGCTACTTCGATGACGTCATCGATTACGGTATTTTTTGAGAGATCACGGCAGGCTGAGTCGGGCAGGGCTCAAGGGTTTGCCGCACGGGCTTTGAGTTGCCGGTATTTGAAAAACTGGCACAGAGCGGCTCCCAGCATGATGCAGAAGATGATGATGGCCACCGGCACCGGAGTACCGGTATAGAAATAAGCCAGGATGGGGCCTGCCAGGGCCCCAAAGCCGAAGCGCAGGGTGCCGTTGACCGCCGATGCCGAACTGGCCTGGTGTGGAAATTCAATCAGAATCAGGGCGTCGGCATTGACGGCAGTAAGGCCCAGGCTGCCAACAATCAATATGAAGCAGGCCAGCGTCCAGTACACGCCGATTTTCAGCAGACTGACCAGTATCAGCAAGCCTGCAAAGACCAGCCCCGTCATCAATCCCAGGGCCATCAATTTGCGTGGACCGACCCGGGACACCAGGCGCACATTGAGGAAATTGGCAAAAATCAAAGCGCTGGCCGAGCAGGCGAACAGTACACCAAACAGGGTTTCAGAAACGCCGAAATAGGTGATGTAGACGAAGGAGACCGACGTCAGGTAGGTAAAGAACGCCAGGGATATCAACATGAAGGACAGCAGATCCAGATAGACCGCATGCCGGGAAAAAATGAGGCGGTAGTTGCCCAGCATGGATCGCGGCACGGCGTCGCTGTGTGCCGGACGGGTTTCCGGCAGATACCGGAAGGTCAGCACGAGCAGCATGAGGCCGTAGACGCTCAGTGCCGTGAAAATGATTGTCCAGGACCCCAGGGTCAGCAAAAATGATCCCAGCAGCGGGGCGACCAGGGGTGCCAGCAACATGATCATGGAGACAGAAGACATGCCCTTGGCCGTATCCTTGCCATAACAGTCGCGGATCATGGCCGGGATCACGACCGTCGCCGCGCTGCCGAGAAAACCCTGCAACAGGCGGAACAGTAAAAAACTGTCGGCGCTGGTACTGATGGCGATCAAAAAGCTGGACAGGGCAAAGCCGCTCAGGCCGAAAAGTGCCAGCGGACGGCGGCCGTAGCGGTCGGAGAGCGGGCCGAACAGCAGCAGGCCGAAACCAAAACCCACCAGAAACACACTCAGGGAGTTCTGCACGACACTGATTGCCGTGGCCAGGTCCAGGGCAATGCCCGGAATGGCCGGCAGGTACATGTCGATGGCCAGCGGCGGCAGCGCGGCAATGGCTGCCATCAGGAGAATCGGGGGCTTGTTGGGGCTCTGCATCTGGGTCTCTCTGGGTGTTTGTCCATTCCCGCGCAGGCGGAAAGCGATCTGTTTGTTTACGGGCTCCCCACCTGCATGGGGATGACGGGGATTCAGTCAAGATACAAGGCCAGGTTGTGCCAACGTTGTTGTGCCGCAGCACTGATGGCCAGTTGTGCCGCGATCCGGGTAAAGGCCTCTGCATCGAGGCCCTTCCAACTCAGATCCTGGTCATCATCGAGGTCCATATCGGTCACAATCGTGGTCAGTTTCTTGTTGCGGGGCAGCAGGTCGCGGTGAGCATTCAGCAGAGCCTGCATTCGTGCCGCCCCCCGGAATTTCAGCTGCGGAATTTTATCAATGTTTTCGAGTAAATGTTCGATGCAGTGATATTTTTGCAACAGCTTTGCGGCGGTCTTGTAGCCGATGCCGGGAATGCCGGGGATGTTGTCGATCTTGTCGCCCGACAGGGCCAGCATGTCGGCGATCTGTTCCGGCCGGACGCCGAACTGCTTTTCCACGCCACGCGGGTTGAGTACGGTGCCCCGGGCAAAATCCCACCAGATGTCTTCCTCACCGCAGACCAGCTGGGCCAGGTCCTTGTCGGCACTGACCACGGTGATGGCAAAACCCTGCGCGCGCAGACGTGTGGCCAGTGAGCCGATGATGTCATCGGCTTCATAACGATCACTGCCGAATTCGGCAAGTCCCACTGCCCGGCAGAAGGCCCGGCAGTGCTGAAATTGATTTTTCAGGGCCGCGGGCGCCGGCAGGCGGTTGGCCTTGTATTCGGGAAAGAGTTCGCGCCGGTAGGAGCGGGTCTGGCTGGCATCAAAGGCACAGGCAAGGTAGCGGGGTTGTTTTTGCTGAATCAGCTGGTAGAGGAAATCCGAAAAACCCAGCACTGCATTGCTGGGCTGGCCCAGGCTGTCGGTCATCCGCTCGTCGTAAGTATGCCAGGCCCGGAAAATATAAATACTGGAATCAATCAGATAGGCGCGGGGTTTGAGCATGATGCGCTATGTTACCGGAAAGCAGAGGGTGAAGATAGTTTGGGAAACCTGCTGTAGAGCCGACTGGTCCCGGGTTGGAGAAGCGGGCAGGGGAAGAGTCAGGGGAAGAGTAGAAGTGGTTGACGGGACGGGACATGAAAAATACCATGAAGCGACACAAGCATCGGGAACAGCGGATAACAGCCTTATGAAATCAAGCAAGACTAAATGGTTTTTCGTATTGACGGTTCTCGTCGCGCTGTGCTCATGCAATGCCAAAAACCCCGATGACACGTCGGGGGCTGCCGATGGGGCCTCTGCAGCGCAGGTGAGCATAGCGACGGTGAGCCCGAAGGCGCTCGATGGCGCTGCCACTTTTCAGGATTTGCAGGGTAAGCCGCTGGACATCGCCGGCTTTGCCGGCAAGAAGGTGTTTTTGAATTACTGGGCCACCTGGTGTGCGCCGTGCATCAGGGAAATTCCGGCCATTGCACGGGCGGCGGCCATTCTTGAAGACGAGGGCTTTGTCTTTCTGCTGGCTTCCGATGAACCGGTCGAGGAAATTCGTGCCTTTGTCGAGGAACAAGGTTTTACCGGCAATTTCATCAAGCTGAATCAGTATTTTTCCAGCCACGGCGTGCAGGCCGTTCCCAGCTCGGTATTGTATGACGCGCAGGGGCAGCCCATCCGAAGCTGGTTGGGAGCCTATGAATGGGACAGCCCGGAAATTCTCGCCCAGCTCAGAGCGCCCTGAGAACACTGCTTGGGGCCAAGCCCTGAACGACCCCATGTCCTCCCGTGCGTGCCACTACGTTCTCCCCGCGTTACCCTACGTCATCCTGCGTCCCCCACGTCATCCCCGCGCGGGCGGGGGCCCAACTTATGTCATGCAGGTTCAATGAAAGGTCCGGGCAGCGGCGCAGGCTCTCCGGGGGACGCTACAAGTTCATCCCTCGGAGCCTGCGCCGTAGAAACGATCGAGCCGAGGGTTTTCCACATTGAGGCCATTTTTTCGATCGTCCGAGGCGCATAGTGGTGACTATGTAACGAGGAGGATCGGGAAAATGGCCCAATGTGGGGAAGTCGCAGGCCGATTGGCTTCTACGGCGCAGGCTCCCAGGCTCTCTTCGGGCGTCCTGCCCTCAGAAGCCCCCGGAGCTCCTGCCCCACTGCCCGGACCTCTGGCTTCAGGTCTGTTGCCTATAAACCCCCGCTGAAGTAGCCAGTCCGCCATTGCGCCAACGCCGGATCAAGCAGGATGGGATCGAAAGCCAAGCGGAGATTCTGATAGTGGGTGTCCATGTTTGTGATGAAATATATTGTCATGGTAAATGCAGTTGATGCGGAAGCGAGTACGACTGAGGAGCCCCGTGAAGGAAAACTTCATGCAGGGATCTGTGTGGAGGGGCGTCGGGTGACCGGTGTTCTTGTCACGACTGTGCTTTTTGCTCGCATTGACACCCGTTACGATATAGGTTACGGTTTGTGTCATGATAAGGAGCTTTAAGCACAAAGGATTAGCAAAATTCTTTAAAACCGGTAGTACTGCTGGGATACAGGTTATCCATGCGAAAAAGCTTCGACTGATTCTCGGCCGTCTTCATGCTGCTACGACTCCTAAAGATATGGATTTGCCCGGCCTTCGTCTGTATGAACTGACAGGCAACCGCGCCGGGACCTGGGCGGTGACTGTAAGTGGTAACTGGCGGATTACATTCCTGTTTGAAAACCAGGATGCCGAGCAGGTAAATTACGAAGATTATCATTGAGGTAAAGTCATGTTGATGCATAACCCCCCACATCCGGGAGAAATCATTAAAGAGCTGTGCCTTGAGCCTCTGGATCTTTCTGTTACTGAGGCCGCCGAGGCGCTAGGCGTAAGCCGTAAAACGCTGAGTGCGATTCTGAATGGCCGTGCCGGGATTAGTCCGGAGATGGCTGTACGCCTTTCTATAGCTTTTGATACCACTGCGGAAAGCTGGCTCAATCAGCAGTCACAGTTTGAGCTTTGGCACGCAGAGCAGCATAGAAAGGAACTTAAGGTTAAAAGGTTGGTGGCTGCATAGTGACGGCACATAAAAAATAAGGATATATCGCGCGGCTGAGCCGCGACATATCTCATTGGAGTGCCACGAAGCAGACCGTGGACAAGGAAGTTGAAGGCTGTATGCTGTGTTTGAGATGAAGGAAGGCCCTCGGCATCGCCTTTCAGGAGGAGGTGTCAAACTGCCGTCAAGCTGCTGCGGTCAAGAGTCGTGGTGGTGAGCATTGACGGAAAAGGCGGGAAAGGCGGGCGAGACCCGTCAGGTGAGTTGTACCGAGACGAACGAGAGTGAAGCGCTGATGAGGCATCGAAAGCATGGAGATGATGTCGAAACCGTGGCTTCTGCAAAGCCCCGGGACGAGCACGGCAGGCGTCTGAGCAGGAGCGTTATATACCAGAGAGTATAAAATAGACTGCGGCAATAATCTCAGAGCGATATGCTGA
Organism: Pseudomonadales bacterium; assembly: GCA_032250895.1. Classification (GTDB taxonomy): domain Bacteria; phylum Pseudomonadota; class Gammaproteobacteria; order Pseudomonadales; family Pseudohongiellaceae; genus JAVVEZ01. The sequence continues at coordinate 1,125 of JAVVEZ010000088.1, read as the reverse complement.
TAGATCATAAGTTTGACCCAGGAGCTGGCTGCGATCAATCCCGGCAATGTCTTGGGTTATTGCGATAAACGTTTCGCCATTGAAAGTGAAAGACGGGTTTAATCTTGTCAGGCCCATCGGTGCCGCTATTTTAGCAGGAGAGAGTGGTATGACCACAGTCGTTTTCAGCTCGCTCAGCAAGTCGCTTTGAATATCCAGCAAGAAGGGGTATTGTTTTCGTGTCCCGGGATGAGAGTTCTTATATGCGAAAAACTGTGCCATTAGAACTTCCTTACACTGTCACTGAAGGTGCCGCTGGATTCAACAAATTGATTGTAGGCTTTGATGGCGTCGGCGTTCTCGCGCAGCCATTGTGCCCGTTGCTCGTGTCGTAATTGTTCGGCTAATGCTTGCTCCAGTGTCGCAGACAGGTTGATGTTAAGTCCTCGGGCTTTTTCAAGTAAATCGCTGTTTATACTGACATTAGTAGGCTTTTTAGGGGCTTGGGTGTTGTATACATGGTTCATGGTCGCTTCTCCATACGCTGCATGCGCATATAATATGCGCATGCAGCGTAAGAGGCAAGGATGTCGGCTCCTACGCGGGGAACCCGCCTTGTCAGGCTTGCAGGAGTCAAACCGGGGGCGGGCCTTTGAGCATGGGAGCGACCTCGTTGATCGCGTCTGCTAGGCTTGACAACAGCTGCTGTACGTCGTCCATCAGGACCCTCTCAAGCAGATCGGCGATGCCTTATATCGCACCAACCATTCCGGATTCAATCGCGGTGAGCCTTGGCACAGTGAGCAGTCCGTGACCTTCGCGGAAGCCCTGTACGCCTATACACTTGGCCCGGCCGAAACCTCTGCATGGGGGGATCAGATTGGGTCCATCAGCATCGGCAAGTGGGCGGACTTCGTGGTCGTGGACAGGAGGATACCGGAACCGGCGGACAAATCACTCTTCGACATGGCTATCGAGGCAAGCTATTTCGCCGGACAGGAGGTCTACCGGAAGCCTTGATCGGACCGGCTGTTTACATGTCCCGCTGGTTGTTTGGGCGAAACTCGCGCCGCTACCCCTTGCCAGTTGGACTGTAAGCGGTCGGCGAACGACACCTTGATGAAAGTTTAGCTTACCACTACCTTT
>JAVVEZ010000008.1:0-61632 GCA_032250895.1 Pseudomonadales bacterium | reverse complement strand
TCCGCCTGAACTATCAGCAGAATCTGCGCGATGACTGCAAGAACTTCAGATTAAAGGAGGATTACCTATTGAAAGTTTCAATGAGAATTTATATCAAGAGGAAGTTTTATTGTTTTTAAGAGAACCTGGATGGATAGAGTCTAGACTGGATATTTACAATTCTCCTGAGGGATTAATGCATGAGGTGACTCATTTATATGAGTTGACACATATGTCTGGATTGCTGATTGAATTAAAAGAAGAACATTCCACCAGGCTGATCAGTCCTCTCAAGTACGGTGGTAGCAAGTTACAATATGAGGCAAATTCCTTAGACGAGTTAGAGGAAAAAATATTTATAAATTTTAATTCCGTAATAAGATAGGGTTTAACAGACAGGACGGGTACAACTGAACAGGAGAGGAAATTTGTTCTCTGGAATTCAAACATGGTGATACGATTATAGTCCGCTGCATAATTGGTTTTGGCCCGGGGGCTGAGGCAGAGATTTTCCTTGATTGAGATCAGATTCCAGAGACGGCTGTCTGCAGGCGCCGCATGATTTGCACGACCAGTTCCTTGCGGATTTCGGCCTTGATCTGTTCGGCCTCCTCTGTTTTGGCAACGGCATTTTCCGGGTCGGCCAGGTAGACCTTGTCCACGGTGACGGTTTCCGGACCGAGCAGCAGTTCGGTGCCGGAGCGGAGCTGGAAGGGAGCATCCATGCTGAGTTCATATTCGCCGGCGCGGGCATTGGCATTGAAGCTCAGGACACGCTCCCGGCTCTGTTCCTGACCGATGCCCAGGCGGTAGACGCCGGGTTGGGGGCTGTCGATGACGGTGATGCCGCTGCTGAGCAGGATGCTGCGCATTTCCCGTACCAGGTCGGTATTGATGGCCAGACTCTCCAGTTGCAGGGTTTGCAGTTGTGGCGGCAGTTGTGACGCCCCCCGTGTCGAGCCGCGCAGCGCAAAACCACAGGCCGATAGCAGGGTCAGCAGGGACAGCACGACGAGAATACGGAACGATGATGTCATAGATTTTTTTTCATCCTGTCATGTTCAGCCTGCAACGATGTTGACCAGCCGGCCCGGTACCACGATGACCTTGCGGACGTTCAGGCCCTCGATGAATTTCCGGACCGCGGCATTGCCCAGCGCGGCGGCTTCCAGGTCTGCGTTGGATGCATCGGCAGGCAGGCTCATCTGGGCGCGCACCTTGCCGTTGACCTGGGCCACGATGGCAATGCTGGTCTGTTCCAGGGCATGCTCATCATAGCCGGGCCAGGGTGCGTCGATGACGGCGCCGGCCTTGCCCAGGTGCTGCCACAGTACGTGCGTCAGATGAGGCACGATGGGGGCCAGCAGCAGGACCATGGCTTCCATCGCTTCCTGGGCGATGGCCTGGTTCTGGCCACCATCCTGAATATCATGCCGGGTGCTGAAGCGGCTGAGCTCATTATACAGTTCCATGACGGCGGCAATGGCGGTATTGAAGATCTGGCGACGGTCATAGTCGTCACTGACCTTTTTGATGGTGCTGTGAGTCTTGAAGCGCAGCTCCTTCTGGGCGCTGTTGAGCTGCTCCACAGCTACCTGCACTGTGCCCGGCGTGAAGCCCCCGATCAGCTTCCACAGGCGTTTCAGAAAGCGTGAGGCGCCTTCCACGCCGCTGTCCGACCATTCCAGACTCTGATCCGGCGGTGAGGTGAACATCATGTACAGGCGCACGGTATCGGCGCCGTACTGCTCGATCAGGCCTTCCGGATCCACCGTATTGCCCTGGGATTTGGACATCTTGGTACCATCCTTGAGCACCATGCCCTGGGTCAGCAGGCGCTGGAAGGGTTCGTCGGATTTCACCAGGCCTTCATCGCGCAGCAGCTTGTGGAAGAAGCGGGCATAGAGCAGGTGCAGAATGGCGTGCTCGATGCCGCCGATATACTGATCCACGCCCAGCCAGTAATCCACCTCCTGATTGAGCATGGCCTGCTCTTCACGGGCACAGCAGAAGCGGGCGTAGTACCAGGAGGATTCCATGAAGGTATCGAAGGTATCGGTTTCCCGCTCGGCCTTGCCGCCGCACTGCGGGCAGGTGGTCGCATAGAACGAGGGCATCTTCTTGATGGGTGAGCCGCTGCCGTCGAAGTCTACTTCAGTGGGCAGCAAGACCGGCAGATCCTGATCCGGCACCGCTACGGCACCACAGGCCTGACAGTTGATGATGGGAATGGGCGTGCCCCAGTAACGCTGACGCGATACGCCCCAGTCACGCAGGCGGAAATTGACGGTCTTGCGGCCGCTGCCCTGATGGCTGAAAAAGGCCACCAACTGCTCGAAGGCCTGTTGGAAATCAAGTCCGTCGTAGCTCCCGGAATTGATCAGGATGCCTTTTTCGATAAACGCTTCTTTATCAATGTCGCAAACACTGTCAGCGCTCAGAGGCCGGATCACCTGTTTGATGGTCAAGCCGTATTTTTTGGCAAACTCCCAGTCGCGCTGATCATGGGCCGGTACCGACATCACCGCGCCGGAGCCATAGGACATCAGCACGAAGTTGGCAATCCAGATCGGGACTGCCTCGCCGCTGATGGGATGGATGGCCTTGAAGCCGGTATCCCTGCCAAGCTTTTCCATGGTGGCCATCTCGGCTTCGGCGACCTTGACCTGATCCTGCTCCTTGATAAAGGCCGCCAGGGCGGGATTTGCCGAGGCCGCCTGCAAGGCCAGTGGATGCTGCGGTGCGAGGGCTACGTAAGTGACCCCCATGATGGTGTCGGGACGGGTGGTATAGACACTGATGTCTGCGTGCTGACCCGCCACCCGGAAGGAAAATTCAAGACCCTCGGAACGACCTATCCAGTTCTGCTGCATGACCCGGACACGTTCCGGCCAGCCCGGCAACTGGTCGAGATCATCCAGCAGCTCCTGGGCATAGGCGGTGATCCTGATGAACCATTGGGGAATCCGGCGTCGCTCCACCAGTGCGCCGGAACGCCAGCCCCGGCCATCGATGACCTGTTCATTGGCCAGCACGGTCTGGTCCACCGGATCCCAGTTCACTTCGGCTTCTTTCTTGTAGACCAGTCCCTTGGCAAACAAGCGGGTGAAGAACCACTGCTCCCAGCGGTAGTAGTCCGGATGACAGGTGGCGATTTCCCGGTCCCAGTCATAGGCATAACCGAGCTGCTGCAACTGCCTGCGCATGTAGGCAATATTTTCGTAGGTCCACTGGGCTGGCGGCACATTGTGTTTCATGGCGGCATTTTCGGCAGGCAGGCCGAAGGCATCCCAGCCCATGGGCTGGAGCACATTTTTACCCAACATACGCTGGAAGCGGCTGATCACATCGCCAATGGTGTAATTGCGGACGTGGCCCATGTGCAGGCGGCCGCTGGGGTAGGGGAACATGGAGAGACAGTAGAATTTTTCCCGTCCGGGTTCGACTCTGACCTTGAAGCTCTGGTGCTCCTGCCAGTAGTGCTGGGCGCTGGTTTCCACGGCCTGGTGGTCATACTGCTCGGTAATCGGATTCTGCATGGGTCGTCGTATGTATATCTATGAAAATGGCTATAAAAATATCTGAAACGGACCAGAAAATGACTGCGTAGAAGGCGGAATTAATGGGCCGACAGCCGCCTAGCATACCGTAGACGAACTTATATCGGTAGCGGCGATTGGAAATTCCCGATTTTCCGGTCTTTACTCTTCAGAAAAATATTCGGGGTAGGCCAGAGCCGGAAAATGACGGCCGGCAATACCGGAGACGGACTGATGACAGAGCAAAAAGTAATCTATATTGCAGAGGTACTGGCCACTGACAAGGTGTGGCTGCTTTCCGAGCATCGGCGGTTGCTGTCGATGCATACCAGTGTACGTGAAGCCCGCGAAAAATGTCTGCAGGACTATCGTACGGAGCCCGTCGTCGTCGATCGCCGGGCCGACCCGTATTGCAAACTTTGATTTCAAACCTCAGGGATCGGCCCAGCGCCGCAGCAGGTTGTGGTAGATGCCGGTCTGGGCCACCAGGGCTTCATGATCCCCCAGGTGCTGGCGCAGCCGGTTGATGGCCATGTCCAGGTCAAACAAGAGCGTACGCTGGGCATCGTCCCGCACCAGACTCTGGATCCAGAAAAAGGCACACAGACGGCAGCCCCGGGTCACGGCGCTGACCCGGTGCAGGCTGGTCGAGGGGTAGAGAATCAGCGACCCGGCCGGAAGTTTGACCGTGTGGGCACCATAGGTGTCGTCGATCAACAGTTCCCCCCCGTCGTAGTCCTCCGGCTCTGAGAAGAACAAGGTGGCCGAGAGGTCGGTGCGAATGCGGCCACCGCCGGGCAGATAGCGGATGGCATTGTCCACATGGTTGTCGAAATGTTCGCCCCCTTCGTAGCGGTTGAACAGGGGAGGGAACACGCGCTGGGGAAGCGCGGCGGACATGAACAGGCCATTGCGCTGCAGAGCCTCGAGAATCGTCTTGCCTGTTGTCTGGGCCACGGCAGAACCCTCCGGCAACTGCCGGTTGGCCTTGGCCTGGGCGGACTGATGGCCGGCGGTTACCCGACCGTCCACCCATTCCCCGCTCAGCAGTTCCTGTGTTGCTGTCGCTACCTGTGCTTTTGTCAGAATGTCAGGGATTTCCAGTAACATGTTCAGACACCTCAGAAGCTGAAGTTCATGGACAGCAGCGCCGTGCGGCCCACACCGGGAATGAAGTGGCCGCCACCCACGAAGTCGATGTACTCCTTGTCTGCCAGGTTCTGGATATTGAAACGAAGGTTGAGATTGTCCCGCACGAAATAGCTGGCGGAGGCTTCAAATACCCAGTAGGCGGGTGCCATGCGAAGATTGGCGGTATTGTTGAAGCGGGAATCCACATACTGGGCCCCAAAACCCAATTCCATAGTGTCCGTGGGGCTGTAGGTGGACCATAAATTGAAGGAATGCTTGGGTGAGTTGGGCAATTCCTGGCCTATTTCTGCCACATTCTTGCTGTCGGTAATCGCCGTGTCCAGGAAAGTGTAACCGGCCGACAGGCTGATATGCTCAGAGATATTGCCGGCCATGCCCAGTTCGATGCCGCGTACTCTCTGCTCACCTTCCAGCACCAGCAGATCATTGGGGTCATCGGGATCCTGGGTGCGGGCATTGGTCTTTTCGGTCCTGAACACGGCAGCCGTCAGCAGTAGCCTGCGCTGGAACACTTCCCACTTGGTGCCCAGCTCCAGAGAACGGCTTTTTTCCGGATCCAGGTTTTGCAGACCCGGCTGCCTGGAACTGGTGGAAATGGACAGGGCTTCCCCGGTCGGGTTGAAGGACGTGCCATAACCCAGGTAGATGCTGCCCTGCGAGACCGGTTTATAGACCAGGCCGCTGCGGTAGCTGAACAGGGTGTCGGTGCGCGCCATCAAGTCCTTCCCATCCGGTGTGAATTTCAGGCGGAAGTAATCCCAGCGCACGCTGCCATTGAGCTGCCAGTGCTCATCGATCTGCAGTGAGTCTGACAGGAAGGCGGCAAGCCCTGTTGCATTGGATACGCTGGCACCGCCCGTGCGCTGATAATTTTCCAGGGAGGGATCGTCCGGGTTCGGATTGAACAGGTCGGTTGCCGGAGAGTCCACGCCGGTCGGGACCTGGGTATGCCGTTTTTCGCCTTCCAGATTGAGCTCGGTACCCAGCAGAATGCGGTGTTCCCAGTTCTCGCCGCTGTTGAGATTCAGACTCAGGGTAGTCTGGTTGCTGATGATGTCGTCGACGTCATCGCGGACCTTTTCATCGTTGCGGCGAATGTCGGTGCTGGTATTGCTGACGAAACGGGGCGAGGTGATGATGGAGTTGCGGTCGGTCACTCCCCAGCGGCTCAGGTTGCGCAGTGTCATGTTATTGCCGATTCTTCGATCGAGTTGCACGGTGGCCATGGAGGTGGCCACTTTTTCAAAGTCACGCTGTTTCAGCCCGAAGAAACTGTCAAAATCCACCGGCGGGGCGGCGTCGGCATAGTCGGCAAGAGGGATATTGTCTGCCGGCACCCAGGGAATGCCGTAGTCCGGCAGGTTGTCCTGTTGCAGGTGGAACAGGCTCAGCGTTATCTGGGTATCGGTATCCACGCCGAAGGCGAGCGAGGGAGCCAGTGCCCAGCGTTCGTTATTGACTTCGTTGCGGCCTGCGGTGTCCTGTTTGTGATAGAGGGCATTGAGCCGCAGCGCCGTCGTGCTTCCCGGCAGGCTCCGGTTGAGATCCACGGCAGCGCGTTTGTAGCTGGCGTTGCCCAGGGTGAGGGCGAGGGTTGTGCTATCTTCCAGATGAGGCGTCTTGCTGACCAGGTTGATGGAGCCCCCGGTGGAGCCACGACCAGAATAGTCCGAAGACGGACCCTTGACCACTTCCACCTGTTCAAGGTTGAAGGGATCCCGGCTATAGCCGCCAAAATCCCTGACATTGTCCACAAAGATGTCGGTGCGGGCGGCAAAGCCACGGATGGAAAGCTGGTCGCCCGCCGGTGTGCCACCTTCCCCGGCCTGCATGCTGATACCGGACACATTGCGCAGCACGTCCCTGAGGGTCGTGGCAGCTCGCTGTTCGATGAGCGTCTTGGGGATGACGTTCACGGTCTGTGCGGTATCCAGCAGGGAGCGGGCGAATTTCAGAGAGGCAGGGTTGTGACCATAGCCTGAGCTGTTGACATCGATCACCTCGGGAGGTCGCGTTCCTGCATTCTGTTCGGTATCGGTTTGGGCCTGTGCACCGGTCAACAGGCTGCCGGAAATGGCCAGCGCCAGAGCGGTTTTTTTCAACAAGGGCAGGGGACGGCTTGTGACAAGCGTGTTGTCTGATGACAGAGGATTCGCAGAGGGCATGGTTTTCTCCTGTAGAAATAAATTTTATTAATAATACAAACGATAATGATTATCATTAGTATATATGTAAAAGTCAAACTTTTTATTGTGTACAGTCGATGACAGATCGTTGAAGTTTTTTAATCAGAAGGACAAAAAAGTTTGATTGTCATGTGGCAGGGTTTTGGGTGTATAAACGTGCCGTTTTTATTGGCTGCCCGGAAAACGACTCTTTAAGCCCACAGGAGACATAAAACTGATGTTATACCCCCCCGAGTTTGGGTCCGATTCATTATTTCCACAAGCATCAGAGTTTGAAATCAGCGTAAAAGATTCCAGTACCGGGCAGGCCGTCATTTGCCACCGGGGCTTCAAAAAGGGGGAGGTCGTGGCAAAAATGGCAGGTCATGTCGTGCCTGACATTCGCCAGCATACCCTGCAGATTGCCCCCGGCAGTCATAATTACGACCCTTATTTTTCGGGGTATTTCCTGCATTCCTGCGAACCGAATATCTTCCTGGACATGGAAAATATGAAAGTCATCGCGCTGGCCGACATCGCGCCGGGCACTTATCTGACCATGGACTATGCCCAGACTGAAGACTACCTGTTCAGGCAGTTTCCCTGTGGCTGTGGTGCGGCTGTTTGCCGGGGCTGGATTCATGGTCGCCTGGAACAGCCACAGTGGCGTCCCGTCAATGATGCGATGGGCGAAAACGATGTGCTGGTCTTCGGTCTGGTCGGTTGATGAACAGCAGCAATCACAACTTGACATGGTGGCAGCGCCCCGACCTGTCGTATCGTGATGGTGAGTTGATTTTTGCCGGTCGCCGGGTCTCGGCCCTGGCCAGACAGTTCGGTACGCCTGCCTTCGTCTATTCTGCGGAGCGGGTCCGCCACAACCTGCAGCGGATTCATGAGGCCATCAATACCGCCGGTCTCGGGCAGCCCCATGTCGTCTATTACGCGATGAAGGCCAACCGCTTTGCGCCGCTGCTCACGTTTCTGAAACAAAGCGGCCTTTGTGGCATCGATGCCTGCTCTCCCGCCGAGGTGGAACAGGCTGTCAGTTGTGGTTTTTCGCCGACCGACATTTCCTTTACGGCGACCAGCCTGTCCCACAGCGATCTGGATTTGCTGGCGCGTTATGAGGGGCTGCTGATGAACTGTGATTCCCTGCATGCCATTCGCGAGTGGGGCAGGCGCAAACCCGGCACCCAGATCGGGATTCGCATCAATCCGGGACTTGGCGTGGGGCGGGATGACAATGACAAATTGCAGTATGCCGGGAGCGTCACTACCAAGTTTGGCATTTACCGGGAACAGTTTGCCGAAGCCCTGGCGGAAGCCGCCCGTTGCGGCTTGCGGGTCACCCGCATCCATTTTCATACCGGCTGTGGCTATCTGACGCCCCAACTCGAACAGTGGCAGCGCGTCATCAGTGAGTGTCTGTGGTTTGTGGACAGCGCCCCCGATGTCAACAGTGTAAATATTGGTGGCGGCCTCGGTGTCGCTCATACCATGAGCGACCGGCGTCTGGATCTGAGCCGTTGGGCGGCCCTGCTCAAGGAGAATTTCGGAACCAGGAAACTGGCGCTGGCCGTGGAGCCGGGTGACTATGTCCTGAAGGATGCCGGTCTTCTGTTGTTGGCAAAGACCTACCTGGAAAAGAAACGTGACACCTTGTTTCTGGGTGTCGATGCCGGCTTCAATATCGCGCCGGAACCGGCGCACTATCATTTGCCTTTTCATGCCGTTGCGCTGCATTGGGACGGTGAGCCGGTGGTGCCGGTGCAGGTGGTCGGCAATATCAACGAAGCGCTGGATGTCTGGCAGGACAATGCGCAATTGCCGGATATGACGGAGCAGACCTGGCTGGCTCTGATCAATGCCGGGGCCTATTCCTCCTCGATGGCTTCCAACCATTGCATGCGGGGTGGTTTTAGAGAATTTCTGCTGCTCAAGGCAGACCATGAGTAGTATCAGGCAGATAAAGAAAAGATATCCCGCTGTGGCATTTTGCCGCAGGCTCCGAAGACAGTCGCAGGCTATAATGAAGAAGCTCTGAATGACTCGCCATCCCGATCCAGGCTGGAACGGTGGTTGAAGGCTTGTTCAGAGCGTCCTTAGACTTTTTTTGCCGGGGCCTGGTGTCATGACACTAGTGTTGAAAGACAGACGATTTTTTCCGCTGGCTGCCTTGCAGTCAAATCTGCGCCGTTTGCTGAAAATACGCTGGATTGTTTTTGGCTGCCAGGCGCTGGCCCTGGCTTATGCTTGGCTTGTGCTCGAATTGGCACTCCAGTATTTGCTGATCAGTATCATTCTGAGCTTCTTCGTATTGCTGAATCTTGCGGTGTCGTGGCGTCTGCACAAGGGCTGGCTGGTCAGTGAGTCTGAATTTCTGGGGCATCTGTTGCTGGATGTGGCCGGCCTCTCCCTGCTGCTGTATTTGAGTGGGGGCGCCAATAATCCCTTCGTTTCTTACCTGCTGGTGCCGGTCATTATTTCCGCCGCCGCTCTGCCCTGGTCGTATACCTGGGTTGTCGCGGGCAGCAGTCTCACCTGCTATACCTTGCTGTTATTCATCTACCAGCCGCTGCCGGAACTACTGCCCGGCCCTCTCGGTCACGGGCAGGATCATGGAATGGCGGCAATGGTGGGCGCAACGGGGAACCTGCACATGCTGGGCATGTGGTTCAACTTTGTGGTCAGCACCGTGCTGATTACCTGGTTTGTTGTCAAAATGGCCACTGAAATCCGCAGTCAGGATGCCCTGCTGGCCCGCTTGCGGGAAGACAGTCTGCGGGATGAGCAGATCGTCGCCATTGCCATTCAGGCTGCCGGGACTGCCCATGAGTTGGGCACCCCCCTGAGCACCATGGCGGTGCTGTTGCAGGATATGCGGCACGAATATGCCGATGACCCGGCTCTGCAGAAGAATCTTGCCCTGCTGCGTGAGCAAATAGGGCACTGCAAGACTTCTCTGCGGCAACTGGTATCAGAGGCCGACTACAGCCAGGCGCAGGCCGCTCCCCGACTTTCTCTTCCGCTGTTCCTGGACAGCGTGCTTGACCGTTGGCAATTGCTGCGCCCGGAAGTGAAAATCAATCTTGCCGTGTCCCAGGAGACTGACATTCCCTGGTTGAAAGACGATGCCAGTCTGCGCCAGGCTCTCATCAACCTGCTGGATAATGCGGCCGATGCCAGCCCCGACGGCATTGATCTGACATTGCACTGGAATACCCGGGAATGGGAACTGGAAATTAGGGATTATGGCAGCGGCATCACTCCTGTGATCGCTGCCGGCCCGGGTCATAATTTGTTGAGCACCAAGCCTGACGGCATGGGTGTCGGGCTGATGCTGAGCCAGGCCAGCATCAACCGCCTGGGCGGTACGGTAAAGCTTCATGCCCATCCCGGGCAGGGGACTGTGACACGCGTGAAAATTCCGCTGGATGCCTGTCATGGGCAATGAGACCCCGGTGACCCATACGGGCAGGGCAGAAAGCATACTGATTGTGGATGATGATCCGGTATTTTCGGATATTCTGGGCCGTGCCATGACGAAGCGTGGTTACATCAGCCTGCTTGCCAATGATATTGCCGCTGCCCTGGCCCTGGCGCGTGAATACAGACCGGAGCGGGCAGTCGTCGATCTGAAGATCCGGCGTGAATCAGGGCTCGATCTGCTGCCCCTGCTGCAGGCGATCAATCCTGACATGCGCATGTTGATTCTGACTGGTTATTCCAGCATCAGCACGGCGGTGGCGGCGGTCAAGCTCGGGGCCTTTGACTATGCCTGCAAACCGGTGGACGCGGATCAGATTCTGGCCTTGTTTGATGATGGTGCGGAAAAAAACGTTTCCGGGGAAATCATCGATGGGCCGCTGTCGATTCAACGCTTGCAGTGGGAACATATCCAGAAAACTCTGGAACGCAATGCCGGCAATATCTCTGCCACCGCCAGAAGCCTGGGCATGCACCGGCGCACATTGCAAAGAAAACTGCAAAAAAGGCCTGTCAAACGCTAGTGAGTCTGCTACGCTTTGATCTTTCAGACAGCGTCAACGGTGCCTGACATTTCCCCGGGAAGCGCGATCATCACAATGTTCATCATGCAAGGCATGCAAGGCATGCAAGGAGAGTTCCATGACGATTCAGGTTGGCGACAAAATCCCTCACTGTACCTTGAAGGTAATGGGCAAGGACGGCCCGCAGAATATCACGACGGAAGAGCTTTTCAACAATAAGAAGGTGGTCCTGTTTGCCGTTCCCGGGGCGTTCACACCAGGCTGCTCGATGACTCATCTGCCCGGTTATGTGGTGAATGCCGACAAGATTCTGGCCAGGGGCGTGGACAGCATTGTCTGCCTTTCCGTCAATGACGCCTTTGTGATGGATGCCTGGGGTAAGGCGCAGAATGCCGAACAGATCATCATGCTGGCCGATGGCAATGCCGAATTCGCCAAAGCCATGGATGTGGCCCTCGATGCCAGCGGCTTTGGCATGGGGCTGCGCTGCAAGCGTCTGGCCATGATCGTGGAAAACTCGGTGGTGAGTTATCTGGCCATCGAACCCCCGGGAGGCATCGTGGTCAGCGCGGCGGAAGCAATTCTCGAAAAACTCTGAAATGCCCGTTTGTCAAGTTACCGGGAAAGCCCTGGATAAGGTTTCAGGCTTACCCAGGATGTTCTCAGGCGCGATGAGTGCCGGGAATGGCATTTCCCCCGATGGAAGAAATGAATTAAGTCTTCATTTGCTTGTCATACTTTCTGTGGTTTTACCTGAGGTCTTGAATTAAGAATTTTAGCCTTCATGTACAGGCCAAGGCTGTCCCTGATTGTGGATGGCACTCACTTTCAGTAGCAACAAAGATATTAATGGAGCTCAGTATGAAGATGACCCACGGTTGTTTTCCTGGGGTGCTGTTGGCGGCTTTCCTGGTTTTAGGTGGACTTGCAGACAATGTGCTGGCAGATGTTGATCCCCGACCCAGTGTCTCTGCGATGCTGGAACACGTAACACCGGCAGTGGTCAATATCGCTGTAACCGGGACAGTTGATATCCCGCAGAATCCGCTTTTCAATGACCCCAATTTCCGACGCTTTTTCGGTGTGCCCGAGCAACCTGAATCGCGTCAGACTCAGAGCGTGGGTTCCGGTGTCATCATCGATGCAGACAAGGGTTATATTCTGACCAATCACCATGTGATCGAAAATGCAGATTCCATCGAGGTCACCCTCAAGGACAGGCGCAGAGTTTCCGCCACTCTGATTGGCAGTGATGCCGGCACCGATATCGCGTTGCTCCAAATCGACGCGGACAATCTTCAGGCGATCACGCTTTCTGACTCCGACACCCTGAAAGTGGGAGACTTCGTGGTCGCCATCGGTGATCCCTTCGGCATCGGACAGACGGTGACCTCGGGCATTGTCAGCGCGTTGGGCAGGAGTGGGATCAATGCCGAGAACTATGAGGATTTCATTCAGACCGATGCCTCGATCAACCCGGGTAATTCTGGCGGCGCCCTGGTGGACTACAACGGCGAACTGATCGGCATCAACACGGCCATCATTGCCCCGGCCGGCGGTAATGTCGGCATTGGTTTTGCGGTGCCCGTCAATATGGCCAAGGCAGTGGTTGATCAGTTGATAGAGTATGGTGAAGTGAGTCGTGGCCTGCTGGGTGTGCTGGTGCAGGATTTGACTCCCGATCTGGTCAAGGCCTTGGATCTGAAGGTTTATAATGGTGCCGTCGTTTCAAGTGTGACACCAGACTCTGCCGCAGAAAAAGCCGGTATAGAAGCCGGTGATGTCATTATCAAACTGAACCATGCCGGGGTCGATGGCTCTTCCGATTTGCGAAATCGTATAGCATTGATGCGAGCCGGCACCAGGATCAATCTGACCGTGCTCAGAGACGGTCGTGAACTCGAGTTGGACGCGGTAACGGGCGGCGCGCCCCAGCTGGCGTCGGCCGCATCCGAGACAGCTTCGGCTGCTGTACTGCAGGGTGCGGAATTCAGCAATATTCCCTCGTCTCATCCGGCTGCCGGCAAGGTGGCAGGTGTTCTGGTGACGGCTGTTGCCCAGGGTGGTCGGGCCTGGAACAATGGTTTGAGAGAAGGCGATATCATTCTGTCTGTTAATCGACGGGCAGTAAAAGACCGCAGTGAACTGGCCGCCATTCTCAAGGAGAGTCAGGGTACGCTGGCCTTGAATATTCTCCGTGACGAGCGCTCACTTTTTCTGATTGTGCGATAAAAAATTGAAGGTTTCCTGAGAGATTTCAAAATCATCTGACCGAAGGAGGTAATAGCCATGAAAATCATGCATTCTTTGTTGCGACTCACCACCTGGAGTTTCGCGGTGACGGGTCTGTTCGCAGTGCTGGTTCTGAAGGCGCAGGCGGCGCCCCTGGTCATGCTGGCGGGCAAGGCTCCGGATGCCAGATATGAGGACAAGTCCCAGATCAGAATTTCGATACTGCGCTGGTCAGAAGAGGCTCAGGCCAAAGCCGTGGAACAGGCCTTCAGCGAGTACCAGAGCAGCCATGACCAGAAGACCTTTGCAGACCTTCTCGAAGAGCAGGAGACACTGGGCTATCTGTTCAGCGGTGCCGCGACCGGCTATACCGTCAAGTATGCCTATCAGGACAGTGCCGATGAGAAAATGGTCCTGCTGCTTACCCCGGGTCTGAAAACCCGCAATCCCAGTCTCTGGCAGACCCGGAATGAAAGTGCTGTCCCCTTTACCCTGGTGGAGTTGGCGCCAGAGGGTGAGCAATATACTGTCAAAACCTCGCTTGACAGCACAGACCACATAGGGACGGCTGCGGACGGCAGGTTGCAACTGGACACTGCCAATGCCGCAACGTTCGCGACGGTTGCTGACAGCAGACCTTATTATCTCAAGGGAGATTCCTGAACCACACCGCCGGGCCCCCATGTGCGGCATGGGGGCCGACAGGTCCGTTTGCACATACTCGCAGAGGCCCACCCGCGTTATTCAGAATTTCTCCACTGCGGTAGAATATCCAACTTTTCCGTCTGCTGTTTTTCGGACCTGTCATGGAAGTATTCGAAGCCGTTTTTCCCATCGTTGCCATCTCGGTTTTCGGTTATGTGATGACACGACGGGAAGTCATCAGCGAGGCAGAAAGTCTCAGCCTGGAAAAATTTACTTTTGCCTTTTTGGTGCCCTGCCTGTTGTTTCTGGGCACCGCCACCGCCAGACTGCCCGAGATCATGGACTGGTATTTCATGCTGGCCTTTTACCTGGCGGTTTTTCTGGTTTATCTGTTGGGCATGTTGATCAGCAGGCTGCTTTATGGCTACCAGGCGCTCGGCCAGAGTGTCTTTGGCATGGCTGGCGCCTATTCCAATGTTACGGTGCTGGGCGTTCCCATTTGTCTGGAATTACTGGGACAGGAGGCCTTCGTGCCGATGTTCATCATCATCGCGGTGCACAACATGCTGATCTTTGCCTTCGGCACCCTGTTGGCGGAACGTCGTGAGCAGTCCGGCAGTAGTCTTCTGAAGCATGTCGGCAGGGTCATGAAGGACATGCTGCGCAATCCCATCAGTGGCAGCCTGCTTGCCGGCGGGCTGATCAATATTCTGGGGATTCCCGTTTACCAGCCCTTGCTGGAAGTGCTTTCCCTGTTCAGCCGTGCGGCGGTACCGGCTGCACTGTTTGCCGTGGGTGCTGCGCTGACCCGGTATCGGATCAGGGGCGAGGTGGTGCCTGCGCTGATCATGGTGTGCCTGAAACTGGTGATCCTGCCCTTGTTGATGTGGTTTCTGATGTTCAGGATTTTCAACATCGACAGTCTGTGGGCAACGACGGCGGTCCTGCTGTCGTCCATGCCGGTGGGCATCAGCGTCTATGTTTTTTCCAAGCGTTATCGTAGTTGCGAGACCCAGGTGGCGGCGGCGCTGGTGTTTTCGTCCTTGCTGGCAGTGCCGGTGGTCAGCGTGATCGCCTATCTGCTGCACAGATAGCAAGAGTCAGACAGGCACGTGGTCTGCCACTGGCTATTTGTCAGTCTGGTTCAGCCAGGGGATATTCAGTAAGGCCATAGGGTATCTCCGGCTGCCAGTAGCAAAATGATGGGTAAGGCCACGGCTGCGACCAGCAACAGGATCGACACGGTCTTTCTGACAGGACTCAACGCGGCAGGTCTGAGTCCTTGATACCAGAGATGGTTTTCAGCAGAGGACCAAGGGGTTTTGGTTTTCTTCCATGCCATGATATTTACCCAGGTTAAATGGGATAGAGAACTCTCCATCCCAGATAACTGGTCTATTGAAAATATTAGCAATTGTAAATGTACGAAGCCGTGATGCTGATACTGGTTGCAATCATCATGATTGGAAACCAGGCTGGTGCAGTAGCGCCTGCAACCATAATCCCGACACCGACACCAACAATGGCTAGATTTGATCCGATCGCCGTGTCCTGGCTTACAGCAGCACCGACAACCCCAACTTCACTTTCAGTTAATTCTCTCATCTGAACCTCCTTGTAATGGGTGATTAGCCAGGAGTCTCTGAATAAGCACCCTACTCAGCCCAGTGTAAGCCGAGATGACGAGTTATTCAAAGTCCTGGAGCCAATATAGTACGGATAAGTCAGTTCAGCCAATTTTAAAGGCGTCGCAAGCGCTGGAAGACCAGGATCAAAAAGCTGAATATCAGAACCGGCGTGGAGCCCCAGCGGCTGAAGGGGGTGGTGCCGGCAAAGACTTTCACCCGGGCGCTGAGCACCGCTTCCTGAAATTGCGGGGTGCGGGCCAGAATGTGTCCCTTTTCATCGATGATCGCGGAAACACCGTTATTGGTGGCGCGCACCAGGTAGCGGCCATTTTCCAGGGCGCGCATGGCGGCCATCTGCAAGTGCTGGAGCGGGCCGAGGGAATTGCCGAACCAGGTGTCATTGCTGATGGTCACCAGAAAATCGGAGGTCGCCGCCGCCTTCCTGACAAAATCCGGGTAGACCACCTCGTAACAGATGAAGGGTGCCAGCCCCAGTTCGCCAACCTTCAGCAAGGGTTGTCCGGCAGGGCCGGGACTCAGGGATGACATGGGCAGATCGAAGATCTGCAAGAGGTTTTCCACAATGCCCGCCAGCGGCACATATTCGCCAAAGGGCACCAGTTTCTGTTTGTGATAAATGCTTTCGCCCTTGCCGATACTGATGATGCTGTTATGAATGAGCTGTCCGTCGCGGAACAGGATGCCACTGATCAGTGCACTGTGATGAATGTTGGCTTGCCGGCTCATGCTTTGCAGGATTTCACCGGCCTGCTGGTACAGCAGGGGAATGGCCGTTTCCGGCCACAGCACGATCTGGTTCGTGGCCCACAGTGGCGCACTGAGGGCGGCATAGCGATCCAGACCGGCCTGCAGATGGGCACGATCGAATTTTATCTCCTGGGCGATATTGGCCTGCACCAGCGCAACAGTGCTTGACTTCTCCGGAACTTCTTTCACCCAGACAATGCTGTTCAACAGTAGCGGCACCAGCCACAAACCGGCAAGCAGGGTGATTGATGCGATCAAGGTGGGTGCGTATGGCGCTTTGCTGGACGCATTGAAAAGCAACAGCAGGCGGTAAAGAATGACGGCGCTCAGCACGACCACGAAGGAGATGCCCATGACACCGAAGACCGGCGCCCAGCCGGCGAGCGGGGTGTCGAGATGGGCATAACCCAGGTAGAGCCAGGGAAAGCCGGTCAGCACCCAGCCTCTGAACCCTTCAAAAATCACCCACACGGCTGGAAATACCCACAGAGAAGTGGTCTGACTGAAAAAGTGTTGCAGGACCCAGGCCTGCAGACTGAAGAAGAGTGCCAGCCCCATGACAAAGAGCAGGGTCAGAAGGCCTGCCAGCAGGGGACCGGCATCCCCATAGACATGGATGCTGACGTAGACCCAGGAAGCGCCCACACCAAAGAAGCCGCAACCATAGGCCCAACCGATGAAGCTGCCGTGGCGGGGGGAGGTATTCTGCAACAGTGCCATGAAGGCCATGATCGAGAGGATGGCTGCCGGCCAGAAATCCAGGGGGCTCAGCGACAGCGGAGCCAGTCCTCCGGCGAGCATGGCAAGCAAGGCACGTCCAGGCTTTGAGTCGGGGGCGGGCATGGCAGAGTCAACCATCGGTTTCAGGGTCGGTATCACTAATGATGTTGGAGCTGCCGGGAATACTGACCAGCAGCAGCCGGATCTGCCGGTTGTCGGCATTGAGCACCTTGAACACGAAATTGCCGATGCTGACGCTTTCCTCCCGCTCCGGGATATGTCCGAATTTCTGCAATACCAGACCACCGATGGTATCGAAGTCTTCTTCGCTGAAATCAGTCTGAAAGTGCTCGTTGAAGTCTTCGATCGGGGTAAGGGCTTTCACGACATGACTGTTGTGGTCGAAGGGCTTGATGAAATCTTCCTCGTCCACATCGTGCTCATCTTCAATTTCGCCGACGATCTGTTCCAGCACGTCCTCGATGGTGACCACCCCGGAAAGACAGCCGTACTCGTCGAGAACCACCGCCATGTGAATGCGGTTTTCGCGAAATTCTTTGAGCAGGACATTCAGACGCTTCGATTCCGGCACGAAGACAGCCGGGCGCAGCACGTCCTTGATATTGAACTTGCGAACGTCCTTTTCGAGAATCAGCGGCAACAGATCCTTGGCCAGCAGAATGCCCAGCACCTGGTCCAGGCTTTCCCCGACCACGGGAAAGCGGGAGTGGGCGGCGTCAATGACGGTGGGCAGAAACTCCTCCGGCGAAGCGGACATTTCCACCGTGACCACCTGGGAGCGTGGAATCATGATCTCTCTCACCTGCATGTCGGAAACCTGCAGGGCGCCTTCGATGATGCTCAGGCAGTCGGCGTCGAGCACGGCATTTTTTTGTGCCTTTCTCAGTATTTCGACCAGGCTCTTGCTGTCATTGACGGACTCACTGAAGACATCTTTGAGTTTGTCGATCCAGGACTGATTCCCTGAATCCTGGCTGGATGGCCCCTCTGTCATAATCGATTTCCGGTCTTTTGCGTGCTGCTGTTGGTTTCAGAATCTGTCAGGAATAGGGATTGGCAAAGCCCAGACTTTTCAGGATTGCAATCTCGAGTTCTTCCATCTTCTGCGCGTCGAGGCTGTCTTCATGGTCGTAACCTTTCAAGTGCAAGACCCCATGAATCACCATGTGGGCCCAATGCGCTTCAGAATTTTTATGCTGCGCCCTGGCCTCCCGTGCCACGACCGGGGCACAGATGGCCAGATCGCCTAGCAGGCACAGGCCATCCGGCAGCATTCCGCCGCCTGGAAACGAGAGTACATTGGTCGGACCCTGCCTATGGCGGTAGGTGCTGTTCAGAAACGCGGATTCTTCTTCATCCACCACCCGGATACTGAGTTCGGCAGTGGCTTTTGGAGTGTGCCTGGCCTGTTGCCCTGCGGATTTCTCCGGGTTTTCCAGGGTCAGGGTTGCCAGTGCGAGACCAGCCCAGGCCTGGAAATTCCGCGGGTCCGGTATCGCAGAATCCCCGGAGGCATTGACCAGATCAACTGTCACGTTCATGTGACCGGTCTTTGTCCTGACCTGCAATCGGGGCAATCGTGGAGCGGTCATGCTCATCATAGGCTTCCACTATCTTCTGCACGATGGGATGACGCACCACATCCTTGGCGTTGAAATAGGTAAAGCTGACACCGGGCACCTGCTTGAGAATGTTGCTGGCCTGTACCAGACCCGAGCGGGTGCCCTTGGGCAGGTCGATCTGGGTGACATCCCCGGTGATCACGGCGGTGGAGCCAAAACCGATGCGGGTCAGGAACATCTTCATCTGGGATGTCGTGGTGTTCTGGCTTTCATCCAGAATGATGAAGGAATTGTTCAGGGTACGGCCACGCATATAAGCCAAGGGTGCTATCTCGATGACGTTGCGTTCAATCAGCTTGGCCACTTTCTCGAAGCCCAGCATTTCATAGAGGGCGTCATACAGGGGGCGTAGATAAGGGTCCACTTTCTGGGACAGATCGCCTGGCAGAAAGCCCAGTTTTTCTCCGGCCTCGACTGCCGGACGTACCAGCAGTATGCGGCCGACCTCATCTTTCATCAGTGCTTCTACGGCACAGGCAACGGCCAGGTAGGTCTTGCCGGTGCCGGCAGGGCCGATACCAAAGTTGATGGTATGCCTGAACACCGCGTGCACGTAGTCATTCTGATGGCGGCCACGGGGTTTGATCGAGCATTTCGGGGTGCGTATCAGATGTATGCTGTCGGTCCCGGCAGGGTCCGCCGCTTCATCGAGCTGGCTTTGCAGCCATTGCGGATCGCCGTTCTCCTGGATGGAGAGATGAATCATGTCGGGGTTGATGGCCGACTCGGATGCTGTCATGGCATACAGGCGCCTGAGCAGGGCCGAGACATCCTGGACGGCCTGGGGCTGTCCGGACAGCATGAATACATTGCTGCGGTTTTGGATGCTGACCTCAAGACGCTGTTCAATCTGTCGTAGATGTTCGTTCAGATGTCCACACAAGTTCGCGAGACGTTGGGGATTTTCAGGCTCAAGAACCAGCCTGTGAGAGTGATTTTCTGTAGTCATGAAGGGCTGAACTTATCCTCCTCGGTACTGGCACAGCTGGGAGTATAGCAAGGGATATGAAAATTGGTATTAATTTTTATCAGCAGGCCAACTCCCCACGCAGCGAGTTGGGAAGAGCATCCGTGATCCTGACCGGCACGATCCTGCCAATACTGGCATGGGAGTCGGCCCGGAAGTTGACGACCCGGTTGTTTTCCGTACGGCCCTGGAGTTCACCGGGATCCTTGCGGGAAGGGGCTGTTACCAGCACCGGTTCAATGTTGCCCACCATGGCTGCACTGATGGCATTGGCCTGCTGGATGATGCGGGCCTGCAGAATCGCAAGGCGCTGTTTCTTGACGGCTTCGGGGGTCGCATCCGGCAACTCGGCGGCTGGGGTACCGGGCCTGGCGCTGTAGACAAAGCTGAAGGAAGTATCGTAACCAATGTCGGCGATGAGATTCATCGTGTCCTCGAAGTCTTTCTCGGTTTCTCCCGGAAAGCCCACGATGAAATCGGAGGAGATGCTGATCGTCGGACGGACAAGGCGCAGCCTGCGAATGATGGACTTGTATTCGAGGACGGTATGGTTGCGCTTCATCAAGGCCAGAATACGGTCGGAACCGCTTTGAACCGGCAGGTGCAGATGATTGACCAGGGCTGGCACCTGGGCATAGACATCGATCAGGTTCTGCGAAAACTCAATGGGGTGGGACGTGGTATAGCGGATGCGGGCGATACCGTCGATGGCGGCGATATAGGTAATCAAGGTCGCCAGGTCCACGGCTTGACCGTCGTGGCTGAGGCTGCGGTAGGCATTGACATTCTGGCCCAGCAGGTTGATTTCCCGGACTCCCTTTTCCGCCAGGAGCAGGGCTTCCGTGAGGACATCATCGAGGGGTCGGCTGACTTCCTCACCCCGGGTATAGGGCACCACGCAAAAGGAACAATACTTGCTGCATCCTTCCTGCACCGTCAGAAAGGCCTGGCAGGCTTCGACCCGGGGTTCCGGCAGATGGTCAAATTTTTCGATTTCCGGAAAGCTGATGTCCATGACGGGCTTGCCATGACCGGAAGCATCGAGCATTTCCGGCAGGCGATGCAGGGTTTGGGGCCCGAAGATCACGTCGACATAGGGTGCGCGTTTGCCGATTTCGGCGCCTTCCTGACTGGCCACACAGCCACCCACGGCGATTTTGATGCCGGGCCGGAGTTCTTTCAGACGGCGCCAGCGCCCCAGTTGGTGGAAAACCTTTTCCTGGGCCTTTTCCCGGATGGAGCAGGTGTTGAGCAGCAGGACATCGGCCTCCTCAGGCTTGTCGGTCAGCACCATCTGCCGGTTTTCATGCAGCAGGTCGAACATGCGCGAGGAATCGTACTCGTTCATCTGGCAACCGTGGGTCTTGATAAATACTTTTTTGGGCATGGGTGCTGGACAGTAAAATAAAGGGCCGTCATTATAGCCCCTGACCCGTTAACTCTCTATAATAAACTTCTCCTCAGCAGTGCCTGCCACCTTGAATTATCCTGGCCGCCCCCGATATCAGAGGCTGGCTTTATTACACATTGAGACTTCAGATGGCTAAATCCAGATCGGAACCGACAGAAATCTACAAAGTCACTTTCCTGAACAAGGGCAAGGTGTACGAGATATTTGTCAAGCAGGTTTATCAGAGCGAACTCTACGGTTTCATCGAGGTAGAGGACTATATTTTCGGTGAGCGTACACAAATGGTGGTGGACCCCAGTGAGGAAAAACTGAAGGCGGAATTCAGTGGGGTCAAGCGCAGTTTCATTCCCATGCAGGCCATTATCCGCATCGATGAAGTGGAAAAAGAAGGTATCAGCAAAATCTCCAGTGGCGACAATATTTCTGCCTTTCCCACCTTGATCAGCCCCCGGGGCAATATCAAGGACAATTAGACGCATAGCATAAAAACGGCTTTTCCCATGGCAGTCGCTCAACCTTTTGCAGCCAACAAGGCTCCGGGTCTGTTTTCCTATCCCAGATACTGGGCGGAGTGTTATGGGCCTGCGCCTTTTCTGCCCATGTCCCGGCAGGAAATGGAACAGTTGGGCTGGGATAGCTGCGACATCATCATCGTCACCGGTGATGCCTATGTGGATCATCCCAGCTTTGGCATGGCGGTGATCGGCCGTTTCCTGGAAGCTCAGGGCTTTCGGGTGGGCATCATCGCCCAGCCGCGTTGGCAGCATACCGAAGACTTCATGGCTTTGGGCAGACCCAATCTCTTCTTCGGCATCACCGCCGGCAACATGGATTCCATGATCAACCGCTATACCGCCGACCTGCGCATGCGCAGCGACGATGCCTATACCCCCAATGATGAAGGCGGCAAGCGTCCGGACCGGGCCGTGATCGTTTACAGCCAGCTTTGCAAACGGGCCTACCGGGATGTGCCGCTGGTCATCGGTGGCATCGAGGCCAGCCTGCGCCGCATTGCCCAGTATGATTACTGGAGCGATCAGGTCAGACGTTCGGTATTGATCGATTCTGCCGCCGACATTCTGCTCTTCGGCAATGCCGAACGCGCCATTGCCGAAGTGGCCCATCAGTTGGCTCAGGGCAGAACGATTGCGGAAATGACGGCCATCCGGGGGACCGCCGTTGTCCGGGATGCGCCGCCGTCGGGCTGGACAGAGATTGATTCCACCCGTATCGACTGGCCGGGCAAAATAGAAAAAATGCTCAGTCCCTATGACTATGTCAGTGAACAGACGGAAGCGCAGATCGTGCCGGATCCGGACGCGCCCACGCCACTGAAGATCATTCCATTGCCTCTGCAAAGCAAACATGAACTGGATCTGGAAACCAGTTATGTGCGGCTGCCTTCCTTTGAAAAAGTCAGCAGGGATCCAGTGCTTTACGCCCATGCCTCGAGGGTGCTGCATCAGGAAGCCAATCCCTTCAACGGGCGGGTGCTGGTGCAAAAGCATGGCAGCAAGGAAATATGGATCAACCGGCCGCCGATTCCCCTGGCGACCGATGAAATCGACGGGGTCTTTGATCTGGCTTACCAGCGCCGGCCACACCCGTCCTATGGCAATGCCAAAATACCTGCCTACGACATGATCAAGACCTCCGTGAATATCATGCGCGGCTGCTTTGGTGGCTGTACTTTCTGTTCCATTACCGAGCACGAAGGCCGGATAATCCAGAGTCGTTCACAGGAATCGATACTCAGGGAAATCGGTAAAATAAAAGATCAGGTGGAAGGTTTTACCGGGGTCATCTCCGATCTGGGCGGTCCCACGGCCAATATGTACGGGCTCACCTGTGTCGACCCCGAAGTGGAAAGAAAATGCCGGCGTCTGTCCTGTGTCTTTCCCACCATCTGCAAGAATCTGAAAACGGATCACAGCCAGACCACGGAGCTCTACCGCGAGGCCCGCAAGCTGCCGGGGATAAAGAAAATCCTGATTGCCTCGGGCCTGCGTTATGACCTGGCCCTCAGAGACCCGGAATATATCAAGGAGCTGGTTACCCATCACGTGGGTGGTTATCTGAAAATAGCTCCGGAGCACAGCGAGGAAGGCCCCCTTGCACAGATGATGAAGCCGTCCATCTCTCACTATGAGGAGTTCAAACGGCTGTTTGAGAAATACTCGAAGGAAGCGGGCAAGAAACAGTATCTGATTCCCTATTTCATTGCCGCTCATCCCGGCTCCCGCGATGAAGACATGATGAACCTCGCCTTGTGGCTGAAACGTAACAAGTTCAGACCGGACCAGGTGCAAACCTTCTATCCCTCCCCCATGGCCCTGGCCACGGCGATGTATCACTCCGGCAGAAATCCTCTGAAAAAGCTTCGCTACAAGAGCGAAAAACTCAATATTCCAAAAAAACTGGAGCAGCGCCGCCTGCAGAAAGCCTTTCTGCGCTATCACGATGAGAAGAACTGGCCCCTATTGCGAGAGGCTCTGACGGCCATGGGACGCGGCGATCTGATTGGCAATGGCGAACATCAACTGATTCCGGCTCTGGTCAAAAAGACCTTGCCAAGAGCCTATCGAAAACTGCCGGCACGCACTGCCGGCAGGCGGACAGCGGGCCAGCGAAAAAGCAGGTGAAGTTTGGCAGAGTAAAGCCGGTTTTTCTGCCGTACACGCCAATGCTTACCGGGACATGGCCGGGGGAGTCCGGTGAGGAGCGCAGCGAGCGAACGGAGCTCCCCCGGGTGTGGCCCTGCGCTGAAGCCCAGGTCTGTAGTCCTGTTTTTGAAGCTGGCATCAAAAAACGCTTTCCTGAAAGGGAACTGCGCGTAATGACCGGGATTATTCTGGACAGTAGTGCGCGAACGCGAGGATCCAGTGAAATCAACGATCTGAATCCCGGCTTACGCCGGGGTGAGTGCTCTTCAGAAGCCTGTCCGCTCTTAATCGGGAACGCCGAATTTCCGGAGAATCCTTAAGCTTCACTTATTGCTGCCGATAAAAAGGACAAAGCCAGTGGCTTGTTTGCAGGATTTTACGGGAAAATCAACGTATTTGTGAATCAGCTCACTTTTTTTCAGGTAAAAACTTTTGGCAGGGTGTGCAGAAAAATATAATCTGGGCACTGGGCAACAAGGGAAGACGAAATCATGCAGGCAGAAAAACGTACATACCCCCGGTTTACGATGAATTTTTCCGTTGAGGTCAAACACGGGAAAGCAGACGTGGAACATGTGTTCCATGGTGAAGCCGTCAATATCTCTCAGCATAATATTGAATTGGCCTGTGGTGGTGACTTGTTGCAATCCTTGCAGGCCCAGGACTGTTATCCGTATAACTGCGAGCTTTCTTTCCGTCTGCCGGGTGACAAGCAGGCTTTCAGGGTCGATTGTCGGCTGCTCAGTTTCCGTCGTCTGTCCCAGCATCGTTATCGCTATATACTGGATTTTGTGCAGTTTGCCGAAGAAGGCCTGGAGCGTCTGGAAGATTATTTTTCCGAATTCCTGTCGGCCAGTCTAAGTGCCTCGCAGGCAGAGTTCAGTCATATTCCCTGTCAAACCAACGCACGAGTTCACTGACCCATTGCGGATGAGCATTCAGGCAGGGGATGAGCGTAAGACTCTCACCCCCGGCCTCACGAAATGACTTCGTACCCTGAATTTCAATTTCTTCCAATGTTTCCAGACAGTCGGTCACGAAGGCCGGACACATCACCAACAGGCGTTTTACGCCCTGCTGGGCCAGTTTCACCAGGGTTTCTGCGGTAGACGGCTCCAGCCAGCGGGCACGACCGAGACGTGACTGAAAAGCAACGCTGTACTGCCCGGGTTTCAGACCCGTCAATTCAACAAAGCATTCGGTGGTGCGAAATACCTGGTGGCGGTAGCAGGTGGCATGGGCTACTGAAGGTACGGCACAACAGTTCTCCTGTTTCAGGCAGTGGCTTCCAGTTGGGTCGGCCTTGGTGATATGCAGTTCGGGCAGACCGTGGTAGCTGAACAGAACGTGGCCAAAGTCGTTGTTGTCCGCCAGCCAGGGTTGGGCACTGCTTGCCAGCGCCTCGATGTAGCCGGCATCGGCATAAAAGGGCGCCGGGCTCAGCAGTTTGATCGGTAGCCGGTGTTTTTTGATCACGCGCTTTGCTTCCTGTATCGACGTCGTCACTGTGCTGGCGGCAAAATGTGGATACAGCGGAATGAAAAGAATTTCCGTGATGCCTTGCTGAGCCGACAACGCCAGTAGCTGTGACTCAATATCGGGTTTGCCATAGCGCATGGCCATGGCAACCGGCAGGCTGGTTTTCTCCTTTATGGCCGCCAGCAATTCCATGGAAAGTACCAGCAGGGGCGAACCCTGCTCCATCCACACACTCTGGTAGGCATGTGCAGAGGCCCGGGGACGCAAGGGCAGCACGAACAGTCCCACGATGAGGCGTCTGAGCAGCCATGGCAGTTGGATGACATAGGGGTCCATCAGAAACTGGTTGAGATATTTTCTTACCGAGGGAACATCGGGTTTATCCGGGGAACCCAGGTTGGCCAGCAAGACTGCACGCTTGTTCATGAATGATCCGATCGTCCTGTGTTTGCGTAAGCAGGGGTGTGTAGTGCGGAGGTGTTTATAACATGGCCTTCCATAAGGATGCCACAGCTGTGTCAGGGATACCCGGTCCAGGGACGGCTTGACGAAAGCAGCCCTGCGGAATATGGTCGGAGACCGGGTTGTTTCGCGTTTTCAGGAAACGGTTTTGCACAAGATTAAGGTTGGTATCAGCAGCTGCCTGCTGGGGCAGGCTGTGCGCTATAACGGCGGGCACAAGCACTCAGAGACCTGTAGCGGGGATCTGGGTCGTTATTTTGACTATGTCCCGGTCTGCCCTGAAGTGGGCATTGGTCTGGGGGTGCCACGCAAACCCATCCGTCTGGTCGGTGACCCGGCTGATCCAAGGGCCGTGGGAGTCGAGAATCCGGATTTTGATGTGACGGCACGCTTGCAGGATTTTGGCCGGAAAAAAGCCCCTGAGCTTGCCGACCTGAGCGGCTATATCTTTATCAAGGGCTCCCCCAGTTGTGGTCTGTTTCGGGTCAAGGTTTATCGCCGCAATGGCTATCCCGAGGCCACCGCAGGTACCGGCATCTATGCCAAAGTGATCACGGACAGCTATCCCTTGTTACCGGTGGAGGAAGACGGTCGCCTGCAGGACCCGGTGTTGAAAGAAAACTTCGTCACCCGCGTGTTCGCCTATGCCCATTGGCAGGCGCTCAAACAGCAGGGCCTGAGCGCACGCCGACTCATCGAATTTCATTCGCGCTACAAGTACACCTTGCTGGCTCATGACCGTCAGGCTTACAGCGAGTTGGGCCGTCTGCTGGCCGATGCCGGCAGGGAGGATCCTGAGGCTCTGGGGCAGAGCTATTTTGCCCGTCTGATGCAGGCCCTGACGAAAAAGGCCACGCGCAGGACCCATACCTCAGTCGCCAAGCCTATCTCGAACCCTACCCGGATGATCTGAGTTTGCGGAATCTGATTTGAGCGACCTTCCGTACCTATTCATGCCGTGGCGAACAGGCTGACAAGCATGCTCAAAAAACAACTTCACTGGTTCAGAAGCGATCTGCGCATCCATGATAATCAGGCGCTGGCCCAGGCCTTGGCGGCCGGCCCCACAGTGGCACTTTACATTGCAGTGCCGCAACAATGGCAGGCCCATGCTGATGCCCCCATCAAACTGGATTTGTGGCGGCGCCAATTGATGGCGCTGGAGCAGAGCCTGAAGCAGATGGCAGTGCCCCTGCTGTTTATCGAAGTGCCGGACTATCGTCAGGTTCCTGCGGTATTTGCCGAACTGATCGACAGGCTGGCGCTGGAGCGTGTCTTCTTCAATGCTGAATACCCCTTGAATGAAAGGACCAGGGATCAGGCGGTCAGGGCAGCCTGTCAGGCCCTGGGTGTGATTGTGAGCACCTGTGATGACCAGGTGCTGTTGGCCCCGGGCCGTGTACTGACCCAGGCCGCCCAACCCTTCAAGGTGTTTACGCCCTTTGCCAGAAAAGCGCGCGAGTACCTCGAAAGCGCCGCGCCGGCAGTGTTGCGGCCGCGTCCGGGCCCGGCCCAGAGTCTGGCGCTGTTGCCGGCAAATCTGCCGATAAAAGGTCGTTGCAAACTGGACGATATTGGCTGGCCCAGCCCCACGCCCCAACAGGGCCAAATCTGGCAGACACTCTGGCCGGCCGGGGAAGCCTGTGCACGCGAGGCTTTGCAGCGCTGGTGTCAGCAGAATATTGCGGCTTACCGGAAGACCCGTGATTTTCCGGAACTCGCGGGCACCAGCGGGCTTTCCGCCTATCTGGCCTGTGGTGCCATTTCCATTCGTGAATGCTGGATGAAGGCCGCGGCCTATCAGGATGGGGAGGGCGTGGAAACCTGGCGCAATGAATTGTTGTGGCGCGACTTCTACAAGCATATCCTGGTTCATTTCCCGCATGTCTGCCGCAACAAACCCTGGCGTCAGGACCTGGAACATGTGCGCTGGCGCCATGATGACGATGATTACAAGCGCTGGTGTCAGGGTGAAACCGGGTTTCCACTGATCGACGCGGCCATGCGCCAGTTGCTCGACACCGGCTGGATGCACAATCGGCTGCGCATGCTCAGCGCAATGTTTTTCAGCAAGCATCTGCTGCTGGACTGGCGCCTGGGAGAACGCTGGTTCATGCAGCATCTGGTCGACGGTGATTTCTCTGCCAACAATGGCGGCTGGCAATGGAGTGCATCCACCGGCACCGACGCCGTGCCCTATTTCCGGCTGTTCAATCCCTTGAGCCAGTCTCGCCGCTTCGATCCACAGGGACATTTCATTCGGCGTTTTATCCCTGAGCTCGCCGGTCTGGACGACAAGGCCATCCATATGCCCGGGCCGTTCAAGCCGTCCACATATCCGGCGCCCATGCTGGATCTGGCCTTTGGCCGCAAACGTGCGCTGGCAGCCTTTGCCAGGCCGGGGCATGACCCTGCTCAAGAGTTATGAGCACTGATCCGGGCATCCAGCCAGCTATCCATCTTTTGTAATATTTTTTCACGCAGGCGCGCTTCGGAAAACAGCTGTTCATGATGGTTTATGCCCCTCAGAACCAGCAGTTCATTGTCTGCACAGTGGCTCTGGGTGAGGGCCGCAAAATCCAGATTGCCCTGATTCGGGGTAATGGGATCGCCTTCCGAACTGATCAGCAGCCAGGGGGTATCAAAGTGAGCCATTTGCGCCTTGAAATGAATGATCTCTTTTATGATGGCGAGCACGTAGGCAATGATGTTCCGGCGAATCACATATTGATCATCGTTCATGCGCTTGCGTTCTGTCTCGTTGTCGCAGAGATAGTCTTTTACCCAGGCCGGGCCACGAGGTGCGAAGAGCCTGCGCAGACCGGGCAGGGACAGCAGTGCGACCAGAGCATCCTGCAAGGGCACGGTGACCAGAGCCATCAACTGCGGCAAGGTCCGCCAGGACAAAGTCCAGGCCGGGGGCTTGAGAAAAAGGGCATGGCTGGCAAAAACGAAACGAATCAGGGGGTTCTGAAACCAGCCACGCCAGCCGGGCACTCTGGAACCTGCAAAGGCCGGTCCACTGAAGATGATGCCGGCTATGCGGGCCTTCAGGGCGGCATCGTTGAGTTGCAGCAGCCAGCAGGCGCTGACCACAGAACCAAGGCTGTGCGACAAAATAAAAAGTGGCAGCTTGCTGCCATTGCCCGTCGCATCACAAGCCGTCAGCAGGTAACGTGCGGCCCGTTCGATATCCTCATGCAAGGCTTGCAGATTGCGCAGCCGGGCCTGTTCGAGATACGCCTTGCCGGCATCGTGGCCGGCAGAGCCTGCGCTGATCTTCCGGTGAGCCTGCAAGAGCACCGGATTGCTCAAACCGTGAGCACTCATATCAAGGGCTGCCACCACAAAACGTTCACCAAAGTGGCGGGCGATAGCGCCATAACGGCCACTGTGTTCGTTCATGCCGTGTACGATCAGCAGGCAGGCCCGGGCGGCGCCCGGCTGTGCCGGTGTCAATACTTGCAGATGATGTGGCCGCGCGCTCTTGCCGTCGCTCAGCCAGATGGATTCGCCCCAGAGCGTGAAGCCGGAATGTATCGTATGCTGAGACATGCGGGAGAACTCTTCGGTTTCATGCCCGGCCACGGTTTCTGATAAGCGCCATCGGCGTCAGTGGCGTATTCAGCGACCGGAGGTCGTCGGACCGAGAGCCTTGAAACGGGTAATGTAAAAAGGCGGCTTGGGCCCACCTTCGCCACTGTGAGAGGCAAAGCTCCTGAACAGTGAATTGGAACCCGTGTAGACATAGCCGTCAGGGCCGACACTGATGCCATCCGGCCACGACAGTCGTAGTGGGTCCTGTACGATCACCCGGTAAGCCTCTGGCGTGGCGAGACCGATGCCATTGGCCTGGATGTCGGCAACATAGACATTGCCATCGTCATCCATGGTGATGCCGGCACTGATGGCCTTGTCGGCGTAGCGTTCGACCCGTGCGCCCAGTTCTGCCGGACTCAGGGCGTCGTCGAGCAGGTCTGCCACGCGCACCCGGTACACCGAGCGGCCACTCATCGCGCCGTAATACAGCCATTGCTGGGCGGCATCGATCGTGATGGGGTTGACGTCGCCGCGCAGGGGCAGGGTTTCGCCATCGGGACCCGGTGTGCCCAGAACCTTGCCATCGATATAGGCCGTTACGGCTTCGGCCCGCACACTGGCATGGCCTTCAAGCCGTCGCCTGCCTTCGCCGGTACTCATATTGACGACAACGATCGCGGCATTGTTGCCGGCTGCGGGGTCGCTGATGAAGATCGCATTATGACGGGGAGCCAGCGCAAGGTCGTTGAAGAAACTGCCCTGGGCCACCGCCGGGGGTGCGGAAAACTGAAAGTCATGACGTAGTTGATCGTTATTCATATCCCAGGCATAGAGGTGTTTGACACTCTGGCCGGCAAAGCCCGACAGCATCCACACCAAGCCGTCAGCGCCCGCACGGATGCCCAGCACCGGCAGCATGCCGGCCTGTCCGGCACGGGCTTCCTGATGCAGCACCGTGGACCAGGCGCCGGTGGGGAAGGCGTGCACCTCACCCTGATGGATAGCAAGTGCGACATAACGCGGCGTCAGTGAGGGATGAACACTGACGAGCACCGTGCCATCCGGGGCGACCGTGATATTGCCCGGGGGATCATCCAGCACGGCCACGGTTTCCAGCACCGGGCCGGTCTGGGCCTGTGTCAGGGTGGCAAGCATCAGCAGGCCGATGGCCATGACGATGGCCATGACGATTCCCCTTGCCCTTGCGGCTGTTGCAATTATCCGCTTGCTGTTCGTCATCATAAACACGTCACCCTGAATTTCCTGGAAAGGCCCGCCCGGGAAGGTAACACAGGTTTTTGAATGAATGCAAAGTGGCGCCGGAAAGCTGCAAGGAGCCTTGCAATGGGGCTCATTGCAAGCCATTGCAAAGGACATTGCAAAGGACACCCGAATCTTGACTCAAGATTAACCGGGGGTTTATAGCGCATTAACAATCCCTGACTACCATGCCCGCAAATCAATCAGCTCGGGGAGAGTGGCAGATGCGTCGTGCATACAACAGCAAGATTTTGAGTTTACCGGTATTTTTTACTTTGGTTTTACCAGGCGTCAGCCAGGCGCAGGAACTTCCTGACAATGGGAGAGAGAACGCGGAAAGAATAGATGAAATCGTGGTCACGGGCACGGCGTCGAATTATCAGAATTCAGTACGCGGCAAACGCTCCGCCGACGGCATCGTGGATATGTTCGACACCGACGAAATCGGCAGATTGCCAGACAAGAACATCGGAGAAACCCTGAACCGCATCCCGGGCGTGTCCATGCTGCTGGAAAAGGGCGAGGGCCGTTTCGTGCAGATCCGGGGTGTTTCTCCGCGTCTGAACAATATCACCATCAACGGCATGCAGATGGGTTCAGGCGATACCGAGAGTGGCGGACGCCTGGCACCGATGGACATGATCGGTGGCGAACTGCTCGGCGGCGTACAGGTGTCGAAAACCCCGACCTCGGACATGGACGGTCAGGGCATTGGCGGAACGCTGAATATCACGACCAAGCAGCCCTTCGACTATGACGAGGATTTCGTGGCCCTGTTTGCCGGCCGCAGCGGCATTGAATCGATCGATTCGATTCCGGTGGCCGACACCAAACAAACCCCCTGGTCGGCCGATGCCACGCTGGTGGGCAAGCTCATGGATGGCAAGCTGGGCTGGCTGGGCGGCGCGTCATTTTCCAACCGCAAGACACCCCTGCTGGGTATTTTTCAGGATGACTGGACGCCGGTGACCTTTGATCCCGATCCGGCAGTGAGCGGCGATGAGCAGACCGTCAGTCTTCCAATCAACGTCAAAAACAATGTCACGGTGGTCAGCCGCGAGCGTCTCAACCTCAATGGTACACTGGAATTCCGGCCCGATGATGCCTCCCGTTATTATGTCAGGGGTTTTTTTTCCAACTGGGATGAAATTCAGTTGCGCAACCGTTTCGAACAGGGCCTGAGCAACAACCTGAGGGCTCTCGACGGTGTCGGTACAGCAGCGCTTGGCGGTGTGACTACCGGTAACCGGGTACAGGTCAATCTGCGCAACGAACCGACCGACAAGGAGATGTTTTCACTTGCCCTGGGCGGCGAAAATGTGGTCGGCCCCTGGACCATCGACTATATCGGCCAGCATAACGACAACAGGATCGCCGAGCCGAACACCAACTGGGAGTTTCGTTCCGGGTCTTCGACCTTCGGACCGGACGCGTTTGTGATCGAGGACAGTGGCGTCACGGCGGTGGGTTCCGCTGGCGGACCCGATCCGCAGGATTTAAGCTTGCAGGGTTTTCGCCGGGTGCGTTTTCTGGATCAGACGACCGACTCGAAAGATTATATTGCAGCTCTGAATATACGCCACGATCTCGATCTGGATTTTGCTGCGGTGGACGAGGCCTATCTGAAAGTCGGTGGCAAATGGACCCGGACGGAAAGGCAGACGCTCAGATCGCAAAGCAACTATGGCGTGGGCCAGGTGCCATGGAATCTGGGGCAGGACCCGGCACTGAGCGGCGGCGGCTTCACCAATCCGGTACCGGTCAGCGCACGTCCGAATATCTGGCTCGACCTGGAGGGTCTGAACGATTTTTTTGCAGCCAACCGGGATAATACGGACTTTTTCATCCTGAATGAGCAGGATACCTTCCTGAATGAATTCCAAAGCGATTTCGAGTTGCGTGAACGGGTCACGGCAGCCTACGGCATGGGCAAGATCAAGGCTGGCATGCTGAGCCTGATCGGCGGTGTCCGGGTGGAAAACACCAATGTGGTTTCTTCCGCCTTCACGATCGTCGATGACGGCAACGGGCTCTCGGCAGTGCCCAGCGAGGGCAGCGGTTCCTATACCAATGTTCTGCCCTCCTTCATTCTTACGGCAGAACTGCCCCACGATGTGGTGATCCGGGCTTCCTATGCCCAGGCTCTCGGCCGGCCCGAATACGATGCGCTGGCGCCACGTTCTGCACTGAGCCTCGAAGATGATCCGGTGCTCGGCAGTGTCGGCACGCTGAGCATCGGTAACCCGGACCTGAAGGCGCGGGAATCCAGCAATTATGACCTGTCGCTGGAATGGTACTTCAAGGAGGGCTCGATGCTGGCGCTGGCCTTGTTTTACAAGGATATCAAGAACGAGATCGTCCCTGCGCCGACACAGCGCTTCGAGAACTTCACCTTCCAGGGTCAGACCTTTACGCGCTTCGACATCAATACCACGATCAATGCCCAGTCCGCAGAGGTCAAGGGCATCGAATTGAGCTTCGTCGATCAGTTCAGCTTTCTGCCGGGGCTGCTCGATGGCCTGGGTTTTGCCGGTTCCATCACGCTGCTGGATTCGGAAATCGATATCGAGCGCGGTGGCGTGGTCGAGACCTTGCCCCTGCTGGAACAGGCGGATAGCTCCATCAGCACCACGCTGTTTTACCAGAAGGGTCCTGTGGATATCTCCGCCACCTACAATTACAATGACAATTTCCTGACCAGCTTCGGACCCACACGCGCATTGGACCTCGACCAGGGCGCTTTTGGCCGCATCGACTTCCGCGCTCAGTACAGCGTCAACGACAATTTCAAGGTCTTCGTCGAAGGCGTCAACCTGAGCAACGAACCGACCACTGAATTCCAGGGTGGTGTGGCACTGCAGAAGACAGAGTTCGAATTCACCGGGCGCACCTACTCGATGGGTTTTTCCTCGCGCTTCTGATTGAAAAATTCGGCGCGCCCTGGTGTTTTCAGGCAGCGTTGGGTGTCAACACTCAACGCTTGTCTTTTTTTGAGGGGATCATGAATATACAAAAAATAAAGCACATCATCGGTCTTGGCCTGGCTGCATTGAGTGGCATTGCGGTGCTTTCAGCGTCTGCACAGAACGCTGTTCCAGTGTTTGAGGCGCAGATTCTGGAACAATTCGATACCTTCGATGCGCGGCAGGCGGTAGCCGTCGACGCTGAGGCCTTCTACGCCATCAACAATTTTCGTATCACCCGGCATGACAAGCGCACAGGCGAAGCGCAATTGCAATGGGACGGCGTGTCCGACGAGACCGGTCCACTGACACATCTGGACAGCGGCATGGTCTACAACGGCCGATTGTATGCTGCGCATTCCAATTATCCGCACTGGCCAATGAGCAGTTCCATCGAGATATGGGACAGCCGCAGCCTGGAACACGTGGCTTCCCATAGTTTTGGCATTCAACTGGGTTCCATGACCTGGATCGATCGTCATGATGGGTTCTGGTGGGGTGGCTTCGGCAATTACGACAAGGTCCAGGACGGACAACAGCAGCCCTATGGGGAAACGCGTTTCTCTCAGGTCGTCAGGATGAACGATGCATTCGAGATCATTGAACAATGGATGCTGCCGGCGGCATTGCATCCGCGCCTGAGTCCCATGAGCAATTCCGGTGGCACTTGGGGTAGCGACGCTTATCTCTATCTGACCGGACATGATTATCCGGAAATCTATGTGATGCGCCTGCCGGTGAGCGGTGGTGTACTGGACTGGGTTGCCACCGTCCATGTCCCCGGTTTGAATGGTCAGGGTATCGCCTGGGATCGCAGTGGTGAGCCAGACACGCTGTGGGCCATGCTCAAGCGTGACAGACGGGTGTTCAAAATAAGAATGCCGGAGATTCGATTAGCGGATGCCAAGCCGGTGAACGTGATTCGCAAGCCTGGAAATTTCAGTCGATAGGCATATTCCGCAGACGGTGAAAATTATTCCTCTTTCCCGCTGTCTTATAAAGGGACGCTTTGAATAAAGGGCACCTGAAGCGAGCCTGAACATACCGAGCCTAAACATACCGAGCCTAAACATACCGAGCCTAAACATACCGGGACAGTGGAGAAAATGATGCGAACTACAGCGATAGCCGGGCTTGCCGCGTTGCTGGCAAGCATGCCTCTGGCAGCACAGGATGCTGCACCGGGGGAGGATGCCAGAGTCAAGGTGGAAGTCAGTTTCAGCCCCGCACTCGAACGGCGCCTGAATGTGAGCAATCGCCTGGAACAGAGCCGGGAACGGGATTTTCGTGAGCAGGGCTATTATGGCAATTCCAGGCGCCGGGCCGGGGTGTTTCGCTTTGCCGCGAACCAGACGCCAAACCTGAAATGGGCCGGGGAATTCCTGATTCCCGCAGTGGAAGACTATAGCTTTGAAAACCTGCTGAGCAGTCTCACCCTCGACAATCTCAAACGCGCCGCGCCGGATTTTGCGGGTACGATTCACTATGAGATCAATAACCTGAAGATAAGTAATTACTCGATTTCCTTCATTCAGGGCAGGAGTTCCTACGTGATCGGCTATATCAATGTACTGGCGCCCGATGGCAGCTTGCTGCAGAGCGAGAAAATTACCGCCAATCTCGTGGTGGATTTTTCGGTCGACTGGGATTATCAGGGGCCGAAATATGCCTTCATGCAGACCGATGATGATCTCCGGGTGGGGCCCATGTTCTCCTATTTCGTTGAAAAGGCACTGGAGCGGGTCTGGCCGGAACAGAGCAAGGTCATCCAGGGTCCCGTCATGATTCAGATTTCCGGGCCTGACGAGACCGTGATCAGCAGCTAAAGGGACCGATTTCCCGCCGCCGCACGACTGCATGGATGCAGGAGGTAGAGCGAAACAGGATGCCAGAGCCGAGTAGAATCATTCTGAGTCCTGGCACCTGGGGCTTTCAATTTTGACCTGTGCGTTTTATGCTCACAGCTCGATTCCCGCTCTCCTGCTGAAGAGGTCTGCCAATGAAAACAATAAAAACACTTTTCTTTGCCTTGACGCTGCTACTGCCCTTGACGACGGTTTCCGGCGAGGAGCTTGCCGGCCTGGGTTATACCCGTCTCTACACGGATGCCAGCGGTGTTTCCCACTTCTCCGAGGGCCTGATTCCACTGGACTCCGTGGTGCTGCAGGAAGGTGCGCGGCCTGCCGGTATCCACAATCTCGTGACCGATTCGCGGGCGACGCTGCTGATGCTGGAGCCGGGTGCGTTTGAAGACTGGCATCCCTCGCCCGATGCGCAGCTGCTGCTGGTCATTCAGGGCATCTCGGAAGTGGGCGTCAGCGATGGCGAGGTGCGGCAGTTCGGGCCCGGTTCGGTGCTGGTGATGGAAGACACCGGCAAGGGACACACCACCCGCACCGTCGGTAGTGAAAATCACGTCGCGATACTGATTCCGCTGGTCGGTGAACGGGGTTTTTAAGTTCCTCTATAAATCGTCTGAGCCTGTGCATGACCTAAGCTGGTGCAAACCCTCTTGCAAACCTTATTGCAAACCTTATTGCAACTATCGTTCCGGAGAATGCCTTGATGTTGTTGAAACCCATCGTATTGGCCGTGCTTGCCACGGTGATGTTGAGCGCCTGTGACGGAGAACCGGTAAGCACGACAGGTTCCGCTACCCTTGACCCGACGACGTCCCCCGTACTGACCAGCAATGGTATGGTCACCGACTTTCCCCTGCCCACGGCCAACAGCGGTCCAACCACGCTGGCGCTGGCCCGCGATGGTACGGTCTGGTTCACGCTTGGCAGCGGTAACGCCATTGCCCGGATGAACCCGGATGGCAGTGGCTATCGGGAATACCCCTTGCCCAATCCAGGAAGTTCGCCGCGCATCATTGCCTTTGGTGCGGACGGCAATCTCTGGTTTTCCGAACATGAGGGCAATCGTATCGGTCGTCTGAGCCCCAGTGGTGAGCTCAGTGAATTTCCGCTGCCAAGTCCGGACAGTCAGCCCCGTGCCCTGGCCCTGAACAGCGACGGAAATATCTGGGTGGGCCTGTTTGCCGCCGGCAAAATTGCCCGTGTCACGCCTGCCGGAGAGATCACGGAATTTGCGATCCCTACCCCCGATAGCGGCCCACGCGCATTGGCAGCCGGGCCGGACGGGAATATCTGGTTTTCCGAGTTCAAGACCAGCAAGATCGGCAGGATGACGCCCGCCGGTGTTGTCACCGAGTATCCCTTGCCACGAGCGAATTCGGGGCCCGGTGACATCACTGCCGGTGCCGATGGCAATATGTGGTTCGTGGAGCTCGCCGGTAATATGGACGGCCTGACACCGGACGGTATGCGGGTGGGCAGAATCACCCTGTCAGGACAGATCAGTGAGTACGTCATTCCCGGCGAGGGTGGTACGCCCATCAATATCGCCGTGGGGCCTGATCGCAATATCTGGTATACGAAGGGTGCGGCACTGGGACGGGTGAGTCCCGGTGGCTCCATCGTCGAATTTCCGGTTGCGCAGGGCAGCGCCCGCACAGTGGGGATCACTGCGGGCAGTGACCGTCAGCCTCCCGCGTATTTAAGCGATCGGCTCTGGTTCACCGATCCCCTGAATAACCGCATCGGGTATCTGGGCTTTGAAGAAGTGCAGGACTGAGGGGGCGTCTTATTCGTGTTTGTGACTGTTGGGATAGGTGCGCTCGCGCCATACAGCCTTGTGGCCGGAGCCATGGTAGCGCCAGGCGGATTCCCAGGTCATGGCCAGATAGGCCAGACCGGATACCGGCAACAGCAAGCCCCAGAGCGGCGATAAATGATAATAGCGCAGGGTGGGAAGGTAGCAGATCAGCATGACGAGGAAACTGCCAAGCCCCCACCCGACCGAAGTGACGGCAGCGGGAAAGGCTGCCGGGACGAGAGTGGCAGGGAGCACGGCAAGAAGGCCGGCAAGCAAGGGGGTCAGGAACATGATCAGCATGATCAGTGTCACCGCCATCAGCAGGAAGGGTGAATAATTGAGCTGGGTATAGGCGTGTCGGGAAATGAGCTGACGAATGCCCCTGAAGCCGCCGTTGTCACGGATGCTGATGGCACCCTGGGAAACCCCTGTCCAGGTTTTTCCGCCCTGGCTTTTGATGCGGCGCGCGAACGCGCAATCGTCGATCAATTCGCCACGGATGGTCTGGAACACATCCAGATCATCGAGCAGGTGGCGGCGGACCAGCAGGCAGCCGCCAGCGGCAGCAGCCAGCTTTGCGGCAGGGTCGTTGGCCAGCCGGAAGGGATAGAGCAGTTTGAAGAAAAAGACATAGGGTGTCAGCAATAGCCGTTCCAGCAGGGATTTCAGGCCAGGATTGGCCAGCACCGATACAAAATCCAGATTTCGATCCAGCAGCCGGGCTCGCAGGGCGGCGATCATGCCGGGGGCAAGCACGATGTCTGCGTCCAGCAAGAGCACAAAAGGCCGCTGCATCTGCTCCCGTCCCTGTTCCTGGGCCCAGAGTTTTCCGGTCCAGCCCGGGGGTTTGGACTTACCCTGGATCAGTCTTGCCCTGGGTTCACTGGCTGCCAGCTCTGCAGTTTGCACGGCGGTGTTATCCGTGGATTCATCATCCACGACGCTGATGCGGATGGCGCTGCCCTGGGCCAGCGTCGCGCTCAATACCTTGGGCAATATCCCGGCTTCGTTGCGGGCCGGAATCAGCACATCGATATCATGCAAGCCGTGTTCGTCGGTAGTGGAAGCCGGCTCCAGATGCTCCGTCATGAGCCAGGGGCGGGCGGGCCGCAGCAGGATGAAGGTCCAGGCCAGCCAGGCCAGCAAGCCGGGCAGCAGCAGGTAGTCCGGGAGCGACATGAGCGCTGTCATGATCAGCCGGCTCCTCTGGACCTTTCCGGCTCAGTCTTCATCGTCAAAATCAAACATATCATCGATGCCTTCAGTCGGCGCATTGCCGTCGAAGATCAGATCCCGGCGCTGCTGCAAATAGGCCTCACGGGTAAAGATATAGGGATCGACGGCATTTTCATCGCGCAGGGCCGTGGCACTGAGCAGATTGGCACGAGTGTTGACGCCATTCAAAAAAGCCAATGGCAGTGCGATGGCGGCTTTTATATAGATCAGGGGATTGAGCAGGGTACTCATGGCCAGATCCGGCGTATCGCGCGTCGTGTTGGGTCCCAGCAGGGGCAGAAAGAGGTAGGAACCCTGACCGGCCCCCCACACCGCGAGAGTCTGGCCAAAATCCTCGTCGTGGCTGGGCAGTCCTATCGGAGTGGCCACATCGACCAGGCCGCCGAGACCGATGGTGGTGTTGGCCACGATGCGCGTGGCATCGGAAAAGCCCTGACCGATCTTGCCTTGCAGGAAGGAGTTCACCATCACATTGAGATACAGCAGATTATTGAAGAAATTGGTGATGCCGGCGCGTACCAGTCTGGGTGTGTGGGTAGCGTAAGTCTCGGCAACGGGCTTTATCAGATAGCGGTCGGCACCATCGGTGAAGTTGTAG
Organism: Pseudomonadales bacterium; assembly: GCA_032250895.1. Taxonomy (GTDB): domain Bacteria; phylum Pseudomonadota; class Gammaproteobacteria; order Pseudomonadales; family Pseudohongiellaceae; genus JAVVEZ01. Next base: position 22,909 of record JAVVEZ010000008.1, on the reverse strand, counting down.
GCCGGACGGTTGAACCCTTCCAGTGCATCCGGATCGGTGCTGCCTATGGGTGTCGTCGCGCATGCGGTCAACAGAAGCAGGGCTGGCAATAGCAGTATTCGGCACAGATGACGGCAGCTTGCCGGAACAACAAAGACAGCCATAAGTGGTTTAGCCATTGTCGGCAATGGTGTTGCCAAGCTCCAGAATCTTGCTTTCCAGCGTACTGACCAGGCCTTCAAAGCCAGAGCTGTTGAAAATGGCCGTGTATTCGGAACGCTTGAGTGCCAGATCATTGACGCCGTTGGCCGTGGCACTGATGATGTACCATTGTCCCTGCTTCTGGTGAAGGATGTAGTCAAATCTCACCACATCCAGGCCGGGCGCATTGAATTCCGTTTTGACCAGTACCCGTCCCTCTCTCAGTTCTTCGACATTCACCGTCGAGAATCTGCGTTTCGTGCCACTGTTGAACCGGGCAGCATACGTGGCGGTGCTGAGACGAAAAAACAGCTGGGTAAAAAGTGCCTTTTGATCGGCATCGAGGCTTGACCAGTTCTTGCTCAGGATGACCCGGCAGATGGTCTCGATATCGAATGTTTCATCAATGACAGGGGCAAGTCTGTCATAGCGACCCTGGAAACTCAGTGTGTCGGCTTCCAACATGACGTCTGCAAGGGCCAGATGGAATTCTTCCACGGTTGCCACTGCATCGGCAGAAGCCTGCACAGACCATGGAAACGCCAGAAAAAAAATACTTGCTGAAAGAAAAAACAGCCGGAGTTTTAGCATGTTGCGCATGAATACCTGTCTCTGTGTTTATTGAGGGGGCGTATAATAGATCAGTTTTAATTTCGAAAATAGCCTGCCAAAAGCAGCCTGTCAGGCGCCGGGGGTTTTTCAATCTCGTCGTCTGCCTGGAGGTTATCCAGATGGCAGTATCTATGCAAGGACCGGGGAAGCCAGGTTTTCTTTTATATACAACCGGATTTTCATTGCAGTGCTGTCAAAGCAGGGTAATCCTGAGTCCAAATGGATCATAGGATGGACATTGACGGGCAGGGTCTTTATCCTTCCGGGCCCGGACCTGAGACCGGAAAATCGTCACCATGCCTGGAGGGGCAAGCAAGATGTCAAGTTCAGGAAGACAGCTCGGCAGATTCCTGTACCGGATGACCGCCGCTATTCAGCGTTTCGCCTGGGCCGTGCTGATGACAGCTGCGATCCTGTCGGGCGGACTCCTGTTTTATGCCCTGACTCATCTCGGCATCAACACCAACACCTCGGGGATGTTTTCCCTGGAACTGCCCTGGTTCCAGCAATTCAACGAGTTCCGTGATGAATTTCCAGCGCTGGATGCGAATGTCCTGGTAGTGATCGACGGGCCGGTCCCGGAGCGGGTCGATGAAGCGCAGAGAAAGCTGGCGGAACGCCTGCAGGAGACGCCTGCTGTCTATGGGATGGTGCTGGCCATCGAGAGCAGCCCTTTCTTCCGCAGGAATGCCCTGTTGTTCCTGTCTCCCGATGAGTTGCAGACCTTCGGTGACCGCCTCGCCGTCATGCAGCCGGTGCTTGGCCGGCTGGGCCAGCAGCCCCATCTGGCGGGCTTTCTGTCCCTGCTGGCCGACAGTCTGGAAGCGGACGCCGATCCGCCGGCGGAGCTCGAGCAGACCATGACAAGGTTGACCCGTCTGTTTGAGGAAGCGGCAGAGGGTGATGCGGAAGCCATTTCATGGCAGACCCTGCTCGATGAGCAGGCGGCAGAGGATTCTTATCGTCGGGTGATTCTGGTGGCTCCCAGGCTTGACTTCGCCGGCGCCGAACCGAGAAAGCGCGTGCTTGCCGGCATTCGCGAGCAAATTCAACTCCTTGGCCTGGGTGAGAGTGATGGGCTGACGCTGAGGCTGAGCGGTTCCCTGGCATTGCAGCAGGAAGAGCTGGAGAGTGTGGGTCAGGGCATCGTGCAGGGGGCGCTGCTCACCCTCTTGCTCGTCATCGTCATATTGATGCTGACCTTCCGCTCCTGGCGCCTGTTCGCGGCCAGTCTGCTGACCTTGTTTTTCGGGCTGATCATAACGGCGGCCTTTGCCGCAGCGGGCATAGGTCACCTGAATCTGATCAGCATTGCCTTTGCTGTGCTCTATATCGGTCTGGGTATAGATTTTGCCATTCATTATTGCCTGCATTATCGGGAACTCCTGAGCGGTGGACACAGCCATGAACAGGCGATCCGTGAGGCCTCCGGTGATACCGGGGTATCCCTGGTGCTGTGTGCAGCCTCCAGTTCAATCGGCTTTCTGGCCTTCGTTCCCACTGCCTTTGCCGGCGTTGCTGAGCTCGGCCTGATCTCGGGTTTCGGCATGTTTGCCAGCCTGCTGGCGACACTGGTTCTGTTGCCGGCACTGCTGCATCTTTTCGGTCCCCCCCGCAACGTCGGCATCGAACACTCACCCCTGCTGTTTGCCCTGATTGGGCGCTTCAGCACCCGGCATCTCGTCACGGTACGGCTTGGGGTCTTGCTGCTGGCAGTGGCTGCCATCTGGCTGGCAGCCCAGGCTCATTTTGACAGCAACCCGCTGCACCTCAGAGATCCGGACAGCGAGTCGGTGAGTACCTATTATGATCTTTTGAATGATGCCCGAACGTCACCCCTGACACTGTCTTTCCTGAGTCCGGCCGAAGCGGCCCCTGCGCTCAAAGAAGAAATAACGGCACTCCCGGAAGTGAAGGAAGTGCGTGAAATTGCCGATTTTGTCCCGGCCGGGCAGGAAGAAAAAATGGCGATGCTGGACGATCTGACCCTGATGCTTGGCGAGCCTGCTCCCATCATCCTGGCAGCGCCTGAAGTGGACAGGGACGTGAGTGCAATCCGCAGCCTTGCCGCTCGTCTGCTGGACGCCTCACGAGTCAATGAACGTGAATTGGGCAGAGCCATGCAGGGCTGGCTGGCCGAACAGGATGCCGCCGGGCAGGAACAGGCCCTCACAAAGCTGAGTGAGGCGGCGCTGGGAACCTTCCCGTTGACCTGGAACCGGCTCGTCGATGGTTTTGCAGCGACCCCCTTTGGGGTTTCTGAGTTGCCTCCGGAACTCAGGAGCCTGTGGTTGTCGGCAGATGGCCGCCAGCGCGTGGAAATCATCCCGGCCCAGGCATTGACCGACATGGCGCAGATCAAGCGCTTTATCGAGGCGGTGGAGAGCCATGCGCCGGGAGCCAGTGGGCTGCCGGCCATCGAATATTATGGGGGTCAGACAGTGGCGACGTCCTTTGTTCAGGCCATTGCCACGGCGCTTGTTTGCGTGTTTCTGCTGTTGCTGTTGCTGTTGCGCGATTTTCGGCGGACGCTGGTGGTCATAGCGCCTCTGCTGCTTGCCACCACCTTGACAGCGGCGAGCACGGTCCTGCTGAACATGCCGTTCAACTTTGCCAATGTCATTACCTTGCCGCTATTGATTGGAGTGGGGGTTGATAACGGCATTCATATGGTCCAGCGACACCATAACAGTGCCATTCAGAACCGGGAAGGCGCCGGACTCACAACGTCCTCCACACCCCGGGCCATTCTGTTCAGCACGCTGACCACCATTGCCAGTTTTGGAACGCTTGCGTTCTCGCAGCATCCGGGGACCGCCAGCATGGGTATTCTGCTGACAGTGGGCATGGTGGCATCCCTGCTGTCCGCCTTGTTTGTAATACCGGCTTTGCTGCCGAGGGATGGCACGCTACGATGAGCTCGCTGAAACATGCTCTGGTGACTGCCATCAATCAGGGTGGTCTGGCCTTCAGCCGCCATCGCCTGCCTGAACTGAACGCTGCCGCGCTGATCGAACAGGCCCGGCAGATTGCCTGCTGGGATGATTTCGGCGACCAGGACCCGGGCGAAGGGCTGTCTGTACTGTTCGATTCCTATGAGCACGACAGCCGACTCAATGTCATCGGTCGCTTTGCAATGCGGCAGGATGCCCTGCATATGTTGGTCAACCGGCTGGGCCTTGAACGGCGCCGCCGTCAGGAAACCGGTATTGCCGCAGAAGTGATCAGACAGCCGGTTTTCATCCTGGGCTTGCCCCGTACCGGCACCACCTTGCTGCACAACCTGTTGAGCCTGGATCCTGCTCATCGCAGCCCGCTGACCTGGGAGCTGATGTATCCACTGACGGCCGGATCTGCGGCGGCCCGACAGCAGAGCATCCGTGCCGCCCGCAAGCGCAGTGCCTGGCTGGACTGGCTGGCACCGAATTTTCAGAAAACCCATGAAGTGAATGTGGAACAGCCCCAGGAGTGCATACAGATCACCGGGCACAGCTTCGAATCCCACCTGTTCGAGGCCATGTGCCGGGTGCCCGGCTACCAGCGCTGGCTGGCTCAGCGGAGCCTGGAGCCAGCCTATCGCCTGCACCAGCGGTTCCTGCAACACCTGCAATATCAACAAACAGCCCACACCTGGGTGCTCAAGGCACCGGCGCATATGATGGCGATCGAGGCGCTGCTGACGGTTTATCCGGATGCCCGCATCGTGCAGACTCACCGTGATCCCCGGCAGGTCATGCCCTCTCTGGCCAGCCTGCATGTCCTGTTGCGGCGGGCCTTCAGTGAACAGGTGGACAGCCGCGCAGTCGGCGCAGAAATTCTTGCGCGCTGGCAACAGGCCCTGCAACTCGCCATGCAGGCACGGGACACCCACCCGGGAAAGGAACATGTGTGGGTGGATATGTTTTATGATCGGCTGCTGGCCGACCCGATCACGGCGATGGAAGGCTTGTACGAGTCTTTTGGCCGTTCCCTGACGGGTGCGACGGCCGACCGGATGCGGGCCTTTCTGGCGGTTTCGCCCCGGCACAAGTTCGGAGCCCATCGCTATCAACCTGGGGATTTCGGCATGAGTGAGCAGAGCCTGGGCCAGGATTTTGCCGGCTATTGTCAGCGTTATGGCATTCCCCGCGAAAATGCTTGAGAAAGACTTTTCTACTTCTGATTCACTGAGCGCTTGCGGGTGACTGCGGGCCTGGTCTTGTTCTCCACCGTCAGGGCCACCAGCTTGCCGATATCCTGCCGGGTGATGAATGTCTGAATGCTGGCCTCGATGCTGGCCACATCCAGCCCGGCGTCCTTCAGCATTTCTTCCCGTGAGCCGTGTTCAATGAAGCGATCAGGCAGGCCAATGTGCAGCAAGGGCAGGTTGATACCCTGTTCCGAGAGGTATTCATGAACGGCTTCGCCGGCGCCGCCGGGCACGACATTCTCTTCCAGGGTGACGATCAGGCGGTGGGAAGCCGCGATTTTCTCGAGCATGCCGGTATCAATGGGTTTGACGAAGCGCATGTTGATCAGGGTGGCATCCAGATTCTCGGCGACAAGGGCCGCGGGTATCAGCATGGAGCCAAAGGCCAGCAGGGCGATACCGTGCCCCTGCCGGCGCCACTGCGCCTTGCCGACAGGCAGCATTTGCATCGCTTGTTCGATGACGGCTCCCGGGCCGCCACCACGGGGATAACGCACCGCGGCCGGTTGTTCCAGCCTGTAACCCGTGTAGAGCATCTGCCGGCATTCGTTCTCGTCGGCAGGGGCCATGATGACCATGTGTGGCAGTGAGCGCAGGAAGGTGAGGTCATAGGCTCCGGCATGGGTGGGGCCATCGGGGCCGACCAGGCCAGCGCGGTCGATGGCGAACAGGACCGGCAGTTTCTGGATGGCAACTTCATGCACCACCTGATCATAGGCACGTTGCAGGAAGGTGGAATAAATGGCCACAACCGGCTTCAGCCCCTGCAGGACCATGCCGGCGGCCAGCGCAACACTGTGTTGCTCGGCAATTCCCACATCAACATACTGAGAGGGGTATTGCTCGGCGAATTTCACCATGCCAGAGCCTTCCCGCATCGCCGGCGTAATGCCGACCAGGTGTTTGTCATGCGCGGCCATATCGCAGAGCCAGTTGCCAAATACCTCGGAATAGGACATTTTCGCAGGCGTGGAGGTCGAGCGGATGCCCAATTTGGGGTCGAAGGGGGAGACCCCATGATATTTGACGGGATCTTTTTCAGCCTTGGCATAACCGTTGCCCTTGCAGGTCACCACATGCAACAGGCGCGGAGTTTTGACGGCTTGCAGGTTTTTCAAGGTATGTACCAGGGTTGGCAGGTCGTGACCGTCGATGGGGCCAAAATAACTGAAGCCCAATGCATCAAAAAAACTGCCGGGCGGGGCGACCAGGTCACGCACGCCCTTCTTCATGTGATTGGCGAGTTTCAGCAGCGTCGGCAGACGCATTTTTTCCAGCAGGTGCTCACCACTCTCCAGGACCTTGTTGTAGAAACGGCCGGACAGGATTCGCGTCAGATAATTGTGCAGCGCGCCCACGTTGGGCGAGATCGACATCTTGTTGTCGTTGAGAATCACCAGCAGATCGAGATCGGGCATGGAGCCGGCATGATTCATGGCCTCATAGGCGAGACCGGCGGTCATGCCGCCATCGCCGATGACGGCGATGGCGGCTTCATCCTTGTGCAGGGTCCGGGCGGCCATCGCCATCCCCAGTGCGGCGCTGATGGAGGTGCTGGAATGTCCGGCGCCAAAGGCATCGTAGGGGCTTTCAGTCAGTTTCAGAAAGGGGGTCAGACCATGCTGTTTGCGGATGGTGCGGATGCGATCGCGGCGTCCGGTGAGAATCTTGTGGGGATAGGCCTGGTGCCCGACATCCCAGATTAATTTTGCGTTGGGGGTGTCGAACACATAGTGCAGCGCTATCGCCAATTCGACAGTACCCAGCCCGGCCGCAAAATGACCGCCGCAGGAGGAGACGGATTCGATCAGAAAGCTGCGCAGCTCTTCAGCCAGCGGTGCCAGTTGCGCTTCGGACAGGGTTCGCAGATCTACCGGCGAGTCAATGGTTTGTAAGATCGGGTAGTCATTGTTCGTCATGAAAGTTCCAAGCCCCCGTTGTATTTATTGTCTTGTGCCAATGTATAATGCACTATACACGAGACCCAAATATCAGAAAGAACTTGCAGGGATAAGTGGCGTGAATAAGGATCAGTATGTTGGATAAGTTGCGTTACCCCAGACGGGTTGCCGTCAACGTGGGGGGAGTCATGGTCGGGGGCGGTGCGCCGGTTCGTGTGCAGTCAATGACCAATACGGATACCGTCGATATCGAGCGCACGGTTGCCCAGGTCGAAAGCCTGGCCACGGCTGGTTCTGAACTGGTACGGATCACCGTCAACAATGAGGATGCCGCCAGGGCGGTTCCCCACATCCGTGATCGCTTGCTGGCCAGGGGCATCGAGGTGCCGCTGATCGGCGATTTTCACTACAACGGTCATAAACTGCTGGTTCGCTATCCCGAGTGCGCCCAGGCCCTGGCCAAATACCGGATCAACCCCGGTAATGTCGGTCGCGGCAAGCGCAAGGATGAGCAGTTTGCCGCGATGATAGAAGTCGCCTGCACCTACAACAAGCCGGTTCGCATTGGCGTCAACTGGGGCAGTCTCGACCAGGAGCTGTTGGCCCGGAAACTGGATGAGAATGCCAGCCTGGCCAGTCCCAGGACGCTGGATGAGGTCCAGCGCGATACGATCATTTTTTCAGCGCTGGAAAGCGCGAGGATGGCCGAGACGCTCGGGCTGCCTCATAACCGGATCATCATTTCCTGCAAGACCAGCTCGGTGCAGGAACTGGTCAGGGTCTATCGGGAGTTGGTGGTCCAGTGTGACTATCCCCTGCATCTGGGATTGACCGAAGCCGGCATGGGTTCCAAGGGCATCGTGGCCTCCACGGCGGCGCTCTCCCTGCTGTTGCAGGAAGGCATCGGCAATACGATCCGGGTCTCTCTGACCCCGGAACCCGGTGGTGATCGCAGCAATGAAGTCATTGTTGCCCAGGAAATCCTGCAATGCCTGGGCATCCGCTCATTCACGCCCCTGGTGGCTGCCTGTCCGGGTTGCGGCCGTACCACCAGCACCTATTTTCAGGAACTGGCCGGAAAAATTCAGAGCTATCTGCGGGCGCAGATGCCTCTCTGGCGCAAGGATTTCGTCGGTGTCGAGAACATGACCGTCGCGGTGATGGGCTGCGTCGTGAATGGCCCGGGGGAAAGCAAACTGGCCAATATCGGCATCAGCCTGCCCGGTAGCGGCGAGGCGCCGGTGGCGCCGGTCTTCATCGATGGCAAAAGGGATGTCACCCTGAAAGGTGAACACCTCGTGGAAGAGTTCCAGGCGCTCATCGGGGCTTATGTCAAGAGCCATTACAACAGCAACATTGCCCCCCCTCCCGCTTCCGGAAACCCTGAGGTGCCTGGCTGAGAGCCTGCGCAGCGGGAAATTTATTTGCAGTTTCCCTTTCTATTATCAGGATTCATCAAGACGAGTGTTTATATACTTGAAATGACACCAGGAAAGCGCTGAACCAGAGGCTTGTTTGTTTGCAAACCGACCAAAAACATGAATTTCAGGCAGGAGACACTATGGAACTGTATCTGGCGCAGCCGCGCGGTTTTTGTGCTGGCGTGGTCCGGGCAATCGAAATCGTCGAGCTGGCGCTGGAGGTCTACAAGCCGCCCATCTATGTCTATCACGAAATCGTTCACAACGCCCATGTGGTGGCCGACCTGAAAAAACAGGGGGCGGTTTTCGTGGAGAGTCTTGCCGATGTGCCCGCCGGTTCAGTGGTGATATTCAGTGCGCATGGCGTCTCGGGTGCCATCGTGGCGCAAGCCGAACAGCGGCAGCTGGATGTCATCGACGCCACCTGTCCACTGGTGACGAAGGTTCATCTGCAGGGCAAGCGCTATAGTGCCCAGGGCTACGCAGTCATCATCGTGGGGCATATCGAACACGAGGAGGTGATTGGCACCATGGGTTCCATCGCGGGCGAGGTTCATGTCGTGTCAACGCCCGAGGAAGTCGCGGAACTCACGGTGAGCGATCCCGGCAAGGTTGCCTATGTGACACAGACCACACTGAGTCTGGATGATACCCGTGATATCATTGCCGCCCTGAAAACCCGGTTTCCGGACATTATCGGCCCGGGACTCAATGATATTTGTTATGCTACGCAGAATCGTCAGAATGCCGTGCGGGATATGGCGCGGGAAGTGGACCTGGTGTTGGTGGTTGGGGCACAGAACAGTTCCAACTCGAATCGCCTGAAAGATGTGGCGGAGCAGTCGGGGGTCAAGGCCTATCTGATTCAGGATGCCGGTGAAATCAGGAATGAGTGGCTGACATCCGTTTCCCGTATTGGCATAACCGCCGGGGCCTCGGCTCCGGAGGCCCTGGTGCAGGGTGTCGTTGACCGGCTCAGGGATTCAGGCGTCGTGGCCGTTCATATGATGAACGGCGTGACCGAATCCACCGTATTCAGATTACCCAGGGAATTGCTGGAAGCGGGCATGATTGCCACCTCCGGCAGACCATCAATAGAATAAATGAGGCTTTTGCTATGGCAGTTTCTTTAAAACAGCAGATTCGCGTGGGTGCCTACCTGCTCAAGCAGAAATTATTGGGTGTCAAACGCTACCCGGTGGTGTTGATGCTGGAACCCTTGTTCCGCTGTAATCTTGCCTGCGCAGGCTGCGGTAAAATCGATTATCCGGAAGCCATTCTGGACAAGCGCCTGAGCCTGGAGGAATGCCTGGCCGCAGTCGATGAATGCGGTGCGCCCATCGTGTCCATTCCCGGCGGCGAACCCCTGCTGCACAAGGAAATGCCACAAATCGTCGAGGGTATCGTGGCGCGCAAGAAATTTGTCTATCTGTGTACGAATGCGCTGCTGCTCAAGAAACACCTGCACAAATACACCCCGTCTCCCTACTTTGCCTTTTCCGTGCATCTGGACGGCCTGCAGGAGAAGCATGACGCCTCGGTTTGTCTCGATGGTGTTTTTGATCGTGTGGTCATAGCAATCAAGGCTGCTCTGGAAAAAGGCTTCAGGGTTACAGTTAACTGCACATTGTTCCAGAATGAAAGCCCGGAAGAGGTTGCCGGGTTTCTGGATTTTTGCCGGGATCTGGGCGTGGAAGGCGCGACCATTTCACCGGGCTACAGCTACCAGCATGCCCCGCAGCAGGAAATCTTTCTGAAACGCCAGTCCAGCAAGGAACTGTTCCGGCAGATATTCAGATTGGGCAAGGGCCACAAATGGCAGATCAATCAGTCGAGTCTGTTCCTGGATTTTCTGGCCGGTAATCAGGATTATCGCTGCACGCCCTGGGGGAACCCCACGCGCAATGTGTTCGGCTGGCAGAAGCCGTGCTATCTGCTGGTGGATGAAGGTTATACCGACAGTTTCAAATCCCTGATCGATGATACCAACTGGGACAATTACGGTACCGGTAAAAACCCGAAATGTGCTGATTGCATGGTGCACTGCGGTTACGAGCCCTCGGCCATCGATGACTCGCTGACTCACCCCTGGAAGGCCCTGAAGGTGGCGCTCTTCGGTCCGCGCACGGAAGGTCCGATGGTCGCTGAGCCTCCCATTGAGTACATACAGACCTACAATGTCACTGATGTGGCCAGTGTGGCAGGCAAGAAACCGGATGAGGCGAAGAAGGCGACAGCAAGCTCTGAAAAAAGCAATATTGCTTGAAATTCCCGAAGCGAATATTGCTTTGATCTTTGTGGCGGCATTGTGTCGTCTGCGTTCCCTTGGGTATTGCTATGCCAGAGTTTGAACATCAGGATACCAGCCGACTCGATGATTCGGGCTATCAGGACTATATCCTGCAAGGGGTGTCGCGCACCTTTGCGCTGACCATTCCGCAATTGCCCGTGGCTTTGCGCGAGGTGGTCGGCAATGCCTATCTGCTGTGTCGTCTTGCAGATACCATCGAAGATGACCCGGCCTTGCCTGCCGGGGACAAGAAAGCGTTCTCCGAACGTCTGATTGGCCTTATCGACGGCCGTGACGACAGCGCCGCGTTTGCCGCTGGCCTGGCATCTGTTCTGGTGCCGGAGACGCCGGTGGCGGAGCAGGATCTGGTCCAGAATACAGCCCGTGTCATCCGCCTGACCCATACCTTTTCGGAAAACCAGCGTGCGGCCATCAGCCGCTGCGTCGCCACGATGACCGCAGGCATGGCCCACTATCAGGCCAACCCGCCCCATGCCGGTCTGGAGGACATGCGCAAGCTCGACGATTACTGCTATCACGTCGCGGGAGTGGTCGGAGAAATGCTGACAGAGCTGTTCTGTGACTACTGCGAAGCGATGCGGGCCAGGCGGGACGTGCTGATGCCACTGGCAGTTTCCTTCGGCCAGGGTTTGCAGATGACCAATATTCTGAAGGATATCTGGGATGATCGTTCCCGCTCCATCTGCTGGTTGCCGCGCAGCCTGTTCAAGCGCCATGGACTCGAGCTGAGTGAGCTTGAGACGATACATGGGTCGCCTGCCTTTGCCGAGGGTCTGAATGAGCTGCTTGGCGTGACCCACGCTCATCTGCGCAATGCGCTTGACTACACTCTGATGATCCCGGCGACGGAAAAGGGCATCCGCCATTTCTGTCTATGGTGTATTGGTATGGCCATGCTGTCCATCCGCAAGATACACCACAATCCCGGGTTTTCCGCCGGGGCCGAGGTCAAGATATCCCGGCGTGCGGTATACACGGTCATTGCCCTGTGCAATCTGTGTGGGGCTTCCAATACGGCCAGCCGGCTGCTGTTCAACCTGACGGCTGCCGGTTTGCCGAAGGCCATTGCCTCGGGTGCCGCGATTGTGCATATCCCCGAAGGTTCTGTGTAAATGCAGGCTGGGGTCTGGGGATAGGGTCGTGAAAACCAAAGCTGAATGGGGTTTTGTCTGTGCACTGCAGATGGAGGCGGCGACTCTGGTTGCCAGCGCGCGCCGCCGGCGTTGTGTGACGGTGGGCCGTATCGGCAAGCTGGTGCTTTGCGGCATGGGTGCCATCAGAGCCCGGCAGGCTGCCCTGCTGCTGGCCGATGACGGTGCCGATGTGCTGGTCAGCTGGGGTGTTGCCGGTGCACTCGATCCTGCGCTGGAGTCCGGTCAGTTGCTGTTCCCGGCAACAGTCAGCGCGGCCGGAGATGTCGAATATTCCGTTGATCCAGACCTGCGCGCCCTGTTCCTGAGCACCCAGACCACGGTGCATTCCGCCAGCGACAAAGCGCTGTTTTGTGCTGAAACGGCCATCGTTGACCGTGTCGGCAAGCAGCGCCTGTTTGCCCGTTCGGGAGCGGCAGCCGTGGATCTGGAGAGTGCGGCGGTTGCGGCCGTCGCTGCGGAAAGAGGACTGCCCTTTGTGGCGGTGCGCAGTGTGCTGGATACCGCCGGAACGCGCCTGCCCGCCTTTGTTTCCAGTGCCGTAGACCCTTTCGGGCGCGTTCGCTGGCTCAATTTTTGCGCGGCCTTGCTGCGCCACCCCGGCGATCTCATGGCCTTGCTGCCTCTGGCCAGACAGTCACATCTGGCTCGGGACGCCCTGGCTTCCCTGGCACGAAAACTGCCGGCTTTACTGGCCGCATCGGACCAAGGTTCTCATTTGTCAGTCCTGGCCGGCAGTGAATCAGCAGCGGGAGACTCCAGATGAAAGTGCTGGTCACCGGTGGCAATGGCTTTGTCGGGGCCGCCGTCACCCGTCAATTGTTGGCAAGAGCCGGGGTCGAGGTCAGAGCCCTGATACGGCCCGGCAGCGACCTGAGCAACCTGGCGGGCCTGGATGTCGAGTTGGTCAAGGGCGATCTGAATGATGCGGAGTCCCTGGCCAGGGCACTTGCGGGCTGCACGGTACTGTTTCATGTGGCGGCGGACTATCGCTTGTGGATTCCGGATCCTGAGCCGATGTACCGCACCAATGTCGACGGCACCGTCGCCCTGATGAAGGCGGCGCAACGGGCGGGCCTTGAACGCATTGTCTATACCAGCAGTGTCGCGACCCTTGGCAATAACCCGGACCGCAGCCCGGCCGATGAGAACACCCCAAGCAGCCTGGCCACGATGGTGGGTCATTACAAGCGCTCCAAGTTTCTTGCCGAGGCAGCCGTGACCAGGATGGCGCAGGAGGAAGACCTGCCGGTGGTCATCGTCAACCCGTCGACGCCGTTGGGACCGGGTGATATCAGGCCCACGCCGACCGGCAAGCTGATTCGTGATGCCATGGCGGGGCGTATCCCGGCCTATGTCGATACGGGCATGAACTTCGTCCACGTCGACCGGGTTGCCGAGGGCCATCTGCTGGCCTGGCAGATGGGTGAAACGGGACAGCGCTATATCCTGGGAGGGGAGAATCTCAGTCTGCAACAGGCCCTGACCCTCATTGCTGGGAAGGTGGGGCGGAGGCCACCCCGGATCAGGATGCCCCATGGCCTGGCCATGGCTTTTGCGCTGTGCTGTGAGATGGCGGTCCGGATAATGCCTGGCCAGGAGCCACTGGCAACCGTGGAAGGTGTAAAAATGTCGCGTAAACATATGTATTTTTCGTCGCAAAAAGCGCAGACCTGCCTGGGCTATGAGCCGGGAACGGCAGAGCAGGCAATAGGGGCGGCGGTGGAGTGGTTCCGATGACATCTGTCAATGCTGTTGAAAACAAAAACGAATTGGACCCGCTTATCGATGCGGGTTTGCAGTGGCTCGACCGGAGCCAGCATGCGGAAGGCTTCTGGGTGGGCATGCTGGAGTCCAATTGTTGCATGGAGGCAGAATGGCTGCTGGCTTCTCATGTGCTGGGCATCGAGCTGCCCGACAGCGAGGCCCTGATCAGGGGTATTCTGTCCAAACAGCGTCCGGATGGCGCCTGGGAAACATTTTTTGAAGCCCCCAGTGGCGACATCAATACCACGGTCGAATGCTATGTTGCCCTGCGTGCGATGGGCATGGAGCCGACTGAGGCCCCCATGCAGGCCGCACGGGAGTGGATACTCAGCCATGGTGGCCTGTCCGGGATACGCGTTTTTACGCGCTACTGGCTGGCCCTGCTGGGCGAATGGCCCTGGGACCAAACGCCCAATCTGCCGCCGGAAATCATCCGGCTGCCGACCTGGGTGCCTTTCAATATTGCGCACTTTTCTTCCTGGGCGCGTGCCACGTTGGTGTCTTTGTGCGTGCTCTCGGCGCTGCATTTCACCCGGCCTCTGCCTGCGGCCCGCAGACCCGACGAGCTGTTTCCTGCAGGCCGTGACCAGTTTAACCATGCGTTGCCGCGCCGTGCGGGATTGTTTTCCTGGGAGTCCCTGTTCAGTGGGGTGGACCGCTTACTGCATTTTTTTCAGCGCAAGCGCCTCATTCCAGGCCGCCAGGCCGCCATCGAGCGCTGTCTGGAATGGGCCATCCGGCATCAGGATGCCGATGGCGCCTGGTGCGGGATTCAGCCTCCCTGGGTTTACAGCCTGATGGCGCTGTACGCCGCCGGTTATGCCCTCGATCATCCGGTGCTGGCAAGGGGCCTGGCGGCGCTGGACGCGCACTGGTCCTACTGGCGCGGCGACTGCAAATTCATTCAGGCCAGTGAATCGCCGGTCTGGGACACCTTGCTGACCTTGCTGGCGATGCAGGAGTGCGGTCGTCAGCTGGATGACTGCGAGCCCATGCAGAAGGCCCTGGACTGGGTGCTGGCACACGAATGCCGGGCCCGTGGTGACTGGGCCGTGCTGACGCCCCAGGCCAGTCCCGGCGGCTGGACCTTTCAGCGCGCCAATCGGAATTATCCCGACATCGATGATACGGCGGTGGCGATCATGGTGTTTGCCAGGTTGAAAAACAGCCGGCACAGCGCCAGGGTTGCGGAGCCTCTGCAACGCGCCATCGACTGGGTTCTGAGCATGCAGTCGGACAACGGCGGCTGGGGGGCCTTTGACCGGAACAACTGGACCGGCATCATCACCAAAATTCCCTTTTGCGACTTCGGTGAAGCGCTGGACCCCCCCAGTGCGGACGTGACGGCCCATGTCGTTGAAGCCCTGGCTGCCGCCGGGCTTCCCGCTGACCATCCCGCCATTCGCAGAGCCGTTGCCTATCTGTGGAATGAACAGGAGAGTGCCGGGTGCTGGTTCGGGCGCTGGGGCGTGAACTACATCTACGGGGTGGCGGCGGTGCTGCCGGCGCTGGCCGCCGTGGGCGAGGACATGCGGCAGGCACGGGTCGTGAAGGCGGTGGACTGGTTGCTGGCACATCAGAATACGGACGGGGGCTGGGGTGAGACCTGTGCCTCATACATGGACCTGTCATTGGCCGGTCAGGGTGTCAGTACCGCGTCACAGACGGCCTGGGCCATGCTGGCCCTGGTGGCCGCCGGCCATGATCACAGCCGGGAGGCGCTCGTCAGGGCAGTGGACTTTCTGCGCCGGGGCCAGCAGCAGGGCAGTTGGGAGGAACCTCAATATACCGGCACCGGCTTTCCCGGTTACGGTTTTGGCGCACGCCTGGAGGACCCGGAGGGCGATCTCAGCGCCCGCTTCATGCAGGGACCGGAGCTGGCCAGGGCCTTCATGATCAACTACAACCTCTATCGCCACTATTTTCCGCTGATGGCGCTGGGCCGGGCGCGGGACTGGCTGGGTTGCGGCCTACACCCATAAATCCCCCAGGGAAAAAGCGACCGCGTCGAAGGGTGGCTGCTTGACCGGCTCGTTTTCCCGGAGGGTACCCAGCAGTAACCAGCGACCGTCTTCTTTCAACTGATAACCTTCCAGGGTGCGGGCGTCCGGGTCGACCAGCCACAAGTAAGCTATTCTCTCACGGGCATAGAGGGACATTTTCACGCTGCGGTCGATGGCGGCAGTGGAGGGAGAGAGAATCTCGCAGGCCCAGTCGGGGGCGAGATCGAACCAGGCGGCTTGCGGCAGCATCGGCAGGCGCTCGCGATGCCAGCCGGCGATATCCGGAACGACGACGTCATTGCCCAGGTGAAGTTCCGGTTCGTCCAGAATCCACCAGCCGCCGGGACCACTATCACCGATGTCGAAGGAGCTGCCGAGCCTGACGCCAAGCATGGAACAAGTCCTGGCGTGCCGGGGCGCCGGTCGGGGGTGAGTGTGCAGTTCTCCATTGAGAATCTCCCCCACCAGGTTTTCCGGCAGGGCGATGATGTCGTCGTAGTTGGGGCCGCTTGGTTTGTTCATGGCGGGCTCCATGGGTTTTCCTCCCTGAAATCTCGGCATTGGCCGTTCCTGATGGCCCGGTCCAGTATAGACCTCCATCAAGTTCGCGGCAAAAGTTTGATATCCCCATACAGAATGTCCAGCGAGGGGAGCCGCCAGGGCGCTGTCCTGCCCAGTGGGTACGATGCAGCTTGGATTATTTCGAAGCGCCATGCGCGCAGGCGGGGAGCCAGTCGATCGCGGTTTCAGTCACAGGACAGCAGGCTTTCCACGGGACAGGCGTTCAGCTTCAGGCGGCCGTCCAGGCCACGCAGTTCCAGCAGAAAGGCGCAACAGGCCACGATGCCGCCGCATTTTGCCGTCAGCCGGCAAACCGCCGCGGCGGTACCGCCGGTGGCGATGACATCGTCAATGATGGCATAACGGGTGCCGGGTTTGATGGCATCGGTGTGGAGTTCGAGACTGTCGGTGCCGTATTCGAGTGAATACTGTTCCGCAAAGGTGGTGCGCGGCAGCTTGCCTGCCTTGCGCACGAGATGAAGAGGCCGTTTCAGGTGCAGGGCCAGCGCGGCGCCAAAGATGAAGCCGCGTGATTCAATGGCCAGAATTTCATCCACCCGATGCCGTTCGAGCCGCTTCGCCAGAAACTGAATGGCGGCCTGAAAGGCCTGGGCGTCGGCCAGTAAGGGCGTGATATCCCGGTAGAGAATGCCCGGCTTTGGAAAATCCGGGACCTCACGCACGAAGTCATACAGTTGCAGGGGGTCGTGTATGCTCATTGTCTGTTATTGGTTCAACTCCAGTACCAGGCGTGGCTGCTGGCCTGGATTGCCGTCAAGACCGTAAAGGCTGCCGTCAGCAGCCAGGTGGCAAGACTGGACAGGTAAATGATCTTTCTCATGGACTGATCTTTCCGGATGATGACATTGTTGTCGTTCTGGCAGACCGACGCATTGTATTCCCTTCATTGCCAGCGTCAAGCACGGTGTTGCAGCGCTCTGACAGCTCACAGGGGTGGCCGGCACAGGCACAGGGGGCATGCGTGTGCCACCGTGTCACTGAACTTGATATGATGAATCAATGGTATAAAATGACGAGTTTTTTATGACTTGACCCCCATAAAGCCGGGTTTCAGAAAATAAAAAACATAACGAAAACAATGCCAAAAGATATAAAGTCGACCGGAATGTTATTCCCTTGGCAGCCGGGCAGGGAGTTCTCCCGCTGTCGCAGTGGAGTCATCCGGGGTCCCTCAGGCTCCCGGACTTGTACTCCAAATCGACCGGGCCGCCACCGCCCTGACAGCCACTGGCATGTATGTTGTCGCCACAAGCAGCAAAACATAGGCCTGGCTCTGTTTTTTATGGGCCGGGTGTCGTGGCAATGGAAATCTGCGCTTCAGTAAAGTTGTTTATCAGTGATATCATATTGATATTATAAAAAGGCTGAAGAACAAGTGCTGAATGAAATCAAATATCAAGGGATAGCCAAAGTTTGAATTTCTCCAGAGCAGCACAGGTGACGACTTTCATCAGCCTGAATCCTGCAGGTCCGGCCCGGCGTCCGGGTCCGCGGTATCTGCGTTGCCTGCTGCCATTGCTACTTCTCGTGGGCTTGAATCTCTTCGCCGCTTCTGCCTATGCCACGACCTACTATTCCCAGGGCAGTGTCGACCCCAAACTGACGGCTAGCTGGAACAGCATACGGACCGGTGGTGGCACGGTGCCGGCCAATTTTACTATCGGCGATATCTTCGTCATCCAGAATGGGCATACGCTGACCACCACTAGTGGTGGCTGGACCGTGAGCGGCAGTGGCGCCGAAATTCAGGTAGAGAGTGGCGGCGTGCTCTCCTACGGCCATGATGTCAGCTTTCCGGGGATGCGCATCCTGGCTGGCGGGGAAGTGCTGCGAACGGGGAATCAGCTAATCATCGCCGCGAATGGCAGCCTGATCGTTGACGGTAGCTATCGGCAGACCGGCGGATCTGGCGTTCCCATTACCATTGGCACCGGTGCGACGGTGGAATTCAGAAGTGGAAGTTTTTATCGGCATCATAGAAATGGTAATCTGTTTCCCATAGCCAGTTGGGACCCCAATTCAACGGTTGAAGTGGTCTTGGCAGGCACGGCACCGGATAATATTGATCAGGAGTTTGGCAACTTTATCTGGGACAGTCCTGGTCAGGGCAGCAGCAATTTGAATATAGGTGGTACGGGGCTGCGGATAAAAGGCAATTTCGAATTAAAGGATACCGGAACCAGCGGCAGCATAAGGCTCGTTCCCACGGCCTTGACGATTGACGGCAATTTCATGCAAACGGGTGGCCGTCTCGTGCTGACGACGAGCAATGCAACGACTACCATGACCGTCGCCGGCAATTATTCCATCAGCGGCGGTACTCTCGAACAGGCTGATGGGAGCAATGCAAACCGGAGCGGGATCCTGGAGGTGGCGGGCAACCTTTCCCACACGGGCGGCACCATTACAGAAACCAATGCCAATGCCGGCGGTACCGGCACATTGGTATTCAATGGCAGCGGAACCCAGACCTTCGCGTCCGGTGGAACCGTCTCAAACACCATTAATTACACCGTCAACAGCGGCGCCACGCTGCTGCTGGGCAGCAGCCTGCTCGGTAACGGCAGCAGTGGTACCTTCACGCTGGATTCGGGTGCCACGCTGGGCATTGGCGATGCTGCAGGCGTCACCACCTCCGGCGCCTCCGGCAACGTCAGGGTCAGCGGCACACGCACTTACAGTACCGGCGCTAATTACATCTATAATGGTTCGTCCGCCCAGGTGACGGGCAATGGTCTGCCGGCCACCGTCAATGCATTGACGGTCAGCAGCAGCGCGGGTGTCAGCCTGAGTCAGGGCCTCACCACCAACGGGACACTGACCCTCACGAACGGTGCCCTGTCCCTGGGCGCGAACACCCTGACAGTTAATAGCCTGATTTCGACCACCAGCGGCAGCCTGACCGGCGGCGCCTCGTCGAACCTCATCATTGGCGGCACCGGGGCGAGCACGACCCTGCCGACGGTGACGCTCAACAACCTGACGCTCAATCGCGCCAATGGCATCAGCCTCGGCGGCAACGTCACCGTGGGAGGGACACTCACTTTTACGGCGGGGAATGTCACCACCGGGGTCAATACCCTCGCCATCAGCGCCAGCGGCGGCGTTTCCCGAACCTCGGGCCATGTCGTCGGCAACTTCATGAAACATGTCGCAACCGGCTCCACCTTGCGCACCTTCGAGATCGGCAGCTCGGGTGCCTACACGCCGGTGGCGCTGGACTTCGGCAATGTCAGCGTTGCCGGCAATCTGACCGCCAGCACCACGGCGGGGGATCATCCGAATATCGCCACATCGGTGGTCAATGGGGCGAAGAGCGTGAACCGCTTCTGGACACTCAGCAACGGCGGCGTGACTTTCAACAACTATAAGGCCACCTTCACCTTCGTTGCGGGTGATATCGACGCCGGTGCCGCGACTGCTTCGTTCATCGTTGGCAAGCGGGATGCCGGTGCGTGGTCGGCGCCGACAGTCGGTACGCGCACGGGGACCAGCACGCAGGCAACAGGGATGACGACTTTCGGCGATTTCCAGATCGGGGAAGCGCTGGCGGCGACCAAGCTGACGCTGACGACGCAGCCCTCGGCCAGCGCGGCGAATGGCGCGGCCTTCTCACAGCAGCCGGTCGTCCAGTTGCGGGATGCGTTGAACAATGCCGTCGGCCAGGCGGGCGTGGTGGTTACAGCAGCGATCGCGTCCGGCACTGGAACCTTGGGTGGGACACTGACGGCGACGACCAATGCGTCGGGCGTGGCGACTTTCACCAACCTGAGCATCACCGGCACGACGGGTGACCGCACGCTTCAGTTCAGCGCCACGGGTCTGACCACAGCCACGTCCGGCACCGTTACGCTGACGGCCGGTGCGGCGACGCAACTGGCACTGACGGCACAGCCGTCGAGCAGCGCGGCCAATGGTGCCGCTTTCTTACAGCAGCCGGTCGTCCAGTTGCGCGACTCGGGCGGTAATAATGTCTCCCAGGCGAATGTGGAGGTGATGGCGGCGATCGCGACCGGCGGCGGTACGCTCGGCGGCACACTGGCGGCAACGACCAATGCATCGGGTGCGGCGACCTTCACCAACCTGGCCATCACCGGCACAGCCGGTGGCCGCACGCTGCAGTTCAGCGCCAGTGGTCTGACGATGGCCACGTCCGATACGATTTCGCTGACGGCCGGCGCCGCGACGCAGCTAGTGTTGACGACACAGCCCTCGGGCAGCGTGGTGAATGGCGCGGCCTTCTCACAGCAGCCGGTCGTCCAGTTGCGCGATTCCGGTGGCAATAATGTCTCCCAGGCGAGTGTCGTGGTGACGGCGGCGATTGCGACCGGCGGCGGCACCCTGGGTGGCACGCTGACGGCGACAACCAATGTATCGGGCGTGGCGACGTTTACGAACCTGTCCATCACCGGCACAGCCGGCGACCGCACGCTTCAGTTCAGCGCCACGGATCTGACTACAGCCACGTCCAATACCGTCACAGTGACGGCCGGTACGGCGACGCAACTGGCATTGACGGCACAGCCCTCGGCCAGCGTGGCCAACGGCGCGGCCTTCGCGCAACAGCCGGCAATTCAACTGCGGGATGCGTCGAACAATGCCGTCAGCCAGGCGGGCGTGGTGGTGACGGCGGCGATTGCGTCCGGCGGTGGCACGCTCGGCGGCACCCTGACGGCGACGACCAATGCGTCGGGCGTCGCGACCTTTACGGACCTGGCTATCACCGGCACGATCGGTGACAGGACCCTGCAGTTCAGCGCCAGTGGTCTGACCGCGACCACATCCGCTACCGTCACAGTGATAACCGGTACGGCGACGCAACTGGCATTGACGACACAGCCCTCGGCCAGCGTGGCGAATGGTGTGGCCTTCGCGCAGCAGCCGGTCGTCCAGTTGCGCGATTCCGGTGGCAACAATGTCTCCCAGGCGAGTGTCGTGGTGACGGCGGCGATTGCGTCCGGCGGTGGCACGCTCGGCGGCACCTTGACGGCGGCGACCAATGCCTTGGGCGTTGCGACCTTTACGGATCTGAGCATCAGTGGTACGGCCGGTGGCCGCACGCTTCAGTTCAGCGCCGGTGGCCTGACAACAGTGAGCTCCGGCACGGTGACGGTGACAGCGGCGACACAACTGACGCTGACGACGCAGCCCTCGGGCAGCGCGGTCAACGGCGCGGCCTTCGCGCAGCAGCCGGTCGTCCAGTTGCGGGATGCGTCGAACAATGCCATCAGCCAGGCGGGCGTGGTGGTGACGGCAGCGATCGCGTCCGGCACTGGAACCTTGGGTGGCACCCTGACGGCGACGACGGACGCAATGGGCGTGGCGACTTTCACCAACCTGGCCATCACCGGCACGATTGGTGACAGGACGCTTCAGTTCAGCGCCAGTGGTCTGACGGCGGTCACGTCCGGCACCGTCACGCTGACGGCCGGTGCGGCAACACAGCTGGCATTGACGGCACAGCCGTCGAGCGGCGCGGTCAATGGTGCCGCTTTCTCACAGCAGCCGGTCGTCCAGTTGCGCGATGCCAGTGGCAATAATGTCTCCCAGGCGAATGTGGAGGTGACGGCGGCGATTGCGACCGGCGGCGGTACGCTCGGCGGCACGCTGGCGGTAATAACCAATGCCTCGGGTGCCGCGACCTTCACCAACCTGGCCATCACCGGCACAGCCGGTGGCCGCACGCTGCAGTTCAGCGCCAGTGGTCTGACGATGGCCACGTCCGATACGATTTCGCTGACAGCCGGCGCCGCGGCGCAGCTGGCGCTGGCGACACAGCCCTCGGGCGCGGCCAATGGCACGGCCTTCTCACAGCAGCCGGTCGTCCAGTTGCGTGACTCGGGCGGCAATAATGTCTCCCAGGCGAGTGTCGTGGTGACGGCAGCCATCGCTACAGGCGGCGGCACTCTGGGTGGCACGCTGACGGCGACGACGGATGCAATGGGCGTGGCGACTTTCACCAACCTGAGCATCACCGGCACAGCCGGTGGCCGCACACTACAGTTCAGCGCCAGTGGTCTGACCGCAGCCACGTCCGGCACGCTTACGCTGACGGCCGGTGCCGCGACGCAACTGGCACTGGCGACGCAGCCCTTGGGCGCGGCCAATGGCACGGCCTTCTCACAGCAGCCGGTCGTCCAGTTGCGTGACTCCGGCGGCAACAATGTCTCCCAGGCGAGTGTCGTGGTGGCGGCGGCCATCGCGACCGGCGGCGGCACGCTGGGTGGCACGCTGACGGCGACGACCAATGCGTCGGGCGTCGCGACCTTTACGGACCTGTCTATCACCGGCACGATCGGTGACAGGACACTGCAGTTCAGCGCCACGGGTCTGACCGCGGTCACGTCCGCTACCGTCACACTGACGGCCGGCGCGGCGGCGCAGCTGGCACTGACGACGCAGCCCTCGGGCAATGTGGCGAATGGTGTGGCCTTCGCGCAGCAGCCGGTCGTCCAGTTGCGCGATTCCGGTGGCAACAATGTCTCCCAGGCGAGTGTCGTGGTGACGGCGGCGATTGCGTCCGGCGGTGGCACGCTCGGCGGCACCTTGACGGCGGCGACCAATGCCTTGGGCGTTGCGACCTTTACGGATCTGAGCATCAGTGGTACGGCCGGTGGCCGCACGCTTCAGTTCAGCGCCGGTGGCCTGACAACAGTGAGCTCCGGCACGGTGACGGTGACAGCGGCGACACAACTGACGCTGACGACGCAGCCCTCGGGCAGCGCGGTCAACGGCGCGGCCTTCGCGCAGCAGCCGGTCGTCCAGTTGCGGGATGCGTCGAACAATGCCATC
>JAVVEZ010000152.1:0-2373 GCA_032250895.1 Pseudomonadales bacterium | reverse complement strand
CGACATAAGCCCACTATGCCTTCGCCGGTCTGCCTTGCACTGAACACGCTGGCAGACTCTGATGCGGCAAAGGAGGGGTGACATGACACTGTCACCGCAACATCAGAGCAACGCCCCGGGCAGTGTTTGTGGCAACGCTGGTTTCGGGTTTCATGAGTACGATTTCGTCCATCGGCGGGCCACCTTTGGCACTGGTCTATCAGAACGCCAGGGGTGCAGAGTTGCGGGCGAATCTGTCGGTGCTTTTCATCCTGGGTTGTACCATTTCCCTGCTGGCACTCGCGCTGATCGGAAAATTCACCCGAAACGATCTGGCCTATGCAGCCGTGCTGATGCTGGGTTTGATACCCGGGATACTGGTCTCAGGGCCTTTCAGGAAGCATATTGACAAAAAAACAGCCAGGCCCTGGCTATTGGGCTTGTGTCTGTTGTCGGCGATGCTGGTGTTGGGACGTGCATTTGTCAATCAGTAATCGACGCCCTGCCGGGCCTTGATGCCGGCATCGAAAGCATGCTTGATGTTTTTTACTTCAGAGACCGTGTCGGCGACCCGGCGCAGAGCTGCGCCGCCGCCACGGCCGGTGACGATGACACTCTGGTGTGCGGGACGGTTTTGCAGACAGTCGATGATCCTGTCCTCATCGAGATTGCGATGAGCAATCATGTAGGTCAGTTCATCCAGCAGAATCAGGTCAAAGCCCGGGTCCTGCAGCATTTTTTCGGCATGTGCCCAGCTTCGTTCTGCCGCAGCACTGTCGGCGGCATGATTCTGGGTATCCCAGGTGAAACCCGTGGCCATCTGATGAAATTCCACCTCGGGGTAATGGCTGGCCAGCAGGAGTTCCTCACCGGATTTCTGCGTGCCCTTGATGAACTGCACCACGCCGACTTTCTGGCCATAGCCCAGGGCCCGGAATACCATGCCGAAGCCGGAGGTCGTCTTGCCCTTGCCGTCACCGGTCAGCAATATCAATACGCCTTGCTCCGTGGTGGCGCGGGCAAGGCTCCGGGTCACGGCAGCCTTTTGCTTGACCATGGCTTTGGCAAATTTTTCGGGATCAGGCCTGGGTTTCATTCACTTGCGCCGTCGTTTTCTGAATAAGGAGTGGCTTCTCAAAACTGACCGGGCCGATTTTGCCGGCCCGCAGATCCTTGATAAGGATCTCGGCTACTTTTACATAGTCCACACCGCCTTTGCGCAAACAACCGCAGCGGTGAGCAATGGCCGCCAGAATGTCAGGGCTGTGTTCTGGCAGCGTGCTCAACTGGTAACGCGCCTGCAGCAGTGCCGGGTAGTGCTCGCGCAGAAAGTTTACGCTGAACAGGGCGATATCCTCAAATTCGATGGCGGTATTTTTTATCGCACCGGAAGCGGCCAGCCGGTAGGCGGCATCCTGGTCCTCGATTTTCGGCCAGAGCATACCAGGCGTGTCCACAAGGATCACCTGATCACTCAATTTGTACTCCTGCGAAGCCTTGGTGACAGCCGGTTCATTGCCGACCCTGGCGATCTTCCGGTCCAGCAGGATGTTCAGCAGAGTGGATTTGCCGACGTTGGGAATGCCTACGATCATCAGGCGAAACAAGTGTTTTCCCGGCTTGCGGAATTCCCGCTGGCACAGATTGCCCAGATCCCTGATCCGGGCGGTCCTGGATTTGTCGAGAGCCACGGCCCTGATGCCGTGTTGCTGGAAATACTGCATCCAGTGTGCCGTAATCAAGGGATCGGCCAGGTCGGCCTTGTTGAGAACCCGCAGGCAAGGCGTGCTGCCGATAATGGCAGCCAGCAATGGATTGGCGCTGGCCGCAGGCAAGCGGGCGTCGACGATTTCCATGACCGCATCGACGCTTTTGATTGCTTTCGTGATATCCTTGCGGGCCTTGTTCATGTGGCCCGGATACCAGCCGATGGTCATGGCTGCATCCTTTTTGGAGTGTCTGAAGAAAGAGGTCCATTGTAAAGCAGGCGCGTCCTTATTGCCTGTCTTAATGGCTGAGTGCTTTTGTGATCTATAGGCATGACGCGGGAAATCTTCACCCTCACCTGGAGGAAAAACCTGGATGGAAAATACAGCGACTGCAGAAATTATCCGCAACAAGCTGATGGCAGCGCTGCATCTCGACCATCTGGAGTTGCATAATGAAAGCAACAGCCATGCCGGGCCTGCCACTGATTCCCACTTCAAGGCAGTCATCGTGTCAGAGGATTTTGCCGCTCTGAGTCCGGTCAAACGGCATCAAATGGTTTATCGTATTCTGGCTGCCGAACTGGCCGGTCCGGTGCATGCCCTGGCGCTGCATACCTATACGCAGCAGGAATGGCAGGCCACAGGGCAGGCTATCCCGGCTTCTCCCGCCTGCCGGGGAGGAAGC
>JAVVEZ010000087.1:0-14437 GCA_032250895.1 Pseudomonadales bacterium | reverse complement strand
CGCTTGGGGCGTTACCTGTGCCAAAAACGGCCCACGAATTTTTCTGACGAGGCATTTTTTATTTGTTTTTTTTATTATATTTTCTTTATTTTTATCAATCATTGCAGAATTACAAAATGCAATGCATACCAAGAATAAAATCATTGACAAGTCATGTCTACTTTATTTTCAGCATAAATTCAGCACCTTGAACATCCATTTGACAGTTTATTGAAGAAGTCCATCCATGATCCGGACTGGCAGGCTGCTTTTCAACAGCCCGTTAATGCATTTGATATTCGACCATAGAAAAAATCATGAAAACCAAAAGAAGTATTTGTTGTTATTTTATTTAAAAAATTAAAATATAAAAATATTGAACGTTTAGAAAAGATAAGAAAAGATAAGAAATGGGTAGTTTTGAATAATAATGTTTATCCAGAGAAGCTCTTGGGCTCCCGCACATTTTCCTATATCGCGAAAGATTCCGATGCGCGAAGCCCGCGATACCATCCTTGGCATGACGCCCTCCCTGGGGCAAGATCGTACTGGCAGCATTTGGCTATGATGGCAAGCTTCTGTCCTTCATGGCTGCTGGAAGGCACAGCGCCGACAACACAGGCCTGGTATCTGAAAACCTCGGTACTATCCTCCGTCTATTGGCAGGGCATGCCCAAGGGACATGAATGACTGGCAAAACCCGTCAAGGCCGTTACCTGATTCGCTTTCTATATTACAATCTGCCACTCATTCATCACGAAACATCTGAGGCAGCCTGATGAGCGGCTTGACCGCCGCTCACCCGCAGGCTGTCCGGATCAGCCTGAGCCACCCCTATTGTCATGTCAGCAACAATACTGCCCTTTGCAAGACCCTTGTCCACTGCCGTCATGGCGCTGCAAAGTCATGTCCCCACCAGCGCCATGACGGCCGATATGCTCGGCACGGACAGGCAGGGCCATGCCGTGCAGGTGAGTCCGGACGGTTTGCTGCTCAGTGCCGGCTATCTGCTCATAGAGGCTGATGAAGTCTGGCTGAGCAACCACCTCGGCCAGACCGTGCAGGGCATCGTGCTGGCCCAGGACTACGATTCCGGCCTGGCCCTGCTGAAACCCCAACGCTCGCTGGGCAACAACTATCTGGAGACCGCAGCGGCTGCCACACTCAAGGTGGGCGATGATGCCACGATACTCTCCAGTTCGGACCGCAAACCTTTCAATGTCCAGGTCTTTGCCCGGGAAGAGTTTGCCGGCCGCTGGGAATATCTGCTGGACGAGGCCATTTATACCCTGCCCCTGTTTGAGCAGTGGTCGGGAGCCGCCCTGCTGAATGCCGAGAACCGCTTGTGCGGCATTGGTTCGCTGGCGCTGGGGCTGAGCAGTCCCGCTGGCAAGGTCATCGCCGGCAACATGTTCGTACCGGTGGATCTGGTGATGCCGCATCTGGAATACATGAGCCTGCATGGCAGCAAGCCCGGCGCCCTGCGACCCTGGCTGGGGGTCCTGGTGGAAGCCGAGGAGCCCGGACTGACCGTGCTGGGGCTGTATGCCGGCAGTCCGGCGGCAAAAGCCGGCATTCGTCCCGGCGACAGGATTCTGGCCGTGGGCGACAAGATCGTGTCATCGCTGCCCGGATTTTTCCGCAGCCTCTGGCACTATGGCCCGGCTGGCTCGCGGATACCCATGCTGGTCAGCCAGAATGACCGCACCCGGGAAGTCCAATTGCACACCACCGATCGCAATACCTTTTTTATGCAACATGAAGCGGCGACACTGAACTGATTGTCGGCGCCGGGAGAACCATCGAGTGCGTTTTGTTTCCTGGAATGTCAACGGCATCCGTGCCGTGATGAAGAAAGATTTTCTGCCCGCCCTGAAGGCCATGGCTACCGATGTGATCTGCCTGCAGGAAACCAAGGCCCAGGACGAGCAGGTCGTGGACGCCCTGGCGGGCCTGGCGGGCTATCATATCTACACCAATTCGGCGGTGAAGAAAGGCTATGCCGGCACCGCGATCCTTACCCGGGTGCAGCCCTTGGCGGTGATCTGCGATATCAATGTTCCCGAGCATGATCAGGAAGGCCGGGTCATAACAGCGGAATTCCCGGATTTTTATCTGGTCACGGTCTACACGCCCAATTCCGGCAGCGAACTCAAGCGCCTCGTCTACCGCCAGCACTGGGACCGGCATTTTCTTGACTACCTGAAGACGCTTGAAGTCAACAAGCCGGTGCTGGTCTGTGGTGATCTCAACGTAGCCCACCGTGATATCGACCTGGCCCGACCCAAGGCCAACTACAACAAGAGTGCCGGTTACATGCAGGAAGAAATCGATGGCTTCGACAAGCTGCTGGCCGCCGGTTTCATCGATACCTTCCGGCACCGGCATGGTGAGCGGATCAAATACAGCTGGTGGAGTTACCGTGCCGGCGCCAGGGCCAGAAACGTCGGCTGGAGAATCGACTACTTCCTGGCCTCCGCCGCGCTGTCATCCCGTATCCAAGAGGCTGATATTCTTGATGACGTGAGGGGTTCGGATCACTGTCCGGTGTTGTTGGAACTGAAGACCTGAGCACACATCTATTAATACAGAATTTTATATTTACAAACACCCTGAAAATTATGTAAGGTACAAAGCTTTTTTATTCTCTCTCATCATGTAAAAGGAAAAACATGCGCAAGCTCCTGAACGCCCTGCTGTTGGCGTTGTTTTCTGGTCTTCTGGTCGTTGCCTGCAGTAATCAGGAGCAGGCTTCTTCACCCCGGCCTCCGGCAGCTCCAGCCGCCGCCGTTACCGTGATGACCCTGACCCCGCAGAATATCGCCCTGAAACCGGAATATATTGCCCGCACGGCCGGCTCCCGGCAGGTGGAGGTCCGCGCCCGGGTCGAAGGCATTCTGCTCACCCGTCACTATGATGAAGGGACTCCAGTAGCAGCCGGTGATCTGCTGTTTCAGATCGACCCCCGCCCCTATGAGGTGGAATTGGCGCGTGCCGAAGCCCAGTTGGAGCGGGCGCAAGCCCAGTTCAGATCAACTCAACGGGACTGGAACCGGGCGGAAGCCGTGTTCAAGAAGGGGGTTATCAGCGAAAGTGACAAGGATGCCGCACTGTCGGCACTGGAGCTTGCCACTGCCGAAGTCAGCGTTGCCCGCGCCGAAGTCAATGCTGCCCGTATAAATCTGGATTACACGAGGGTCACCGCCCCGATCAGCGGCATCACCAGCCGTGAGGCCGTCTCGGAAGGGAGTCTGGTCGGACCTGATGGCTCTGCGCAAAGCCTGTTGACCACTATCGTCAGCATCGATCCTCTGTATGTGACTTTTTCCTATCCGGATACTGACTTCATCGAACAGCGTCGGCTGCAGGCCATCAGCCCCACAGCAGCGACCTTGCAAGCTGAACTGCTCCTGCCCGATGGCTCGCTCTACCGCCATGATGGGGTAATCAATTTCACCGACAGCGTGATTGATACCAACACCAGCACCGTTCAGGCCCGGGCGGTCTTCCCCAACCCGGAACAAAACCTTCTTCCCGGCCAGTTTCTGCGAATTCATTTACTGGGGCTGGAACTGAACAATGCCCTGCTCGTGCCCCAGGAAGCCGTGTTGCAGGGTTCCCAGGGCACCTTCGTGTACCGGATCGATGGCGAACGACGGGCCCAAGCCGTTCCGGTGCAGACCGGGCGCGCCATTGCCGGACAATGGATCATCACCCGCGGCCTGGCGCCAGGAGACCGAATCATCAGCAACGGCATCGTCAAGGTGCAGCCGGGACAGGTCGTCAGCATCAGCAGTGATAACGGGCTCAGCGCTGCCGGATCGCAACCATGATTTCCGCCTTCTTTATCAGACGGCCTATTTTTGCCTCGGTTCTGTCCATCGTGATCACGCTGACCGGCCTTCTGTCCATCAGCGCCCTGCCCATCGCCCAGTATCCTGAAATCATCCCCCCGGAAGTGCTGATCTCTGCCAACTTCCCCGGTGCCACCGCCGCCACTCTGGCGGAAACCGTTGCCGCGCCCATCGAACAGGAGGTCAACGGGGTCGACAACATGATTTACATGCGCTCCACCAGCACCTCCAGCGGTCTGCTGAATATCAACGTGAGCTTCGAGTTGGGCACCGATGCCGACCAGGCGGCCATCGATGTCAGTAACCGGGTGGCCGTGGCCGAGGCCCGGCTGCCTGAGGAAGTACGCCGCCAGGGCATCAATGTCAGAAAGCAGTCCAGCACCATCCTGCAGGTTGTCACCTTGTCTTCGACCAACCCCCAGTATGATTCCGTGTATATGAGCAACTATGCGCTGCTCAACGTCATCGACGAACTCAAGCGCATCAACGGCGTGGGCGACGTCTCGCTGTTCGGGCAGCAGGACTACTCCATCCGGATCTGGATCAGTCCCGACAAACTGGCCGAATATGATCTGACCAGTGTCGACGTCACCAACGCCATCCGGGAACAGAATTCCGAATTTGCAGCCGGAAAATTTGGCGCCGAACCCATTCCGACGGATCAGGCCTATACCTACAGCGTCGCGACCCAGGGGCGCATGAGCGATGTCGAAGACTTTGAAAATATCATTCTGCGCGCCGACAATGAAGGTGCGCTCCTGCATCTGAAAGACGTGGCACGTATTGAGCTGGGCGCGCGGGATTACAGCATCATCGCCAGTGCCGATGGCAAGCCCATCGTTCCCATTCGCATTTTCATGCAGCCCGGGGCCAATGCCCTGGAGGTGACCAGTGGCATTGCCACCACGATGCAGGAAGTCTCGCGCAATTTTCCGGAAGGCATCACGTACACCATTCCCTTCGATACCACAAAATTCGTCAGGGCCTCGATCGAGGAAGTGATCATCACCTTCTCTGAGGCCATGCTGCTGGTCGTGCTGGTCGTGTATATTTTTCTGCAGAACTGGCGCGCGACGCTGATTCCCCTGCTGGCCGTCCCGGTATCCATCATCGGCACCTTCGGCGGCATGTTGGCATTGGGTTTTTCCATCAACCTGCTGACCTTGTTCGGTATGGTGCTGGCCATTGGCATCGTGGTGGATGACGCCATCATCGTCATCGAAAATGTCGAACGCATCATGACCCAGGAAAAGAAAGGGCCCCGGGAAGCCACACTGAAAGCCATGGAGGAAGTCACCGGACCCATCATCGCCATTGTTCTGGTATTGTCGGCAGTCTTTCTGCCCGTGGCCTTCCTGAGCGGACTGACCGGCGAGATGTACCGTCAGTTTGCCGTGACCATTTCCGTGTCGGTGATAATTTCCGGTTTTGTCGCACTGACTCTGACACCTGCCCTGTGCGCACTGATTCTCAAGCCTCAGGATGATCATAAGGTCCCGCTGCCGCTACGCTGGTTCAACCGCGCCTTCGGAGCCGTCACCCGGGTTTATCTGAGCGGCGTGCATTTCTTTCTCAAGCATGCGCTGATCGGTCTGTTGCTGTGCGCCGGGCTCATGGTGCTCACCTACGAGCTCTTCAACCGTTTGCCAGGCAGTCTGGTACCGGCTGAAGACCAGGGCTACATGTTCCTGTCCTACATCCTGCCGCCCGCCTCCTCCCTGAGCCGCACCCAGGCCGTTGGCGCCACCATGGCGGCAAAACTGGAGGGCAATGAGGCCATTCAGACCATCCTGACGATTACCGGCTTCGATATTCTGACGCAATCCGCCAAGACCAGTGGCGGCGTTACCTTTCTGCCACTCAAGAACTGGGAAGAACGCCCGGGTCCGGCCCTGGATGCCCGCAACCTGGTGTTCAATTTCATGGGTATGGGGGCGGATATTCAGGAAGGCCAGATACTTGCCTTCAATCCGCCGCCCATCACCGGCATGAGCATGACCGGTGGTGTGGAAGGCTATATTCTGAATCGTTCCGGCAGTTCCTATGAGGACTTGATGGCAAAGACCAGTGAATTCGTGCAGATGGCAGCGCAGCGGCCGGAACTGGTCGGTGTACGGACAACCTTCTCTACCAATACGCCACAATACTACCTGCACCTCGACCGGGAAAAAGCCAGCGCGCTGGACATTCCCATCCGGGATATTTTCACCACCATGCAAAGCACCTTCGGTAGCCTCTATGTCAATGACTTCGCGCTGTTCGGACGCAATTTTCGGGTCAACCTGCAATCCGAGGCCCGTTTCCGCAGCGGCCCGGAAGACCTCAGCAAGGTCTTCGTCCGCTCGCGTGCCGGCGCCCTGGTTCCACTGGACTCCCTGCTCCGCATCGAACGTATCATCGGGCCTGACATCGTCCAGCGTTTCAACGTCTTCCCGGCAGCCAACATTCTGGCGGAGCCCAGGCCCGGTTACAGCTCTGGACAGGCCCTGCAGGCCTTGGAAGAAACGGCAGCCGGCACCCTCGGGGAGAATTACTCCCTGTCCTGGATCGGATCGGCCTATCAGGAAAAAACCGTAGCCAGCTCCGGCAACCAGCCCTTCATTTTTGGTCTGATCATGATTTTTCTGATTCTGGCTGCCCAGTATGAGCGCTGGAGCATCCCGCTGGCCGTCATCACGGCGGTGCCCTTCGCGGTATTTGGCGCAGTGCTGTTGACCTGGATGCGGGGGCTCGATAATGACATTTATTTTCAGATCGGCCTTGTCACGCTGATCGGCCTGTCTGCCAAGAATGCCATTCTGATCGTCGAGTTTGCGATGATCAAGGTCCGCGAGGGACTGCCCCTGATGGAGGCTGCGCTGACAGCCGCCAAACAGCGTTTCCGTCCCATCGTGATGACCTCGCTGGCCTTCACCATGGGTTCCATTCCCCTTGCCATCAGCAGCGGGGCGGGTTCCGCCAGCCGCCACGCCATTGGCACCGGCGTCATCGGCGGCATCCTGGCGGCGACCTTTATCGCCACCTTTTTCATTCCGATGTTTTTCAGTCTCATCGCCGGGCTGTCCCAGCGCCGCAATCCGGCAAGTGCTGAAACATAAGGTCTGTTCGCTACCGGAGGAAAACACCATGGCCGACAAAAACATCCGCAGACAATTTCTGAGCTATCTTGCCGCCAGCCCCCTGCTCTGCTCTGCCGGCCCCCTGACAGCCCTGTCGACGCTGCTCGGCAGCAAAGTCCATGGCGCCGAAATTCTGGATGAGAAGGACTATATTGCCAAATCCGCCGAATGGGCCGTCAATGTCTTCGACATGGAAAATGTTGCACTGCGCAACTGGAACCAGGCGCACTGGACCTACATTTCCCAGGGTGTGGATGACGAACTGACCCTGCGTGCCAACCGTACCGGCTATGAAAAACTGCACTTGCGGGCACGGCGGCTGATCGATATCAGCCGTGTCGATACCCGCCTGGAATTGTTTGGCGAAAAACTGCATTCCCCCATCATCATGGCCCCGGTGGGCGGGCTGGGCATGGCCCATCCTCTGGGTGATGTCGAAGCCGCCCATGGCGCCGCCGCGACAGGGCATAAAATGACACTGTCGACAGCCGCCACTTTCGGTATCGAAGAGGCCAGAGAGGCTCGTGGGGAAGCACTGTGGTTCCAGCTCTATCCCACCAGTGTCTGGCAGGCCACCCAGGCTCTGCTCAGACGGGCAGAGGCGGCAGGCTCGCAGGTGGTGTTCCTGACCGTCGATATCCCGGCCCGGAACCAGGACAGGATGCGGCGCTTCGATCGCAGTTCCGCCGAGTGCCAGGCCTGCCACAGCCCCGACAATACCTTTGGCAAGGCCATGATCAGAGACCTGCCGCTACCGCCGGGAGCCGGTATCGGCAATCAGGCCATGGACTGGGATTTTGTCAAGAGACTCAAGGACAGCACCAAAATGAAACTGGTCATCAAGGGCATTACCCAGCCGGAAGATGCCGCACTGTGCCTGGAGCACGGTGTGGATGGCATTCTGGTATCCAATCATGGTGGCCGCGCCGATGAAAGCGGCTTTGGCACGATAGAATCGCTGCCGGAAGTGGTCAGTGTCATTCAGGGCCGGATTCCGGTGCTGGTGGACGGCGGCATCCGGCGCGGCACGGACATTCTCAAGGCGCTGGCGCTGGGTGCCGATGCCGTCTGCATCGGCAGGCCCTATGTCTGGGGACTCGGAGCCTTCGGCCGGGATGGCGTGGCCCAGGTCCTGCGGATTCTTGACCGGGAACTCGAGGTCGCCATGCGCCAGGCCGGCACCCCTACCCTGGCAGATATCAGCTCTGCGATAGTCCGTACACCGGGCTGACAGCGCCCCCCGCCTCCATCCCTATTGCCGGGCCTGTGCGACGAGCTCCGCGCTGCGGCGGCTGCGGGCCAGGTATTCATCACCTCCCCGGGTTCCATTGAACAGCCCCAGGGACTCTTCCGACGCACGATCCGCATGGGTCAAGGAAAGATCCGTATAGGCACCCGGGTTGATACTGAAACGCACCCTCAGGTAGCCTGGAAGCTGACGCAGAATCAAGGCGCAAAAATGCAGATGCTTGCAGACCGTCTCCGTTGCATAGCGGACATAAAATCTGCACGGGTTTTCCAGCGGCAGTCCATGGCGACGATCGCGCCGGTACTTGAGCCGGAAATAGCCACCCTCCAATGGATGCACATTCTCGATGGCGATGGTGGCGTAGAACCACAGCATCAAAGAAAGTAGTCGTGGCGCTTTTGGGCGCGGACCAACCGCGGAACGGCGCATGATGGTTTCAATGTGCGCCGGGGTATAGTAAGCCTTCCAGGCCGCCTTGTAGACCTCGTCCCATTCCTTATCCGACATCCGCGGATGGTGGCTGACCCGGTGATGCAGATCGTATTTGTTGAGATCGGGATCCATCCACTCGCCTTTATCCAGCAAAACCTTGTGATCTTCAGAGCCCGGCAAGGGCGTCAGAATAAAGAACTCCAGCAGGTCCAGCGGCAATTCCCGCTTGATGATTTCGACGTCGCGCAAAATCGATTCCCGTGTATCACCCGGAAATCCAAGGATGTAGCCGGCATAGGTCGTCACGCCGTGCCATTTCCATTTCTGCAGCATGTCGCGGTATTCGGTGATCTTGTTCTGACGTTTTCGGGCCGCCAGCAGGTTGTCCGGATTGATGTTTTCCAGGCCGATGAAGGCACGCTTCACGCCGGCGCGTGCGGCTTTTTCAATGAAATTGGGGATCTTGTGGCACAGGGTGTCCACCTGAATGATAAAACGGATGTTCAGACCTTCGCCTTCGCGCAATTGAATCAGGCGGTCGAACAGCGCTTCCCAACCCTGATTGCGGGCAAAATTGTCATCGGTAATGAAAAAGCGATTGACCCCCTGTGCCAGGTTGTCGCGGATGCATCGTTCCAGTTCGTCCGGACTGCGCACCCGGCTCTTGCGGCCCTGCACGTTGATGATGGTGCAGAACGAACACTGATACGGACAGCCGCGTCCGAGATCGATACTCGATTGCGTATCCATGGTGCGCTGCAGATGGGCTGCGGGCAGAATCGGCATCGGGGCATCCGCGAGATCCGGCAGATCATCCATGAAGTTGTACAGCGCTTCGAGGCTGCCACCGTGGGCATCCCGCAGCAAAATATCCAGCCGTCCTTCCTCTGCCTCACCGGCAAAAAAGCTGATCCCCAGACTCTGGGCCTCGAGCATTTCCACAGGCATCTCGGGCAGCATGGCGAGACAGCCGGAGACATGAAAGCCACCGATGACCACCGGCAACCCGGCTGCGCGAAACGGACGGGCGATATCCACAGCACGTGGAAACTGATTGGATTGGACGCCAATCAGTCCGATCAGGCCCTGCCCGCCGCTGCGCTGAATCATGCGAATGATTTTGTCCACACGCACGCGCTGATTGGTCTCGTCAATCGTATGCATCCGGATTTCCACGTCCGGGCCGAGGACCTGACGCCTGTTGGCATCCTCAGCCAGACCGTTCAGGCAGGCCAGGGAGTTTGACGGAATCAGCGAGCGATACCATTGGATGGGATAACCTTCGTCGTCGTAATGCGAAGGCTTGATCATCACAAAATGAAAGACAGATCCGGCATTGCCGCCGGTCAAAGCAAGTTTATCGCTGGCCCCCGATTCCCGGGAGCGGTGCAAGGGGAACATGTTGATAATTTCCTTAGAACGTCCAGCAAGGGAACGTGCCTGATTAATTATTGATTTTTGGATAGCACGCGTTTTCACATGAGTACTGGACCATAGCCTAAACCCCTGAATCGGACAAGTCCAGAGTCAAATAACAGCCCGGATTCAAATAACAGATTTAAATAACGCAGATGCTTCCGAAGAAACAGACCGAAAGCAGTCAGCCTCGCATGGCCCTGATGGCTGTCAAACCGCCTCGACCACTGACAGGACCAGATTGATATCGATATTCCTGGCACTCAAGCCGGCGCGCTGCAGATGGCGAAACACCGCCGTGATCACGCGCGCCTTCTGCTCATGGCTGAGCGTCAGACCTTCAGCCTGGCACACGCCTTCGACCGTGCTGATGGTTGCCCGCATCAGCGCGGCATCCACGACATAGTCCTCCCGAGCCTCCCTGACATCGGCCGCTATGGTCTTGCGTCTGTCGAAGCGGGGAACCGTGCTGACATTGGCCTGATCCAGCAGACCCCTGCTGGAGTCATCACCGAATATCCTGAACGTGCCCACCCGGCCCCGGCCGATTTCACGGGTATCCGCCTCCGGCAGGAAATGATAATGGCTCTGCTCCTGTTCCAGCCGGGTTTCGAGCAGCGCTTTCAGACGCTCTGACCACAGAGTGGCGAAGACATGAATCCCGGCCTGATGCGAGGATCGCTTTCCTGGATGGAAATTCTGTTGAGGTGTTTTCAGTATCAGCACCGGACCAATGACGCTGTCGAGAATGTGCAGCGCTGAATCCGGATCAGCACCTGTGGCTTTTTGGAAGTCTTCCTCGAAGTCCTCATACAACAAATAACTGTTCACGAGGAAAGGTGTGCCCAGTCCCGCCGTGAACCATGACAGCGAAACATTTTCCGCACGCATGATCCGCATCAGCACCTCATGCCCCGGAATATGGCCGGCTCTCATGCGGGTGACCATATTCGGTTGTATGCCCAGTTGCCGACTCCAGGCAGCAGGCATGCGTCCGGCCAGCAGAAAATCGAGTCTTGCAGGGAAATCAGCCAGGTCAGCAGGCATAAAGCAGTTGACAATATCTTTAATGGAAATAGAATTTACAAAAAAATAAATAAATCACAAAAATATAAATTTTTGTTTTATTTGTAAACAATGTAAACGGATTACACTCCCATGAAAGGAAATAATCAATATCCTGCAACGATTTCTTTTCGTCCCGCAAACCCTGAATTAAATCAACGGATAGAGCGTCTGGCGAAACTGGAACGCAGGCCCGTATCGCAATTGGTAAGAATCATGGTGGAGGATGCCGTCGCGGAAAGGGAAAGACAGCTTGGCCTGTCACCGCTAAGTGACGAGGAAAACGCGGCGGATTCTCCGGCATAGCAAAAAGCAAACAACAGAGACCCGCGGAGATTAGACACAACGAAGAAATTCCACCCCGGTCTTTTCCGGTCATCCGCATGACAAGGACGAACTCCCATGCCATCCACAAACGATATGTCACCCATCAAATCCGACTACTTTCCGCTGGCAGCGGCGGCTCATCGCACGGTACGGGCTTATCCGGGTGGCAGCAAGGCTTTGAGCCAGCTTCTTGGCAAGACTCCAGAGACACTGGAAAATGAGGTGAACCCCAATGACCCGAGCCGGAAGCTGGGTTTACTGGACTCCGTGCTGATTCAGGAAATCAGCCGCAATTACGCCATCCTGTACGAATATGCCGCCATCCTGAAGCACCATTGCCTGCCACTGAGGGAGCTGGAGGACCTGAGTAACGAGGACTTTCTGCCAGACCAGGCCACCAACACCCCGCAAGCCGATACTGTGGCGAAGCAGCTTGGTGCCGCCCTCGCCCGCGGCAAACTCAATCAGTCTGAATACCAGAGCCTGCGGCAGGAAGGACTCCGCCAGGTCCAGCGCTTTCACACCCTGCTGTTCCGCCTTGAAAAAACGGTCTCGAGTTGATTCTGAACCCTATTTTCGTTCATCCAGCCGGCGACGCCAGTCATTGACCGCCACTCCGATCATTTCCGGGTGGTCTTCCTGCAGATAATGGCGTCCCTCGCCCAGAAAATACGACTCGATATCCGCGACATTGTCGACATAGTAGCGGGCATTGCCATCGGGGTTCATGCCGCCTGAGCCTGCCCACAGATGCAGCATGGGCATCTTCGTCGTCTTCATCCAGGCCCCGATGCTGCTGATGACCTCGACATTGGCGGCCGGCTTGCCGCCCATGGGTAATTCCCGTGGCCATTGCAGGATCGGTTTGCGGCTGCCCTCGGCGAGGTAGGGTTCCCGATAATGGTTCATCTCCTCTTCCGACAATTTCCTCACCACACCACCGGGTACCATTTGTTCCATAAAGTAATGGTCTTCGTAAATCAGCTTTTCACCTTCTCCTGCGGTTCTGAAGCGGCCAAATATGCTGTCTGCCGGAGGCTCCGCCGGTATCGGAAAACGTGGCGGAATGAGCGCTTCCATAAAAGCAACACCCAGGGTGTTGGCCTCATTGTGCATGGCATAGTCGAAACCCAGCACGGAACCCCAGTCATGGATGACGAAGGTAATATTCTTCAGATCCAGCGCCTGAATAAAGGCATTCAGATAACGCCGGTGATCGAGGTAGGTGTAGTCGAGCTCAGGCTTGTCGGATTTGCCCATGCCAATCAGATCAACGGCAATGGCCCGGTAATGACCACTGACATGAGGAATGACATTACGCCATAAATAGGAAGAGGTCGGATTGCCGTGAATAAAGAGTATGGGATCACCCTCACCCTCATCAACATAGTGCATCCGCGAGCCCAGCACCTCCACATAATGCGATTCATACGGAAAATCGGGGGAGATTTTTTCGCCGCGAATGATGGTGGGCTCTTGTGCGGCAAGACCGGAGGTCAGGCCCAGGGCCAGCACAGCCAGCAGGGATCGCAAAATCAGCAGGGACTTTTTCATAAGATACACCTGGAACAATCTTGTTTTGTTTGGCATTCCCGCACAGGCGGGAAACCATGTTTATTTATTCGACTGACTGGCAGCCAGCATTGCCGACTACAGACTGGTCGCCCACTCCGGTAATATCATCAAGGCCCAGGTCTGCAAGGCCTTATCGGTGCCGGTCAGCACCATCAAACCCAGGATCAGCAGCATCCAGCCCAGCAACAACTTGCCGCGACCGGCATTGGTGAGCAGTGCCGGCCGCCAGCGCTGCAGCAGCTTGCCGGAAAAAAGTCCGGCCAGCAGCAGCACCGAAGCCGTACCGAGGCCGAACACCAGCATCACAATAAAAGCCGTGAACATCTGCTGACCCATCGATGCCAACGCAATCGCCGCGCCCAGTGTGGGGCCGACACAGGGCAGCCAGACCAGACCAAGCAGCAAACCTACACCAAACTGTCCATACCAGCGATCTCCGTCCGCATCCACATTGAAGCGGGAGGTAAGGGCTGACAAATGGTTCGTCACCCACTCGCCCAGCGGCTTCACCACCAGCAGGATGCCTGCGGCAACCAGCAGGCCGGCGGCAATATAACGGAAAAACTCCGGGTCGGTGCCGGTATTGACCAACACGAAGGTCAGCAAGGTGCCGGCAACGGCAAAGGAAACACTCAGACCCATGGCCAGGGCGTAGGGTCCCAATCGGCTGTTGGTGGCAGCTGAGCCCATGACGACAGGTACCAGGGGCCAGACACAGGGAGATAAAATGCTTACGACACCCGCCAAAAATGCCAAAGGTATGGCGGTCAATTCAAGACTCATCATTTAACAGCCGGTTTCACAGCTGGCCTCCAACCCTCATTCAGGGCTTCGTAGATCTTCTCCTTGCGGGTTTCAGCAACGCTGAACCAAATCTGGTTCTGACCGGAAAAAAGCAGCAAGGTCGACTGTCTCGGCGCCCGGAAGTGCGTGACCCATTCCTTCTGCGTGTCAAAGTCGATGCTGAGAATGCGAAGATTCGACTCAGGGAAATCCTTTTGATACTCCTCAAGCACAAGCTGCTGCTTCGCACAATCCGGACACCAGGACGCACTGATATCGACGAGGATCATTTCATTCTGCGCCTGTAACGCCTCGAAGCGTTCAATGGTGAATGGCTCTTTTTCCACCACCGCGAACAGAGAACCGGAAAACAGCAGGGAGACCAGCAACACAAGCTGGGTAAAAATGACTTTCCTACTTTGTGGATACATGTTCATGCACCTCCTGATCAAATGAAAAAACGAAACGCAGACGAACAAAACGATTCACCGCAAATGACCGTCTCCAGCCTCAAATATTGCAGGGGGCCACTTGTTTGTTGACTTGTACAACATCACGGCCTGTGCCACGTGCGCAGAATCATCTAGGAGTCTGCGCCGTAGAAACTAATCGGCCTGCGACTTCCCCACATTGGTCCA
>JAVVEZ010000086.1:0-14565 GCA_032250895.1 Pseudomonadales bacterium | reverse complement strand
GTTTATTCAAAAATTGATGGATGAAGAAGCGAGAGGTGCTGAATAGTTACAACAGAACTTCATATCTTTCTATGCTGGTATTACCCTCGCTTGTGCAGAATGTAAAGATTCATGGCTTCGGTGCTCACGTTAAAAACCCCTACGGGCCAATTAAACCAAAAGAGTGACCCTGACAGACGTCCATACCGGATAAAATGCGTCACTGAACTCAGCCCATTTTTACGGGATCAAGTATATATAAGTCAGCCGCCGTGTCAAACATTTCAATATTAAATTGATGATTTGCGCATGGATGCCACGCAACCATCTGCGGTCTGCACCGTAAACAGCGGGAAAGCCGGTATCAAGTGGCCGGTGGTGCCGAGTCGTTCAAGAAACGGCATACGGCGCGACAAAAGTTCATCGCCACATATTCCTCAAAGTCCCTGGCCGGATCAAAGGTTTTGCCATATGTTTCGTCAAGCGAAAAAAGATAGCTCAGAAGCCGTTCATGGCTTTCTTTCGGCCTATTGTCCCCGGTTGGTCCGGTCAATGTGGAAATTTCATCTGAATAAAGTAATAACTGGTTCCAGAAACTGGTATTTTTCTTGGACATTATAAATTTTCCTGAGCAGGATGTGTAAGCTGGTTGTATTCTAAAAAGCTGAACAAGGGGCACAGTGGTCTTTTGACCTGTCTTCAGAGTCCCCCGGACAGACATGGCTGTCCGTGTTGTTTTGAACGGAGTATACAACCTGAACGGCCCGAGGTGCATCAGAGGTATTCAGCGCTGCGCTGGAGCATGCCCTGAAATACAAGCAAACTGGTTGATTAACAAGGGCGTGTGGTTTATTCTTCGCACCCGCCCGGGCTTGCCGGGTCGTCAGGCTTGTTTTAAAAGCGTTCTACTGGGGAATCGTCTAATGGTAGGACAGCGGACTCTGACTCCGCCAGTCTAGGTTCGAATCCTAGTTCCCCAGCCACTTCTGTCCTTCTGCTCATCCCTCATCCCTCATCCCTCATCCCTCATCCCTCATCCCTCAAAGAGGGTATGGAAGATCTTGTGTTGTTTTGGGCTGTGTTACTTTGGGCTTCCTTAAGCATCAAAGGTGGTTTATCCTGCCAGACCAATCGATTGGCAAGTGTTTAGGTTCAGAGGGGGGGAGCGATGTTCGATAAATCAGCGCACAAATTATTGTTATTGGTCCTGCTGCTCGGCTGGCAATCCCTGGTAGGCGTTCAAGCCCAGCCGCGCAACGCCAATGAGGAAGATCGACCATCCACACCGACTCCCAGACTGTCGGATGGAACCGTGGACCTGGGCGGGAACGGTTACTGGGATCTGCCCTATACCACCAATTTTGCCGCGACGCTGCCGGGCTACGCCGATGGTGAAAGGCCACCTTTTTTACCCTGGACCAAGGCGATGTGGGATTACAATCGCGCAACGCAGGTCAGATACGATCCTGAGGGTTTCTGTCTGCCGCCGGGTGGCCCCCGATCCATGGGAACACCCTATCCGGCCGAAATTATTCAGAACCGTGATCGCATCGTCATCATCTTCGAGGGAGGTGGGCATGTCTGGCGGGAGATTCATATGGATGGTCGCGAACATCCCCCGCTGGCAGAGCTGAATCCAACCTTCTTTGGGCATTCCATTGGGCATTGGGAAGGGGATACCCTGGTCGTGGATACCATCGGCTATAACGAGAAGACCTGGCTGGACTACAACGGCCATATGCATACCGATCAGCTGCACACGATTGAATATTTCACCCGGCCTGATAAGGAAACCCTGCATTATGAGGCGGTGATCGATGATCCGGGTGCCTACAGCGCACCCTGGAAGGTTCAATGGAACATCGACTGGTCAGAAGGTGAGGAATTACAGGATTATCTGTGTCAGGAAAACAATAAATATCTGATAGATCTTCACGATGACCATGGTCAGTCGTTTTTTCAAAAAACAGACGGAATCTGAACGATACGGGCCCCCTGCTTATGTTGCCCGTATCACTGCACAGACCGGATGGGATATCCACGGCCAGCACTGGACCGCCTGGGTGCTGTAAAGATTTTTGCTCAGCATGGGATCCGGCATGTTCAGGGAGATAACAAGGCTCGTGCCGATACATTCAGGCTGACCTGGGTTTCGCCAGGAACCGCTGAAGGTGTTTCGATGGTTTCATTGTCCATGGCCGTTGCTCGCATGGCGAAATCGACCCTGCCGCCAAAAAAAGGCTGGTTGCCGCCATCGAGGGTCACTTCCACCAGTAACGCAGAACCTTTATTGAGAAGGGTAGCTACCTCGCTGGCCCGGGCCTGTAGTTTTTCCAGGGCGGCCTTCATCAGGGAGTCGGCCGTTTCCTCATATTTTTCAGAGGACAGGGTGTAATAAAGGCTTGTGACATGCAGCCCGGCCTCCTGCAGCCGGGCGATGGCATCCAGCAAGCCAGCACTGTTGGTGCTGATCAAACGCAGGCTCTGTTGCGCCTGCCAGACCGGATTGGCAAGTTCACGGGGACGATCCGAAGGACGAATGTAAACCTGATATTGTTGGGTCGAGAACTCTATTTCTTCAGACTGATCGAGAATGTCGAGGGCCTTTTTGATGAAGGTATTGACCTCGTTTTGCAGGGCAAGCTTGTCCCGACCCTGGGCTGAATACTCCACAGTGGCATTCAGGGTATCCTGTGCCACGGATATTTGCTCTGAAGCGCTGAGGTTCAGCAGCAACTGCCCGGGTTCGAGTCCGCTGAGGTCGTATTGATTTTGAGCACTGGCGGGTCCCGCCAGAAAGTGAGCGGCCAGTGCTACTGCTGCGAAGTGACGAAATTTCATGGGAGAGCCTCCAGTGTCATGGCATCCCGTGCAATCTGAAAGGCTGGCGGTCTTCTTTCTGCGAAGCCCGGATGCTACCCCGCCTTGTCAGCCCAGGAAGTCCATCTTACCCACTTCCACGCCGTTATGCCGCAGAATGTTGTAAGTCGTGGTGATATGGAAGAACATATTGGGCAGTGCCCAGTTGCGCAGATAATACTCGCCGGTAAACACCAGCTCTTTGGGGCCGGCCTGGATTTTGATTTCAGTTTGTTCCGTTCCGTTTATCTTGTCTTCCGGAAGCGTTTCCAGGAAGGCAATGGTTTTGGCAATCCTGTCCTGCAGCTGGCCGAGCGTGCTTTCATCGTCGTCGAACTTTGGTACTTCCGCTCCCGCCAGGCGTCCCCCGCAACCCTTGACGACATCACAGGCAATCTGGACCTGACGCGACAGTGGGAACATGTCGGGATACAGGCGTGCAGATACCAGTACGGCCGGATCAATTTTTCTGGCGCTGGCGTGGTCCTCACCCTTTTTGAGAATGACGGCCAGACTTTTCAAATAATGGGTGAATACAGGCACTGAAGAGGAATACATGGACAGGGACATAACAATTTCCTTCTGAAGTCATGGAGTCGCAGAATGACCTGAGCAAGCTCAGGGCAGGGCATTCTAGCCTAGTGTAGTGTCCTGAATAAAGTATACATTCAGGACACTACACTAGTTGTTTATTTCCGGCCAGCTGCCAGTCAATGGTGATGTCCACCAGCGCCGTGAACATGGCCATGGGCCAGCTCCTCTGGGCTGGCCTCCCTGACGGAGATGATGTCGACGTCGAAATTGAGAGTCTGCCCAGCCTGTGGATGGTTGAAATCCACCTCGGCCATGAATTTCCCGATACTGATGATGCGAACCTGCTGAGGCCCATGAGCCGTGTCGAGCACGGCCAGCATACCAGGCTTCCATTTTCTGGCGCCGGACAGGTGCTTGACAGAAACTTTCTGCTCCATACCCTCCCGAACCGGGCCATAAGCGTCCTCGGGGGGAAGTGTCACGCTGAACTGATCACCACTGCTTTTGTTGAGCATGGCTTTTTCCAGCCCGGGGATGAGGTTCCCATGGCCATAGAGAAAGGTCAGGGCTTGCTGGCCTCGTGATGATTCCAGAATCTCACCCTGTTCATTCCTGACAGTGTAGTGAAATTGAACCACCTGGTTGGTGCTGATCTGCTGCATGTCAACGTTCCTCAATTCGACGGACAAACTCCTGCATGATGATACTGTAAAG
This sequence comes from Pseudomonadales bacterium, assembly GCA_032250895.1. Lineage (GTDB taxonomy): Bacteria > Pseudomonadota > Gammaproteobacteria > Pseudomonadales > Pseudohongiellaceae > JAVVEZ01. The sequence goes on along the minus strand of JAVVEZ010000086.1, from coordinate 10,479 downwards.
CTCGTTGCCAAGATAACGGTCTTCCACGGCGGTTTCTATACTGGGATTGTCATTGACTTCAATGACATAACCCTTGCCGCCACTCTCCTTGATATCGACACCGTAAAAACCATCGCCAATGGGTTTGGTTGCCTTGAGGGCGGCTTGCAGAATAGCCCGGGGAACCTCAAAAGTAGGCAGTGTTTCGAAACCACCGCTGGACGATTTCTCATTGTCATTGTGGCGATAGATCTGCCAGTGGTTCTTTACCATGAAATAGCGGCAGGCATAGAGCGGTTTATTGTTCAATATCCCGATCCGCCAGTCGAAATCAGTGTATAAAAATTCCTGTGCCAGAATCAGACTGGATTTTTCAAACAGGGGGGTGGCTTTCTCATAAAGTTCTTCCCTGGTATTGACCTTGGCCATCCCTCTGGAAAAAGAACCATCTGGAATTTTTATCACCATGGGCAGGCCAAGCTCCTCTATCGCGCTGTCCAGCTGCGCAGTTTTGTCGCGGTGAATGATCAGCGTTTTTGGCGTGGGCACATTGTTGGCTTCAAACAGGTTGGCCAGGTAGATTTTATTGGTGCAGCGGAGTATGGACGTGGGATCATCGATCACCACCAGACCGGCCGATTCACCTTTGAGCGCAAAGCGGTAAGTATGGTGTTCGATGCTGGTGGTTTCGCGAATAAACAACGCATCGTAGTTTGGCAGTCTCATCAGGTCATCGGGGCCGATGATGTCAACATTGACCCCGAGGTTTTTGCCGGCATGGACAAACTTTTTCAGGGCTGCCGGATTGCTTGGTGGCATTTGTTCATTGGGATTGGCCAGAATTGCAAGATCATAGCGTGACGATTTTCTGGCTTTCTTGGGGCGCCATACTTCACGGCTGAAATTATCCAGCGCCTCCGAAAAAGCATCTTCTTCCTGCTCCGAAAGAGAGCGGTGACTCACCAGCCGCAAATCCGCAATTTCCCAGCTGCCATTATTGCGCAGGGTCAATTCGAGAATGGGACAGGGAAAGCGTTCAAACAAGAATCTTGCCAGGGGTTTGAGTGATGCTTCGGACACCTGGCCAAAATAGGATTTGACGACAAATTCAGAAGGTATGGCCTTCTTTTTGAAAAGCTTGTCCAGAGCCGAAAAGACTTCGTTGAGGTTGAGCTGATAAAGCAGAGGTGAGCTTACATCGGTCAACACCTTGATAGGCGGAATGACATGATGTCCTCTGGCCTCGGACAGCAGGGAGCAATAGTAACCTTCACTCAGGTAACCATAGTCCCGGCACAGGTTGATGACTCTGACTTTCTGGTCCGGGGTGGTTTTCAGGCGCAGATACTGCTCAAAGGTAATCACCTGGTCGCTGGGGTGATAGGGCTCCCAGTCTTCCGGATTGTCGACGACGATGAGAACTTTTGACATAAACGTCCCTGGGGAGATGAAACTGCGCGACGACCTGTTGCCGGGAGATGCCTGGCAGGCCGCCATTGTCAGCAAAAACAAACGCCGACTCAAGTATTTCCGAAATTCCGACTGTGCTATGCTCCGCGCCTTCCCGGGTGCATGACAGTTCCGGGCAACACAAGCGGTCACTGCTTCCGGGTCGTTCTCTTGAGGGACGCCGGGACCGGATCATTGATTGCACTGGATCCCGGCCTTCACCGGATCGATGCCCAGGGTAGAGGCCAAAGATTTTTTATGAATGTTGCAAGGCCCGTAAAGCTCAATGCCATTGATATTCGTCCCGTTGTCGAGGGCGACATTGCGCAACTGGTTCTGCTGGAAAATGAAAGTTTTGAAACGGACCGGCTGAGTTTGCGCAGGATGCGGCACTGGGTCGAGGCCAGCAACCGGGTTTTCCTGGTGGCGGGACAGCAAGATGAGGTGCTGGCATATTGTCTGATTCTTCTTCACAAGGGCACGCAGCTTGCCCGGCTTTACTCCATTGCCGTCAGTAAAAAAGCGCAGGGACTCGGTCTTGGCAAAAAGTTATTGCTGGCCGCCGAGGAGGCTGCCTCGGATCAGGGACGGCTGTATATGCGCCTGGAAGTTGCACAGAACAATTACCCGGCGATAGAGCTGTACAGGAAGATTGGTTACGTCACCTTTGGCAGTTATCGGGATTACTATGAGGACCATCAGGATGCGCTCAGGATGCAGAAGCGGATCCGTTATATTCCCGGTAATCTGCTGAGCCGGAAAACCCCTTGGTACCAACAGACTACCGACTTTACCTGTGGTCCATCCAGCCTGCTGATGGCCATGGCCGGACTGGACCAGAGCATCGTCCCCAAGCAGGAACTGGAACTGGATATCTGGCGCGAGGCCACAACAATCTTCATGACATCAGGCTTGGGGGGAGCGCATCCATTGGGGCTGGCACTGGCAGCCACAGCCAGGGGTTTTGGCAGCGAAGTTTTTCTGAATCAAAAAACGCCACTTTTTCTGGAAGGGGTTCGCAGTAAACACAAAAAAGACGTCATCACGGTTGTGGACAGGCAATTTCATGCACGGGCACGCCGGGAGGGTATAAAAATCCATTACAGGGATATATCCCAGGTCCAGCTTGAAAAAGAGTTCAATAAGGGCATGGGTATCGTCATCCTTATCAGTACCTACCGGATGGATGACAAGAAATCACCTCATTGGGTCACCGTTACCGGTTTTGATGACAAGTGTATTTATGTGCATGACCCTGATCCCAGCGCCAGTACCCAGATAGAGATCGACTGCGAACATATCCCCATTGCCCGCAGTGATTTCGATAAAATGAGCAGTTTTGGTGGGCAGCGCCTGAGAACGGCTGTGATGATAAAGAAAAAATAGCGCCAACTTGTTAAGGGGTTTTCCAGATCTGTGGGTCTCGGACACTGGTGTTAAAAACCGGATAATAAAAAAAGCGCCATGGGCATGGCGCTTTTTTGTGTCATGCCTGTCGTCGATAGTCTTTGCACGACAGGACCAGAGCAGGCATCTTCAGTTCTGATACCCCCGTTCATCATGAGATGACAGGTCGAGACCAAGAGCCTCCTGTTCTTCATTTACCCGCAATCCCATTGCCATGTCTATCACCTTCAACATGATGGCGCTGAGGATGCCTGTGTAAAGAATCGTGAAAATGACGCTTTTGGTCTGTATCCAGAGCTGGGAACCGATACCATTGTCCAGTCCCGTGCCACCGAAGGTTTCGGCAGTAAAGACCCCGGTCAGGATTGCGCCCACGATACCGCCGATGGCATGCACGCCGAAGACATCGAGGGAGTCGTCATAACCCAGGGTACGTTTCAGACTGGTAGCGGCATAGAAGCAGATGACGCCGGCCGCTATGCCAATATACAAGGCACCCTGAGGGCCGACTGAACCGGAAGCCGGGGTGATGGCGACGAGTCCTGCCACCGCGCCAGAGGCAATACCCAACACGCTGGGTTTTCCATGGGACACCCATTCGGCGAACATCCAGCTCAGTGCCGCCGTTGCCGTGGCAATCTGTGTAACCAGCATGGCCATTCCGGCACTGCCGCCGGAAGACACAGCAGAACCGGCATTGAAGCCAAACCAGCCAACCCAGAGCAGGGCTGCACCCATGATGGTATAGGTCAGGTTATGAGGTGGCATGGCGGTGCCGGGATAGCCTTTGCGCTTGCCCAGCATCAGGCAGGCAACCAGCCCGGCAATCCCGGCATTGATATGAACGACCGTGCCACCGGCAAAGTCAATCACACCCCAGTCCCACATCAGCCCGCCATCGCCGGCCCAGACCATGTGGACCATGGGCACATAGCAGATACTTACCCAGGCCACCATGAACACCAGCATGGCTGAGAATTTGATGCGTTCGGCGAAGGCCCCAACCATCAGAGCCGGGGTGATGATGGCAAAGGTCATCTGGAAAGTGGCAAAGACCGATTCGGGGATCGTGCCCGTCAGCGAATCAACGCTGATGCCGGACATAAAGGTATTTCCCAGACCGCCCACAATGGAATTGAAGTTGAATACGCCGGCTTCCATACCCGTCGTATCAAAAGCCATGCTATAACCATAAACAACCCAGATGACCGTCATCAGGCAGGTGATGGCAAAACATTGCATGAAGACGGACAGCACGTTCTTGCTGCGCACCATTCCCGCATAAAACAGGCTCAGACCTGGTATCGTCATCATCAATACCAGCACGGTTGCCGTGATCATCCAGGCGGTATCCCCGGTATCCAGCTCCTGAGCCAGCGCGACATTTGGGGCCGCCGTTGCCAATGACGTCAATGCAGCAAACCATAGAATATTTTTCATTGATTTTTTCGTTTTAAACAAAAGTTCTAAATTAAGTTCCATACCAAGCCTCCTGAAAGCTTCGCCTAACTGTATAGTGATTTAAATCGCGTCGTCACCGGTTTCGCCAGTACGGATACGAATAGCCTGCTCAACATTGAACACAAAAATTTTGCCGTCACCTATCTTGCCGGTATTGGCTGCCGAGGTAATGGTCTCGATGGTTTGTTCCAGCGCACTGTCCTTGACCACGACTTCAATTTTGAGTTTGGGCAGAAAATCAACGACATATTCGGCGCCACGATACAGCTCGGTGTGCCCTTTTTGTCTGCCAAAGCCTTTGACTTCTGTCACGGTAATTCCCTGGACGCCGATTTCAGAGAGGGCCTCTCTGACGTCATCAAGCTTGAAGGGCTTGATAATCGCATTGATCATTTTCATTCTGTATCTCCTCGTGTTGGTATTGACAGGTCAGGGCCTGCCTGGCCCCGACGTGTTTCCGGTCCTCAAGCGCATGTCCCTACAGGTCAAAATCCAGTGAATAGGAAAGGACGAACTTGACTTTGTCATTGTCACGGGCGGACATGCTGGCAAAGTCTTCGATGCCGTCATCGTCATCATCGCTGTCGAGGTTGGTGCCAGTGACCATGAAGGCAAAGCCGCTTTTGGCGATACTGACGTTGTAATCCACATAACCCTTGGTGACGCCGTTGAAGGCATCAACGAAGTCGCCGTCGTGGTAGCCGACATGCAGACCGAGTTCGGTCTCGCTGGGCAGCGCAAAGGTATAGTCGGCCGAGGCGTAAAAGGCTTCACCAAAACCGAAGTCCTGGCCAGCCCCTGCATTGGCCTCGGTGTTGGCAAGCAGATAGAAGGACAGGCCCAGATTGCCATAACCAATATTGGTATAGATTTCGCCGAAGTCGAAGTCGGCATTGTTGTCATAGTTGTAGTAGAGGTAGCCGATATCGTAGGAAAAGCCATTGATTTCACTGGCGAAGCCGGCATAGAGATCGTTTTCATAGGAAAAGGCATCCTCGGCCTCGTATTCGACATTGGAAACCCAGGTGCCGACATACAGGCCGCTGTCGTGAGAATAGTCGAGCCCCCCCTGGATGGCGGCTTCATTAAGGGACTGGGTCAGTCCGCGCCAGATATAATTGTTGGTGATGCTGGCATTGGCAGTGAACTCATCGGCCTGGGATGGGGCGGCAACTGCCAGTCCGGCGATGGCCAGTGTGAGTGGCGCCAAGGATTTCAAATTTAATGACATGGATTTGTTCATTGCTGGTTTCTCCTGGTTAAGAATTCTCGAAGTCTTGCAGACTACGTTCATTGCACATTCGCAAAAGCTCGCGACACTGATACTTAGCAATCGCTATGCCAAAATAATTTGTTGTTTTAAATCAGTTGGTTGTGTATTTTCCTGGAGATTGATAGGAAGTGGCGAAAAGAGGCCGCACCAAAACAGTGCTTTTTGGCTCCGATTTGCACCGGATTGTTTCAGGCAGGAGGCAGAATATGAATTTATTCTTGTTTTCGCATGCGTGCATCATTTATGCTCGCCCGCGCCACTGAGATGGCAACAGGAAATCGACCGGCAGGGCCGCATGCACAACGAAAAATGTCGACAAGGGCATCATGAGCCCACGGCTTGTCAGAGGAAAGGCTTGATCGGGCAGGGTTCTCCTGTCATTGAATATGTTAAGGGGGAGCTAAGGTGCGGAATAAATTATTCAACAGGATAATATTCTCTGGTGGTTTGCTGTGTGTGCCGACACTGGTTTGGGCGCAGGAGATTGACGGTGCTGATACCGCCTGGATTCTGACCGCCACGGCGCTGGTGCTGTTTATGACAATTCCGGGCTTGTCTCTTTTTTATGCGGGCCTGGTGAGAAGCAGGAATGTGCTCTCGGTATTGATGCAGTGCTTTGCGATCACCTGTGTTGCTTCGCTGATCTGGCTTGTTGCCGGTTACAGCCTGGCTTTTTCGGAGGGCAACGGCTTCATTGGTGGCTGGGACAATGTTTTTCTGAGCAATGTCAGGGAAAACTCGGTTTCCGGCAGTATCCCGGAATCTGTTTTTGTTCTGTTCCAGATGACCTTTGCCATCATCACCCCGGCACTTATTTTTGGGGGCTTCGCGGAACGGGTGAAATTTGGCGCCGTCATGCTGTTCAGTTCCATCTGGTTGCTGGCAGTATATATCCCGGTGACTCATTGGGTGTGGGGCGGTGGCTGGCTGCAGGCGCGTGGATTGCTGGATTTTGCCGGTGGCACGGTCGTGCATATCACCGCAGGTGTCGCTGCGCTGGTCTGTGCCCTGGTGGTGGGGCCGCGCAGCGGGTTCCAGAAAACGGCAATGCCGCCTCATAATCTGACCATGACCGTGGGTGGTGCAGGCATGCTCTGGGTCGGCTGGTTTGGCTTTAACGGTGGCAGCGCACTGGCCGCCAACGGCGATGCCGGCATGGCGATGCTGGTCACACATATTTCGGCTGCTGCCGGTTCGGTGGCCTGGATGGCGATGGAGAAAATAAAATTTGGCAAGCCATCGGTGCTGGGTATTGTGACCGGCATGGTGGCCGGGCTGGGCACCATTACTCCGGCTTCCGGCTACGTTGGTCCCGGTGGTGCGCTGGTGATCGGGTTGTCGGCGGGAACCGTCTGCTTCTTTGCAACCCAGTTCCTCAAGCAGAGCCTGAAGATTGACGACTCTCTCGATGTTTTCCCTGTCCATGGCGTCGGCGGTATCATGGGGACTTTTCTTGCCGGCATCTTTGCTTCATCCGGGCTGGGAATACTCAGTGGCCAGGGCTATGCGGAGGGTGTCACGATGGGTAGTCAATTGCTGGTGCAGCTTACGGGTATCGTGGTTACCATTATTTATACTGCAAGCCTGACGTTTGTCATTCTCAAGCTTGTCAATCAGGTTACCGGTCTCCGGGTGAGTGAGGAGCAGGAAGCCACGGGTCTGGATATTGTGCTGCACGATGAGCGGGGTTACGATCTTTGATCGCCTGGGTCTGAAGGCAGGCCCAGGCACTGCCTGAATCCTGATGAGGTACGCCCGCTTGTTGTTTCTGTTAGGATTTCCGTCATGAATTCTCTGAATTTACTCAGACTGCTCGCCGACGGTGATTTCCACTCGGGCGATATTCTTGGGCAGCGCCTGGGCGTGAGCCGGGCCGCAATCTGGAAAGGGGTCAGGGCCATCCGGAATGCTGGTTTGGAGGTTCACTCGCGCCGGGGACGTGGCTATTGCCTGCAAACGTCACTGGAGTTGCTGGATCGGGAACTGCTTCTGGGACAGCTCAGTGAGTCCAGCCGTAAATGCCTGGCGGGGTTGGAGCTGCTGATATCGGTAGACTCGACAAATACGCATTGCATGAAAAGGATTCAGGCCGGAGAGGCTGATCTGGATGCCGGTGAAGTCTACGTTTGTGTTGCTGAACAGCAGACGGCGGGCAGAGGCCGACGCGGCCGGCAGTGGATAAGTCCTTTCGGGCATAATCTCTACTTGTCGATGATCAGAGCCTTTGACTCCGGTGCAGCCGGTTTGGAGGGCTTGAGCCTGGTCACCGGTATTGCGCTGGTGCGGGCCTTGCGCGAGTGCGGGGTTTCGGAACTGGCCGTGAAATGGCCCAATGATGTGCTGCTGAGACAGGCCAAGATTGCCGGTATCCTGCTGGAAATGAGCGGGGACGTCAGTGGTCGCTGTCAGGTTGTTTTCGGCATCGGTCTCAATATCGACCATTCCTTTTCAGGCACCCGGATGCAGGCTGTTGATCAGCCCTGGGCTGATTTGGCCTCCTGCATGCCGGTCGCGAACTTGCGGAACCGGGTCGGGGGGAGGATCATTGATCACTTGATTCAGGTTCTCGGGCAATTTGAAGAGCAGGGCTTCAGGGCCTTTCGTGATGAGTGGCAGAGCTTGCACGCCTACCAGGATCAGCCCGTTGAAATCAGCAATGCTGCCGGCATCACCCGAGGTCTGGCCAGAGGGGTAACAGACAAGGGGGCCTTTCAGGTCGAAACCGAAGGAGGTAGCCAGATCTTTAATGGCGGTGAGGTGAGTATCAGAATGAAGGTGGGGCATGATTCTTGAAGTGGATGCAGGCAATACCCGAATCAAATGGCGGCTGGTCAAAGAGCACAATGGCAGTCGGCACAAGGAAGCGGAAGGGTCTGTATTTGCCTGGAAAAAAACGCCATCGGTCTTTATTGAGCTGGGCATGCAGTTTGACAAGCTGCCTCTGAGAGATATTTCCAGGACCAGGGTTGCCAATGTCAGAGGTGAAAGTTTCCAGACGGCTTTTTTTACCTTGATGACCGAGAAATGGGGCCTGAAGCCGGAGTTTGCTGTAGTGGAGGAAAGCTGTGGCGGCGTCCGCAATTCCTATGCAAAGGTCGAGACCATGGGCATAGACCGTTGGCTTGCCATGCTGGCGGCATATGGCCAGGCAGGGGGGGCTTGTTGCGTGTTGGACTGCGGCAGTGCCATTACATTGGATATGATCGATGACAGTGGCAATCACCGGGGAGGCTATATCGTTCCGGGGCTTAATATGATGCGGGAGGCTCTGGGCAGGAAATCCATGGCTCTGCAGTTTGTCCATACCCGGCAGTGGCAATCAACGGCATTGGGCAGCAGTACGGAAGCGGCTGTGAACAACGGCATTCTGTGCATGGTGGCGGGTCTCGCACAGACAGTGCATCAGCAGCAACAGCAGATCGGTTCCCGGCCTAGATGGTTTCTGACCGGCGGCGATAGTGATATTCTCTCCCGTCAGTTGCAATGGGGGCACGAGCAGATGCCGGACCTGGTAATGGATGGTCTCTCCATTTCGTTGAAATGAAGCCAGGAGCACTGCCCTGAAAGGGCTTCCTGGCCCTGGCAATTACATGCGTATTTTTGTTTTGTTGATGCTGTTTCTGAACCTGTCGTATGTTGGCTGGCAGCTTTGGGATGCGCCCAGGTCTGCTTTGGTGATGGTACAGGCCGCAGCAGAAGTCGCGCCTGTGTCACTGCAATTGCTGACGGAAGTCACAAGCCAGGCGGAGCCGCCCGGCAGGATCGAGACGGCTTCCTGCTTCACCATAGGTCCTTTTGGTGAAGACAGCGGAGAGGGTGAGCGCCTGCAGTCATATGTTGGCAGCCTGGGTTATCAGAGTAGTCTGCGGTTTGTGGAAGTCATGGAAGAGCCCGATTATTGGGTCCATCTGCCTCCCTTTGCCTCGGATGCGGCGGCGCTGCGCAAGCTGGAGGAGTTGCGCGCCAAGAAGATAGACAGTTATCTGATCAACAGCGGAGACCTGATCAGGGGTATTTCCCTGGGTCTGTTCAGCAGGCGGGCTTTTGCTCTGGCCCTGCAGGAGCGTCTGGCGAGTCAGGGCTATGCCTCTGTCATTGCAGAAGTTCCCCGTTCCTACAAAGAAGTCTGGCTGGATATTTCCGGTTTGCCCCCGGAAGGGCTGAATACAGTGCAATGGGCCGAATTCAGCGAGGGTAGAGCGGATTTCCACCAAGCAGAAAAACTCTGTGAAACGATTGCACCGAAGCTGTAATTCCCCTAAAATGCCGCCTCTGTGTAAAAGAGGCCAGGAAAAATATCGTCTGATGTTCTTTTTGGAGGGGTTCCCGAGCGGCCAAAGGGATCAGACTGTAAATCTGACGCGAAAGCTTCGGTGGTTCGAATCCACCCCCCTCCACCAGTCAGAATTTGCAAGTGGCCACTGATATCAGCTGAGCGAAGGCCGGAACGCGGGTTGGGCCGGGCTCTTCTATGGTTTTTTTTGGGCGGCAGGCGCTGCCCGGAGCGCGGGAGTGGCTTCAGTAGGCAGGGTTTTAGCGGGTGTTTTAGCGGGTATAGTTCAATGGTAGAACTCCAGCCTTCCAAGCTGATCATGCGGGTTCGATTCCCGCTACCCGCTCCAGGTTTGACCGAGTGTGTTGTGATTACGCTCGCATAGCTCAGGCGGTAGAGCGCATCATTGGTAATGATGAGGTCTCGGGTTCAACTCCCGATGTGAGCACCATGTTGTAGGGCGGTTTTGCTTGCCCGTGTTTTGCAGGGCCATGCCGCGGAATCATGATGGTGGTTGTTTGGGTATGGCTGGCATGAGCATGAATTATCAGTGTTTGAATATTAAATAGTCGGAGGCATATTCGATGGCGAAGGAAAAGTTTGAGCGCAAGAAAGTCCACGTTAACGTGGGGACGAT
>JAVVEZ010000085.1:0-14615 GCA_032250895.1 Pseudomonadales bacterium | reverse complement strand
CTTGGGGCGTTACCTGTGCCAAAAACGGCCCACGAATTTTTCTGACGAGGCTTATATAGAGGCGCCCTAAAGTCTCTTTTAAAGACTGTGCTGCATGGATATTATGGGTATTAAAATTGAAAAGAAAGCAGTTTAATGGCCTCGATGTGGAAAACCCTCGGCTCGATTTTTCTAGGGGAAAATAAGTGAAACAGGATAGACGCCGTATTCTGAGCGCCATCGTCGGGACGTCAGCCCTGTCATTGGCCCCCAAATTCCTGTTGGCACAACCGGGCAATGCACTGCCGGGCCTTGAAGAGATTTCCCCGCTGGCCACAACGCGTGACTGGTCCGGGCAGAACCCGCTGCGCTATCCCGACCCCGATGTCATTGCACTCGATCCCCGGTTCCGGCGACTGGTGCAGTTCAATGCGCCAATCCAGCGACTGCACACCGGCACCCTGTGGGCAGAAGGTCCGGCCTGGGACGGCGTCGGCAAGTACCTGGTCTGGAGTGATATCCCCAACAATGCGCAGATGCGCTGGATCGAGGACGACAACAGGGTGAGCGGATTTCGCAGGCCGTCCGGCAATAGCAATGGCAATACCTTTGATTTCCAGGGCCGGCAGTTGTCCTGCGAGCATGGTAATCGACGCGTCGTCCGCTATGAGCAAAGCGGGCAGATCACCGTCATTGCCGACCGCTTCGACAATAATCGCCTGAACTCCCCCAATGACATCGTCGTGCACCCGGATGGGGGAATCTGGTTTACCGATCCCGTGTTTGGCATCAGCACACCCTATGAAGGCAATCCCGCCGATTCGGAAACTGCGCCGTCCATCTACCGTGTCGACGGTGACAGCGGGCGTATCACCCGAGTGACCGATGATGCAACCATGCCCAATGGTCTGTGCTTCTCTCCGGATTATTCACTACTCTACGTTGCTGACCGCGGTGAAACGCGGGTTTTTGATGTGGATGGCGATCGCCTGCGCAATGGCCGCACGTTCGCCCGGCTCACAGCGCCAGGGAGCAATGCCGGCCGGGCAGCCGCCGACGGCATGCGCTGCGATGTGCTGGGCAATGTCTGGGCCGGTGCCAGTCCGGGTGTCCAGGTCATGTCGCCGGAAGGTGAGCAGATCGGCATGATCCGCCTGCCGGAAATATGTGCGAATGTGTGTTTTGGGGGGCAAAAACGTAACCGACTGTTCATGACGGCGAGCCAGTCGCTGTATTCACTGTATCTTGCGGTACAGGGCGCGCATATCTGTTGATGGAAAGGCATTGGATCCGAGGATGCTCGAAGCGCCTCATTCGGGACGTGGAAAATAAAAAATTGTTTATAGTCAAAATCCGGTTCAAGAGTTCAGGAAAATTGAAAAACAGTAACACTGGCTATACTGTATCAGCGTGCCGGCAATTCCCGGGGATGGCTGTGATCTTATTCCTGCTGACCATACTGTGCCCGGCATTCAGTGCAGCCCAGTCCGGGGAGCCGTCATCGGTTCTGGCTGGCGCATATACGGAAGCGCAGGCCATTCGCGGCCAGGCACTTTATTACCAGCACTGCCTTGCCTGTCATGGCGAGATGATGAACGGGGTCGATCAGGCGCCGCCGCTCGCGGGGCCACAGTTCATCGGCATCTGGAAGGGTGAACCACTCTGGGCGCTGGTGGAACGTATCCAGACCATGCCCCCTGAAAAGCCGGGCACCCTGTCGCGTCAGGAAAATGTGGACATCCTGTCCTATGTGCTCTGGTACAACGGCCTGCCCCTGGGGAATGTGCCGCTTGGCACGAACCAGGATGTGCTGGCTGAAATGTTATTCGCCACACCGTAACCCGGCAATGAACAGGAAAGCCGTCATGAGGAAAATTGGCATAAGTTATCATTTTTTCTCCCTCTTCACGGGGTTGCTGTTGACCGGGCAATTCGCGCTGGGCCAGGCAGGGAATGAGTGGGCAACCTACGGCGGTAATCTTGCCAGCCACCGCTATTCTTCCCTTGACCAGATCAATGCCGACAATTTCAAAGACCTTGAGGTTGCCTGGAGCCTGCGCACCGATTTTCTGGGCCCCCGGCCGGACGGACTCTACTCGGCAACTCCGCTGTATGTGAATGACATCCTGTATACCACGGCCGGTACCCGCCGGGCCGCTGTCGCCCTTGACCCGGCAAGCGGGGAAATGATCTGGATGCACAGCGAGAATGAAGGTGAGCGTGGTACGGCGGGTGCACGGCAGGGTGCGGGACGTGGCGTATCCTACTGGGAAAATGAGGACGGTACGGACCGGCGCATCATTTATGTGACACCTGGCTATCGTATGATCGCTCTGGATGCCGAGACTGGACATCCGGTGCCATCGTTTGGAGAAAACGGCGTTGTCGATCTCAAGCAGAATTTCGACCAGGACATCGACCCTGTGGATTCCAATGTCGGTCTCAATGCCACGCCGCTGGTTGTCGGCGATGTCCTTGTCGTTGGCGCGTCCCATCGTCCGGCCGGCAGCATGACGTCAACCTGGGATACCCGTGGCTATGTGCGTGGCTATGATGCCCGCACTGGCGAACGCTTGTGGATTTTTCATACCATCCCCTTGCCGGGGGAATTCGGTTACGACACCTGGGAGAACGGCTCTGCCGACCAGAACGGTAATGCCGGCGTCTGGTCTCAGATGAGCGCCGACCCGGAACTGGGGCTGGTGTATCTGCCGGTGGAAATGGCGGCGGCGGACTATAACGGTTTCAACCGGCCTGGTGCTGGCCTGTTCGGCGAATCCATTGTCGCGGTCGATGTCAGGACGGGTGAACGTCGCTGGCATTACCAGACCATCCACCATGGACTCTGGGACTGGGATCTTCCCAGTGCCCCGATTTTGTTCGATATGGAAATGGATGGCGAGGTCATCAAGGCGCTGGCCCAGCCCACCAAGTCGGCCTTCCTGTTTGTGCTGAACCGGGAAACCGGTGACCCCATCTGGCCCATCGAGGAGCGCCCCGTACCGCAATCCGATTCGCCCTATGAACAGACCAGCCAGACCCAGCCCTTTCCCACGAAGCCGGCTCCTTTTGATCGCCAGGGAATTTCCCGGGACGACCTGAATGACCTGACGCCGGCACTGCGTGCGGAGGCCGAGGCGGTCATCGAGCAATACCAGCTCGGGCCGCTGTTTACACCCCCTGCACTGGAACGCGAAGGCGGGCCCATCGGGACACTCATGCTCCCCGCTGATGTGGGGGGCGCCAACTGGCCCGGTGGCAGTTTCGATCCGGAAACGAACCGACTCTATATTCATTCGCACACGGCGGTATTTACCCTGCGCAATATTCCGGATGACCTGGAGCCCTTCAATCCCGGCCCGGACGGCGAAATGGCGAACCAGCCTCCGGGACCGCCACCCGGACTGGGGCCACGGCCGGGCGGCCTGGGTGCTCCAGGTGGGCTCGGACCAAGACGGCGCAGTACTTTCCTGCAGGGGTCAATTCCCCTTATCAAGCCACCCTATGATCGTATCACCGCCTACGACATGAATTCCGGCGAGATACTCTGGCAGAAAACCCACGGCACCACAGAGGATAACATCCGCAACAACCCGGCCCTGGCAGGTGTCAAGGACATCGATCGCCTGGGTTCCTATGGAAGAATTTTCATCGGCACGCTCACGACAGGAAGCCTGGTCATAGCCGGAGAAGGGGCTACGCACACCAACGAAGACGGTGACACGGTGGCCCTGTTGCGCGCCTACGACAAGGCAACGGGGGAGGATATCGAGGGACGGGTGGAGTTGCCTGCCCGGCAAACCGGTTCGCCGATGACTTACATGCATGAGGGCAAGCAGTACATCGTGCTGGCAGTAAGTCATGCTGGAGCTGATGCCGGGGGAGAGCTGATCGCGTACACATTAAAGGACTCGTCTATAAATAAAGAGTAGCCCTAAAGTAAGCAGGAACCGATGGAAAAAAATTGCCAGGATTATCTTTCGGAAGTTGAGTTAAAGCTGATTGAATTCCAGAACGATATGCCAGCTATCCCGATAATAAAAAATGTTTCACCAAGAGGATTTTGTAATGGCCAGACTGATACTCATAAAAAAATTCTGCAGGCTGTTCACGGCAGCGCTGCTGATCGCTTCCCCGCTGGCGTCTTCCCAGGAGGCGCCAATATCCGGCTTCTCCCCGTCCAGGCTTGGGGTCATGGATGACTTTATCCAGGCGGAAGTTGATAAAGGCAGGATTGCGGGCATGGTCGTGGCAATCGCACGCAACGGACAGGTAGTGCACAACAAGGGCTATGGTTTTGCCGATCGCGAAACCGGTGAGCGAATGAGCTCTGATCACCTGTTTCGCCTGTACTCCATGACCAAGCCCATCACCAGCGTTGCGCTATTGTCCCTGTACGAAAAAGGCCTGTTCAAACTCAGCGATCCACTGGACATGTATATTCCCGAATTCAGCGACCTCAAGGTTTTTGCCGGCTACGACGCCAGTGGCAACATGATCCTGGAAGACCCCGTGCGCAAACCCACTATCCAGGACGCCTTTCGGCACACGCTTGGCTTGTCAGGGGGCTTGGGTAACCATGCCGTTGATGTCATTTATCGTGAGCACGGCTTGCTCATGTTTCAGCTGGAGTCCCTGACAATTGAAATCGAGGCACTGGCCAAGGTGCCTCTGCGCTATCAGCCCGGTACGCAATGGGTCTATGGTCTGGGTCACGATGTACAGGCCTATCTTGTGGAACTGTTTTCCGGGATGGCATTCGGTGATTATCTGCAGACAACCCTGTTTGATCCCCTGGGCATGAAGGACACCATGTTTGGTGTGCCACGTTCAAGAGCGGGGGATTTTGTCAGGGTGTACCAGCCCAATGGCGATGGCGGACTGCAACCCGAGGCGGAGGATGGCTACGCACGCTTTACCGATCACCATTTCGCCACCCTGAGCCTGTCTTCGTCCACGGATGATTACCTGAAATTTGCCCGTATGCTGCTCAATGGCGGTGAACTGGACGGCGTGCGGATTCTTGGCAGGAAAACCGTGGAGCTGATGGCACAGAATCATCTCCCGGAAAATATTCCCTCGATCAATAACGGAAGCGGTCCGGCTGCCACCGGCTATGGGCTGGGTGTGTCTGTGACACTGGATGCGGCAAAGCTGGCCAACATGGATTCAGTGGGTAGTTTTGGCTGGGGCGGGGCGGCGACCACGACCTTCCGCGTTGACCCCGCAGAAGGCATGGCCTATGTCATCATGGGCCAGACATTTCCCGGTGACGGTGACATGTTGAGCAAAGTGCAGACACTGATATATCAGGCGCTGGTAGAGTAAACGGTACTGCAGGACCCGCGTATCCGAAGTAATAGAACATCTGGTGACAGGATCCTAGTACCACTGTGTTACAAGCCGCAGAAACGATCGAGCCAAGGGTTTTCCACGTCTCACCCAGGGCATAATCTACACCTTCAAGGATGAGGTGATTGCCTCCCAGAACAGGCAGTCTGAGGCTCTCGGCAAGGAGGTCCAATCCCTGGGTAGTTATTGGTGTAGATCTTCGCCTGATACCCTGCTGAATCCAGCAAGTCTGCTAACGCCGCGCTAATCGTGGGATCGTCCTCCACTACCGCGACCACCGGTTCGTGCCAGCAGGGATACTCTCTTCTCTTTTCCATGTCAGGTGTTGGGTCGCGGATGCTGCTGGTTTCGTTGCCCCCGGGCACCAATCCACGCACACTTCCCCAACCTGGACTATTCTGAAGGCATCCCCGCACCAGCCCTGATGGAACGGATGCCGTCATGTCTCTTACCGCCGAAGCGTCTCAGCTGGCCACCCATGTCCGGCACCGGCCCGAACAGACCCTGTTGTACCAACTTGGTCGAGCGCCATTATCCCGAGTTTGCCCGGCTCATGGCCCAGCAGGGTTCGCCTTTGCCGGGCTATGTGCAGCAGGAGTTTGAGTCTTACCTGACCTGTGGGCGTCTGGAACACGGTTTTGGGGTATTCGCTCCCAACAGCATGCACCGGGTCACTATCACCCCGGCCAAACGTGGCAAGGGCGCAAGCAGAGGACCAAACACCCAAGCTGCCGCCCCGGGCACCGCCCATGCTTACTGGGTGGGAGCAAGAACTGGCGAACTGAGCAGCACGCCAACACACTTCACGGACGATGCGACCGCAAGGATTGCAGGGTGCTGTGCGGATACAGGCAGGGCTTACGGAGATTGCCGTCGGCAAGGTGGGTGATTTCAGAGTAATCGAGGGACAACTCATGACTTCACGGGGTGTTTGACGAAGGGATAAGTCGCGCAACGGGCGAATATTTCCGATTCGACGCCAATGGAATACCCGTTTATATTCCCTATCCTTTCAGTGGGAAGATCGTATCCAGACTTGTCTTTTGATTTGTTGGGCTGTCACCTTGAGGTTCGTATGGAATATATTGAAACTGTTCCTTCTCCACCGCTTCTTTCTGTTTGATTGTCTGGAAGTGATGAAAAGTAGGCTGTTCTCCGGCGGCAATGGACTTGCCTTCCCTGAATTCCTTTAGCTCGGAAAAATAAAATTCATTCATGGCATTCGGACAGCAATGGCCGGTCAGGATGGCCGCATTGTATTTTCCGGATGCGCTCTTTTTCTGCGTGGCGTAAAGCATGAATTCGTCGGATAAGACAATTCTTATGGCAGCATCAGGAACTTGAGATAATCCTCCCGTGCAGAGTGTATCCAGAAGCCGCTTGATTTCAGCATTCGTCTGTTTCGGCAGTTTTTCAATGGCTTCCGCAACGTCTTTATGCAATTTTACCGTATAGTCCATGCCCTCATTCCCTTGTGCATACATATTTTATGCGGGAATGGTTAAGAAGGATTTAACACGTGCGGCACGGGTTCTGTGAGGATAAGTAATGCGCGCAACGAAGTTCTACACTCAGAAGAAATATCAATACTCACAAGCCTGCATGATGGTCAGCACGCGGGTGGTTTGATCCGGATCGGCTGGGTCTTCGCTGCCGTACTTTAACGCCTTATCGTAATAGTCGATCTTCCAGAAATATTTTTCACCCTGATATTCAATCGACCCGTAATGATGCGTTCCTTGCAATCCATGTGACAAAAGTCCTTTCTGCTTTCCTTGCAAAAGGGACCTTTATACCGGAGTGTTTGCCATCTCACGGGAAAATCGCACCTGTGTACAATCGCATACGGCACGAAGAATGGTCTGGCTTGGCCATACAGATTATGCCATTGATTTATTTGAGGATAAGCAAGTCTGGGTTGCATCATAATAACATATGTGGTATCAATAGAAGATGATAAGCGTTCGGGAATACCAACTGGAAGATGGGGGCCATCCGTTTTCGGACTGGTTTGTCACCCTTGATGTCCAGGCGGCCCTGAAGATCAGGACCGCAGTTGCCCGCATGGAATGTGGAAATTTCTCGAACGCAAAATCCGTAGGGCAGGGAGTCAGTGAATACAAGCTGGATTTCGGGCCAGGCTACAGGGTGTATTTCGGCAAAGACGGAGACACCCTGGTGATCCTGCTCGGGGGCGGTACGAAGAAGCGCCAGAGCAAGGATATAGAAGCGGCCCAACGACTATGGCAAGAGTACAAACGCAGGAAGAAAAGGAGATAGGACTATGCCTTTAACACGCGATTTTAAAGAGACAATACTTCTTCGGGCGAAACTTGATCCGGAGTTTCGTGTCGGCTTGCTGACCGAAGCCGCCGAATGCTTGTTCAGGGATGAAGTCGAAGAAGCAAAGTTGCTTCTGAGAGACTACGTGAACGCGACTATCGGATTTGAAGAACTGGGGCACATGACAAAGAAGAAGCCCCAAAGCCTGATGCGCATGCTCAGTGCAACTGGCAATCCTAGCCTTGAGAACATTTCGCTGGTTATGTCTTCATTGCGCAGGCATGAAGGTGTGGAGTTGCATGTGAGCGCAGGGTAAGGTTACAAAACCAATAAGAAGGGACCCACATGAACGAATTTGTAAAAAATTTGTCTCCTAAGGAGTGGGAAGGTTTCTGCGCGAAAATCCTGAGATACAAGTTTACGGCCAGGAATGTTTACGAGGTGCCGGACAACGATAAAGGTGATCTTGGCATAGAGTTCTTCACCGTGGATGGAACAATATTTCAGTGCTATTACCCAGAACTGAATATTGATATGGCCACGTATAAGAAAAAGGTTCAGAAGAAGATACGCGACGATATTCAAAAGCTGATTAAAAATGAAAAAGCAATATCGGCTATGTTGGCAGGGATTAAAATTGAACATTGGGTCCTGTTGATTACCGAAAATAGGTCAAAAGACCTAATCAAGTATTGTGCTCAGCAGAAGAAGAAAATAGTAGAAGCTGGACTAGGCTTCATCGACTCCGAAAAGTTCACCGTAAAAATTGAGACAGCCAATAGCTACCCAGACGGGATGCTTTTTGCGCAGAGCATCCATAATAAACAAATTGATATTGCCTTGGCTGACGTGTCGGAAGACGACAAGAAGGTCTGGCAGCAAAATAATTCGGCGTTTGCCTCGAATATCAATAGAAAGTCCCATTCCCTGATGGGGGCGAAATCCGATGAATTCAAAGACAAGGTAGTAAAGCGGTACATACAGATAGAAAAATTTCTTGACCATCTGCGCGACGAGCACCCCGACATTCATCAGATAGTCGAGAACAGTGCGCGGGCAAGGCTTGAGAAAATGTCCGATGACTCAGTTTTCAGTGACAGTTTCGATAGAGACTTTGTGAAAAGCATTGTCGATGGCAACGAGGCTGCTTTTGCAAAGCATGCCGAATATCTCTCCGATACGAACAAGAGCTGCCTCTCATTCGGGTATTTATCCAAGTGGCTGGCGGAATGCTATATGGACTTCAAAAATGGATGAGCAGCTTGCTACGAAAGTTGTCATAAGTGATAGGCCTTTCCCTGTGCCTATCGAAATGCGCCCGCTTTGGCGGATATGCCTCATTCTCCTGAGCATCTTTACCGTCTCTCAGGAAAAAGAGTATCTGGACATCAAGAAAATAAATATTCTGGTATGGATGCTTATTCGGAAAAGCAAATGGGGTGAGTACGAAGATTTTCTTTCAGGCAGGTCGGTAGATTTGCCGCTAGTGTCTGTTGATACGGCCTCCTACAAGGCAGTTGAGTTTGCTATAGCCAAAGAATTTGTAGAACTAAAAGCAGGCAGGCTCTACCTTGCAGAAAAAGGAAAGACACTTATTGCCTTGTTGCGGGGCAACGAAATCATGGCAGACGAGCATGGGTTTCTGTCAAAAAATGGACGACATTTAACTGAACAGAAAGTTAAATCGCTGACAGGGGGGTTGATATAGTGCTCGGACTTCATGTGGAAGAAATTGAAATCACGGCCCAGACCAACGGCGGCCTGTTCTCAGTCAATATACCCCTTAAGAAGGGCCTGAACATAATCAGGGCCGAGAATTCCTCCGGAAAGTCCACATGCGTGAATGCCATCGCATATGGTCTGGGGTTGGAGCACATACTGGGTCCAAGCAGAAAGCGGCCTTTCCCAAAGTCCTTGTATGAGGAAATATTCAATAACAAGGAAGAACAAAATCCGTTCTTTGTGAGCCGATCCGGCGTAAGCCTCATGGTTGATAACCACAAAGGGCGCAAGGCCAGGCTTTCCAGAGATATTGCAGGAAACGAGAATAAAATCACCGTTGTCGAGAACGAGACTTCGGAAGACTACTTTTTGGGCGTTTCCGGAAATGTCGGCTCGGCCAAGAGCGAGAAGGGGTTTCATTATTGGCTTGCCGATTTTATAGGTTGGAAGCTGCCTGATGTTGTCACCTATGAGGGTAAGGAGGTTAAGTTGTACCTGGAGTGCATCTTCCCCTTGTTCTTCATTGAGCAAAAAAGAGGTTGGTCCGAGATACAGGCGAACATACCAGGGCACTATGGGATCAAGAATGTCAAAAAGGCGGCTGTTGAGTTTTGCCTCGGGATTGACGGATTCGAGCAAGAGAAAAAGGTTTCAGCCCTTCGTTTGAAAATCGAGGAATCAGAATCCGAATGGAAGAATATTATCGCCATGGCAGAGAATGTTGCTGACTTCCATGAGATCAAAGTCTCTGCCACTCCCTTGATCGAGAATTATTCTAGTGCTTCGAAGATTGAATATTACTATCTCGAAGGAGATGCTGAAATTAGCATCCAAGGACAAGAGATAGCCCTTAAGAGGCAGCTTGAGTTGCTCAATCGAGGTATCTCGAATGCCATTCCGCAGAACGAGAAGGTTCTTGAGCAGCAGGCTTTACTGAGAGGAATCAGAAGGAATATCGACGAGCGCGCCGAGTCAATTGAGCTGGCAATGATGGCGGTAAATGAAACAGAGACGAAGCTCAAGATACTGTCCCATGACCTGGACCAGTACCAGCAGCTTCGGAAGTTGAAAAGCGTTGGCAGTGATATCTCTGATGATCTTGACACTCAAAAGTGCCCGATATGCGAAAGTGATTTATATGACACGTTGGGCGAGAGAAGCGTAAAGCGGCAGCCCATGACACTTGAGGAAAACATCGAGTTTCTAAAGAGCCAAATCGACTTCTTTGAAAGCGTTATGAGCAGGAATGTTACCCAACTGCGAGAGCGACAAAAGCAATCCGGTTTGCTCAATAGGCAGCTTCAAGCGGAGGCTGCCAAGCTCGAAAAAATGAAAGAGGACATTGACGATATCAATGGAGCGACAAGAGAGCTGATAAGAGAGCGAATTCTTGTAGAAAACAGCTTGTCCGAGGCACAAAAATTGAGGCAGACGTTGGAAGAACTGAATGATCGGGCTTCCAGTGCCTTCCATCTGTGGAGTATTTCAAGGGAGTCTTTAAGGCTCCTGCGGAAGCAGGACGGCTCTCCGGACTCCATGACTGTCATCAGAGAGCTTGAAGCGATTATTAAAGCAAATCTCTCGGCGTTTGGATTCAATCCGTCGGCCATCAATTCTATATCCATATCCCTGCAGACGTTCCGTCCAGAGCAGGAAGGGTATGACATCGTGGCCGAGACTTCAGCGAGTGATTACATACGAATTATCTGGTCATATACCTTGGCCTTGATGGAGCTGGCAGGTACCAAAGATGGAATTAAGCATGGTGGTTTTGTTGTCTTCGATGAGCCACGCCAGCATGAGGCAAGCAGAATAAGCTTTGCCAGTCTTGTAGAAAAGGCTGCGGAGGCAGGCAAGTACAACGGACAAGTTATTTTTGCGACCAGCCTTGATGAGGACCAGCTTATTAGCGCATGTACTAATAAGGACGTTAACCTGTTTTGCTTCGACAACTACATTCTCAGGCTGCAAGGCGATAAGGCGGACGTTCCTGAGGGTGTTGCGGAGTCGCCTAGGGCCGAAGATTCTTCCGGTCAGCAGGAGAGCGGCGTTTGAAGCCTATAGTTCTGCTATAAGGGCGGTCAGGAGTGCAGGGAAGGAAGCATGAAATACATAACAAGAGTAAAGCTGAAGAACTTCAAGAGGTTCACTGAAATTCAGGTTCCGCTTCAAGAGAAGCTGAATATCATCATCGGTGAGAATGAGTCCGGAAAAAGCACAATCCTGTCCGCAATCAGTCTTGTTCTCGGCGGAAATCGCGGGCAGATCGAAAAGATCGGGTACGAACGACTGTTGAACCACGGTGTTGTTTCCGCGTTTCTGGAGTCGGAGAGACGGTACGAGGATTTGCCTAAAGCCTACGTCGAGCTGTGGTTCAACGATTTCGGAGAACACGAGTTGGATGGGCGAAACAACTCGGAAGGCGTTGATGGCCATGGCTTGAAGATGGAATTCTGCCCGAACGACGAATTCGGACCGACTATCAGACAAATTCTGCAAGGAGCAGAGCGAAACTTCCCCTTCGAGTTCTATCAAGTCCGTTTCTACACCTTTCAGGGTGATGCTTACTCAGGCTACAAAAAGTACGTCCGGCATATCGTGATTGATACGTCCCAGATCGGTAATGACTACGCGGTCAGGGAGTATGTGGGTGACATGTACGATACCTACGCGGAGCCGCTGGAAAAAGTCGTTCATCAGAACGAATACAGAAAGCTCAAGGAAGGCTTCGGGTTGAACGTGATGAAGGACCTGAATGAGCGTGCCGAGAAGTACTCTTTCGCTCTCAAGTCTGACTCGAAATCAAATATCAGAACAGATTTGACCCTGATCGAGGAAAGTATCGGAATAGAAAACAAGGGCAAGGGCCGCCAGTGCTTCATTAAGACCGAATTCGCGCTGAAAAGGGCGGAAGGGGTACGGCAGAAAATTGATGTTGCCTTGATCGAAGAGCCTGAAAACCACCTAAGCCACCTCAATATGAAGAGGCTTGTCGGGATGATCGCGGCAGCGGACGACAAGCAGCTCATCATTGCCACTCACAGCAATATGATAAGTTCGAGGCTTGACCTGCGGAATACAATCTACATGCATTCGGCAGACAGGAATCCGATCCTCCTGACGGATTTGCCGGATGATACAGCCGAGTTCTTTATCAAAGCTCCATATCACGGAATACTGGATTATGTGCTTTCAAAGAAAGTGATCCTGGTGGAGGGTGACTCAGAATACATCCTGATGGCGAAGTTCTATGAGATGGTGAAAGGGCACTCCATGGATACGGATCAAGTTCATGTGTTCTCCGTCGGCGGCACGAGTTTCAAGAGATACCTTGATGTTGCAAACTTACTGGGCATCAAGACTGCTGTCGTCAGGGACAACGACACCGACTATCAGCGAAACTGTGTGGAACTGTACGAGGACTACAACGCCGACCATATCAAGGTCTTCTCCGATCAGGATAACGGAAGGAGCACATTCGAGAAGTGCCTGTATCAGGACAACGAGGCTGTTTGCACCGAATGGTTTGCTGCGGGAAGGAAGACGCTCACGGTTCAGGAGTACATGCTGAAAAACAAAGCAGAGTCGGCGCTTGAAATCTTGAGGCGTATGCAGGATGGCTTTGCCGTACCTCAATATATCAGGGAAGCGATTGAGTGGATAAGCGGCTGATCTTGTCTGTAGCTGGGTCTGGGAAGACCAGGTACATAATCGACTATACAGATGAGGAGCGGCGCTTCCTGATCCTGACATATACGATAAATAACGTGGCCAACATCAGAAGCAGGGTGGCAGCTAAATACGGCTGCATCCCTAAAAACATCGAAATCTATTCCTACTTTTCCTTCCTGTACTCTTTCTGCTTCAAGCCGTTCCTTCTAAACGCTGTTGGAGCAAAGGGTATCGACTTCAAGGGGATGGCACATTTTAAGGCTGTGGGAGACGCAAGGTACTTCGACAGATTTAGGCGCATCTACTCATATAGGCTTGCAAAAGTTCTGGAAGTGAACGGTGTCATTGATGCAGTAAAAGCAAGGATTGAAAAGTACTTTGATGCTGTCCTGATTGACGAGGTACAGGATTTCGGCGGGAACGATTTCGCCTTCCTTGAGAGGATTGTAGCCTGCACTGTAGATTTGGTTTTGGTGGGAGATTTCTTTCAGCATACCTATGATACAAGTCGCGACGGCAATGTTAATAAGAATCTGCACGCTGATCTTGCGGGATACCTGGCGAGATTCGAGGCGGCAGGAGTGATCGTTGATCCCGATACTCTGGGTAACAGCTACCGCTGTAGCAAGTCCGTTTGTGCCTTCATAAGGGAGACGATGGGCGTGGCTATCGACACGCACAGGGATGATGAAACGCGGATCGAGTATGTGGACCGCGATGATGGCATTCGTGAGCTGCTGGGTAGCGGCGCAACCATCAAGCTGTTCTACGAAAACGGAAAGACATATCCCTTGAATTCCAAAAATTGGGGAGATAGTAAGGGCGAAGATCATCATCAAGACGTTTGCGTGGTCCTGAACAAGAATACCGACAAGTTCTATCGTGAGGGGAGACTTGCCGAGTTGCCTCCGAGGACTAAGAACAAGCTGTATGTGGCCATTACCCGCACGAGAAATGACCTGTATTTAGTTCCCGAGTCAAAAGTCAGGAAGTTACTGGCCGGTTAAAGGGACGGCCTCGCAAGCGCTTTGTATATGGCGGCGATTTTTTTGGCAGCCATGGAATGCGCCTCTGTATCTGGCCGAGTATTGGTAGCTTCGTTGAAAGCTTCTCTCAATAGGGCGTAAAGCTCGTTTTTATTCTTTGCGGCAAGTTCAAATTCTGTCACCAGTTTCATCGTATTCTCCTTGTTCAAGGAGGTTCCGACAGCCGGAACCTTTCTGGTTCCGGACACACATCAATGAATGGTTCCGACTGGCGGACCGAGAAACACCGGTGAATTGAAACGGTTAGAGCGTTTCGACTTGCGCTCGGTAAGAGCTTTCAAAACCTATTGCGGGGAAAAGACTTTCCCCTGCTTCCAAACCGGCCCTGGCGGGCAGTTTTTCCAGGCACCTCGCATCGCCCCGTTTCCCAATAACGACAAAAGACGGGAGGGGTATTGCATCCCCTCTTTGTCAAAACATCCCCCAACCTTCCGCGCTGCGCTTGTGCAGGCAGGGTGGTTCCCCCTATTTGACAAATTCACACCCAGCTCACTTGCCGTTACGGCGTAAACGATCAATTAACCACAGGTCACTGCAGGGCGAGTCGATCAATCCGCCAGG
>JAVVEZ010000007.1:0-63325 GCA_032250895.1 Pseudomonadales bacterium | reverse complement strand
AGTTGACTCCAGCACTTTCAGAAAACGCTTGTGCCCGTGACTCTTTGGCAGCAGGAAAGGGTCTTCCGTAAATCCTTTTCCACTTGTCGTTGACGTTTGCCTGTCCTTCAGCCTCGATTGCTTCCAGGCATAGCCTATAGGCCTTTTTGGCCTTACGCTGAAACTTCTTCTTGACCTTGACTCGTTGGCGACTGCCTGGAGCTGCATGCTCGCTTTGTTCAGGCAACTCAGAAAGATACTCGAAAAAATCCCGACTTAAAAAGTCGTAATACAGGTAGCTCTTTGTGTCGTACTCCGCAGTTGACTGAAGAAAGTTGTAAGCCAGAGTATCAACCAACAAGCCACCCATTGCAACACCGTGTTTGTTTTTCCACGCCCGCGCCATTTTGCATAGGCGCCGCAAGTTGGAGTTCTTGGCAACATCCATATCGGCAACCGCAGTCATTTCCTCCCGGGGCTTGGTTGTTTTCCAACTACCGCCGTTTTTAGTATCGGGATACAAATAACTTTTGTCATCCTGCTCAAATACTGGCTGCACTTCGACATGAAAGTTGGTGTATGTCACAGTGACAACAAGTCGATCTACTCGCAGCTTGGTTGTTGGGTAGCGCTTGAGGATTGCATCTCTCGTGTCCTGCAGAAGTTTTAGCTGCTTCCCATCCTTGTAATCGACCCACTTGGTTCTGGGCATGATGTAAAGCATGTCTAAATCTGAAATACCCTCAATGCCTGTCTTTCTACCAAACGAGCCAACTTGAAGCGTATTGGCAGTTTTCGATTCTGTTTCGCGAAATTGCTTATTCAGCGCAGCTGTCAGTTCTCCATAACGAGCGCTGATAGTTTCAGCATTACTGATGGCTAGGTTGGCGATGAACTCAGAAAAAATTTCCGAAACGCTCATAATGGCTATGCGGCCCCTTTGGGGACGAAACCCCGGCTTCGCATCCAGTCAAGGGCTTTCAGCCAACGATCTCCAGGTATCCGCCGCTTCGCTTCGTGCCAATTGTTCAGCACCTCATGCACGATCAGTTCATCAGATACAGTCCCGTTATCGCGCAAAAGATCGCTCCATACCGCCAGAAGCGTAGCGACGATCTCGCACCGTTCCGTATCCAGTGTCTTGAACGTTCCAATAATCCTGTCGAAGGTTTCGCCTAATCCAGAGAAGTAACGGTCGAAATAGCGCTTGTGCCCACCCCGGTTTTGCATCGGCACATACTGATAACGCTTGCCCTCCTTACGCGCATCGAACCACTGCTGCGCTCGCAACTGGCTGTCTATCGAACGCAGTGCCCGGTTGTCGTATGGCCCGGCAGCTTTACGATGGTAGGTGGAGCCCGTATCAACTTCGCACAGGTGCTCCACGAGAAATATCATCTTCTCGAACTTGACGTGACCGAAGGTAGGCTGATCATGCAATTGATCTATAATCTCGGCCGCCAGAACACTCCGGATGAAATGAACGTTCGCCTTTCGAGAGCTTTCTTTCTCCGTCGCTTTCTCAATTACCGCCACACTTGGTTTGACCAGCCGGATGCGGCCGGTGAGGAGCTGCTGCATCATGCCCTGCTTGATGGCGCGGGTCTTGTCACGGCGACGCTCCAGCGCGGCGATCTCGGCGTCCATGTCGGAGAGGACCGTGGCGATGGCGGTTTGTTCGTTCACATCTGGAAGCTGCACCTCGAAGTTCCTCATGACGCCCCAGTCCGCGCGCGGCATATGCGTTCCGTAAGAGATGCTTGCCGATTCAATGAACCGATCAGTCTGGACGATGCCAAGGAGGAAGCCGCTGTCTGCTTGCCTTGGGTCAACCATCAACGGCCAGATCTCTGTGGTACAGATGCCATCGCGGTCAGCGAGCCAGTACTTGCGCAGGTATGAGCGCAACCGTCCGAACAACACGTCGCCTGTGGAGAATCGGTACTTGGATGATGTCGAATGTCGTGCAGTGGAATGCTCAAGAAGGCGTCCATCACCTTGCCCGATATGTTCCAGTTCCACGCACGGCGTGTCAGGGTCTACATTCGATGGCATCACCTTCTGATTTCGGATCATCGCAATCTCCCCCAGCCGCTTCGTCGCCCACGGGGCGCTGAAGCCCGGCAGGCGGGTCTTGCCGGTGAGGAGTTGCTGCATGGCGGCCTGCTTGATGGCCCGTTTTTTGGCGATCAGCTTCTCCAGCGCCCCGATCATCCCATCCACATCCGACAACGCCACGACGATGGCGCGTTGTTCGGGGGGAGGGGGATATGCGAGCTGAAGTGCTAGGAGTGAAGCTTTCGCAATGTTCTTCATGCTACCGCTTGTGCCGGTAGCAATCGACTGGAGCTGCTTTCGGTAGTCCGCACTGCTGAGGACATATGCAAGCCAACGCGGCGACACCGATGACGATGGATGTAATAGGGTCATCCAGAGTCGATCGGGGACGAATAAGTCAGGATAGTCACGATCAACGAAGCCGCATTCACCAACAAGGTCGATCGTGTTCATCCGACTGATAATAATCGTGTCCCGGCGAGGATTGAGTGCCGCCCGGTGCCGATCCGAGGGAGCGATATTCTTAGCCTCGTGCGGAAGGAAGTTTCCCGATTGAACACAAGACGTTTTCAGGATGGCAGGCACGCTGCCATAACTACCTGAGTCCGCGATTGTGGAGTTGACGCTAACCCCTGCGTGAAGGGAGGCGACCGCGCTACTCAGCGGCGCCAGGATCCAATCCTCCGGAATCACCCCCACCTCGGTCCGCTTGTACCCGTGCGGCACGTCCTGCGCGTGCGCCTCGGCGAGATAACGCGCCGCGCCTTCCCTGACCTGCATTGAATCGGCACTCATGCCCACGTCAGCTCCATCTTCTTCAGATGACCTTCGACCTTCTCGTTGAACACCTCGACTTCCCGCTCCAGTACGGGCAGCGGCTGCGCGTAGCGCTCCTCCAGCTCCTTCACCCTACCGGCAAGCTGCTGAGTCAATCGCTGTACTTCTCCGTCGATAGCCGACTCGATGGCAGCGAACCATTTATCTTCCACCACCAGAGTCTTGATTTCGGCTTCGGTGAGTTTGGGGTATTTGTCCAGTACCTGCTTGTCGAGCTTCTCCTGCAAGGTCTTGACGGCCATTTTCGCCAGAGCTTCGGTTTCCAGCAGCCCAAGGCAGTGCTCCAGCGCCTTTTGCTCCTCTGAAAACTCCGGGTCGTCGCCGATCTCCTTGAGGCGGCCGTTCACGTTGGCCTTCGTGGCCTTACCTTTGTCGTTGGTGGCGTCTTCCAGTAATCCGTCCTCACCTGTGTTCTCCTCGACAAATTCTTCGAGCATTTGCGTAACTTCATCGAGTTTCACCTGAGCAGTGTCTATGGCGGTCTGCTCCTTGGCGAAGTACGCCGCGATAATCAATGCCGACGGGATCAGATCCATTTTGTATTTCCGGGCACTGCGCCCCGAGCCTATTGTCAGGTCCGGCGTTTCCTTGATCTTGCGTTCCTTGTCGTCGATGACGGCGCGAGGTCGGGCGGCCTCGACCCAGCCGTCGGCGGCGATCAGGTACACGTCGTCCTGCATCGTCTCGGCCCAGTAGTCCATCAGGCGCTGATAGACGTCGTAGCGGCTCAGCAGGGGCACGTTGGCGAAACGTTTCAGCAGATCTTCCGACAGGGTGTGGATGACCTGCTTCGGGAGGTCGTTGATCTTCAGATTGTTGAGCAGTGGCTCGTGGGTCTTGCGCCATTTTCGGAACCGGGCGGTGACCGTGTCTGCATAGGCCTTGAATTCCTCGTGGGCGAGGATGGTTGGCTTGACCTGCGCGGTCTCCACACGTGGTTCGGAATAACCCTTGTGCCCGTTGCGCTTGAACAGGGCCTTGCGCAGGGACGGGAACACCTGCCAGTAGGCGCCCAATTGACTTTCCGGCGCGTCGATGTCGCGATTGGGAATGCCGCCGTTCAAATGGGCATGCAGATCGTGCAGGTCTTCGGGTTCGGACGCATCGATGTAGCGCGGGATATTGAGGTTGTAATCGTTGGCGGAGTTGGCGATCTCTCTGACCGGCACCATGCGCGAATAGCGTGGCACCTCACGCTGATGTTTGAATACGTCCACGATCTTGTGGATGTCCTGGGAGCGGAGCCGGTTCTTGTTGCCGTCCTTGATGAAGCCCTTGCTGGCATCGATCATGAATATGCCGCTCTTTTTATCACCGCCTCCGGCAGTGGCGCTGAGGGCTCTTGCCTGGGCATTTTCCTTGTCGATGACGATGATGCAGGCGGGAATGCCGGTGCCGTAGAACAGGTTTGCCGGCAGGCCGATGACGCCCTTGATCAGTCCGCGCTGGATCAGGTTGCGGCGGATGTCGGCTTCCTTGTTGCCGCGGAACAGCACGCCGTGGGGCAGGATGATGGCGCCCTTGCCCTTGCTCTTCAGCGATTTGATGAGATGGAGCAGGAAGGCGTAGTCGCCGTTTTTGACCGGCGGCACACCGTATTCGAAGCGCTTGAACTCGTCGTTGACCGGGTTGAGGCCGTTGGACCAGGCTTTGGAGGAAAACGGCGGATTGGCGACGGCGAAGTCGAAGGTCTTGAGCGAATCATCGGGATTTTTGAAGTGCGGGGCGGCAAGGGTGTTGCCGCGCCACAGATCGGCGGTCGGGTGGCCATGGAGAATCATGTTCATCCGGGCCAGCGCCCAGGTGGCGTTATCCATCTCCTGGCCGTAGATACTGACCTTGCCAGGCGCTTCGTCGGCCGCCTTGATCAGTAGCGAGGCGGAACCGCAGGTTGGGTCATAAATGGTGTCGCTGGGTTTGGTTTGCGGACCAATACCGACCACCTGGGCCATGATACGCGAGACCTCGGCAGGTGTGTAGAACTGCCCCTTGCTCTTGCCGGACTCGGTGGCGAAGTGCCGCATCAGGTACTCGTAGGCATCGCCGAGCAGGTCGTCGCCTTCGGCACGATTGGCGCGGAAATCCAAGCCATCGAAGATAGCCACGAGCTTGGAAAGACGATCCTGCATCTCCTTGCCACGGCCGAGTTTGTCTTCGTCGTTGAAGTCGGCCTGGTCGATAACCCCCTTCAGGTCATTGGCCTCGGCGAGTTTGCCGATAATCTTGTTGATCTTGTCGCCGATCTCTTTGTCGCCCTTGAGCTTGACCATGTCGGCGAAAGCACCGCCTTTGGGTACTTCGATCACGGCGTCGCGCTTGTCTGCGTATTTGTCCGACACGTACTTCATGAACAGCAGCGTGAGGACGTAGTCCTTGTACTGCGAGGCGTCCATGCCGCCGCGCAGTTCATCACAGCTTTGCCAGAGGGAAGAGTAGAGTTGGGATTTCTTGAGTGCCATGGATCAGTTCATTTCCTCAGTTATGCGCAGTTCAGCCCAGTTCGATCAGGAATATCGGGGCAAATGTGAACCCTTGAAATCACATAGGGGGGACAGAGGGGCCTGACCGGATATCGACACCGTTCGCATGGTGTGCTCCTTTTTAGTTGCCAGATACTATCATGCGCACCCACTTCTTCCTACGTCCGGAAGCTCTGATTGCTTCCTGTGTTGTTAAACAGAAAACACCAGATTCAAGCTTGCATTTTCCTCGCTGCTTGTTATCCGATAAGCCATGGCTTGATAACCGCGCTGTCGCCGCTCCCACATCCGCGCCAGTGTCGGGTGCCCGGTGTGGATGAAATCAATCCGTAGCGGCGCCAGCGACGCATCCAGCTACTGCCGTCATCCATGGCGAAGCTCGCTGATGTGATCACGGCGCGGATGGAAACAGCGCGCAGTTTCGCCATTTCAGTGTCGGTAAGTGGTCGGTCGATGGTCGCGAATTCGTAGTACTGGTATTCGCTTATCGGCGGTTGCCTGTCTTGCGTGGGGACGTGGGATGGCTGAGCTTTTATTATTTCGTATTTCGCAACAGCGGCTGCAACAAGCGCCGCCAGGCCAGGGCAAAGCCGGTCCAGACCATGAACAGGCTGGCGAACGACACCAGGCCCGCGAGGGTCTGGCCCCAGAAGCCGAGGGCCTCTCCGGTATGCAGGAAGCGGATGAAGGTCCTGGCCTGGCGTCCCGGGCTCTGGCTGGAAAAAGGCTGCCAGCTGCGGACTTCACCAGTCTGACGATCCAGGCTCAGTGAATGACGCAACTGTGGTTGTCCGCCGTTGCCCTGGTCGATGGTGAATTGCAGGGTGGCCGCGTCAGGCTTGGGCAGGTTCGCTGTCAACTGCCGCCAGTCCCCGCGATAGTTGGCAGCCCTGGCGACGAGTTGATCCAGGCTGAGATAGTGGGGCATGACCTTGCCGGCATCCGTTCCGGGCTTTGCCGCAATATTTGATGCTGCTGCATTCCCGGCACTCCTTCTGACCGGTGCCTGTTCACCAAAGGCTTGATAAACCAGATCATTGGCCCAGCCATAGGAAAAGACCGCCGCCGTTGCCACGATGACAGCCAGTGGCAGGGCCGACCAGATACCGATGACATGATGCCAGTTGAAGTCCCGGATCTTGCTGCTGGCAGCATTCCGGACGAAAAACAACCTGAGCTTAAAGCTCATCCATTTCCAGATTCGCGGTAGCCACAGGTAGAGGCCGCTGAGAATCAAAAACAAAAACATCAGGTTGCTGGCACCGGTAATGGCGCGGGCCGTGCTTCTGTTTGCGTCCCGGACGTTGAACCAGCGGTGGATGGCTGTCACTGTACTGAAGAATTCTTCGAGGCCCGGCGAGGCAGCAGCCTGTTCCTGGCCATTGTAGGGATCGAGGCTCAGACTGCCTTCACGTCCGGCCCGCAATATGACAGGGGCGCCAGGCTGTTTGCTGATGATCAGGCTCGTGGGGTGGAAGTCTGGATGCCGGGAGTGGCTGATGGTCAGTAGTTGTTCCAGTGGCAGCGGGGTGCTGGTCCGGGCTTCCGACAAATCGTGGCCTTGTGCCGACCAGTTCAGGATCTGACGTTCATAGGTGAGCAGAACGCCGGTCAGAGACATCATGAAAATGACGAGGCCCGCCAGCAAGCCGCAACTGAGATGAGCCCAAAAGAAAATTTTTCGAATCATATGAAACTATCAGCAACGTATTGGTATGAATGCTCTGCCTGACCCGTCATCCCGGCGCAAGCCTGGGATCCAGATCATTGATTTCACTGGGCCCCTGTCTTCGCCAGGGAGACGGTAGAGAGTGCAGTCAGAGCTCGTCTTTGTCGCTAATAGTAAAGCAAATGATAATTGTTATCAAATGAGATTTTAAATGAAATTCTGAACAAGCCGTCATCCCGGCGTAGCCCGGGATCCAGGCGATTGCCGGCACTATGATGGCAGGGGCTTATTTTTGCAGGTTTCTTACATAAGCCGTGATCCAACGGGTGACCAGCAGGCCGGCCAGCAGATTACCGATGGCGGCGCCGGTGAACAGCCCGGGGATATCAGCCAGATGGGCGCCGAACAGCGCAAGCGGCACATAGAATACAAAGAACCGGATCAGACTGGTGAGCAGGGCATTGCGTGGGGCGTGCAGGGCGTTGAAACAGGAGGCCGTGAGCACCACCATGCCCTGAAAGGCAAAGCTGGCGGGCAGTATGCGCAGGATCAGCGTGATCAGCTGGCGCACGGCGGGATCGGCGGTAAAAACGGCGGCGATGTAAGGTGCCGCCAGTGCCACCAGCAGATAAAGCGCAAATTGCCAGAACATCACAAAGCGCAAGGAGAGTCTGAGAGCCAGGCTGACGCGTTCGAGCAATCCCGCTCCGAAATTCTGGCTGATGAAGGGAGGCAGGCTCATGGACATGCCCAGCACCACGATCATGATGAAGGATTCAACCCGGTTGATGACGCCGTAGGCGGCAACGGCATGGGTGCCATAGGTGGCCAGGGTGGTGGTGATCACGGCGGCCGCCACCGGGGTGATCATATTGGCCAGCGCCGCCGGTACGGTAATCTTGCCCAGTTTCTTCCAGGTATCGAGAATCTGGCCCAGACCGGGCCATTTGAACTTCAACAGCCCCTCCTTTCTGGCCAGCACATAGCAGATCACGATGACGGTGAGCGCCCAGCTGGTCACGGTGGTGAGGGCGGCGCCGGCAATGCCGAAGGCGGGAAATGGACCCCAGCCAAAAATGAAAATGGGGTCGAGGATGACATTGAGTACGGCTCCGGCGGTCATCAAGGTACCATGCAGGCGGGTGTTGCCACTGGCACGAATCACGGCCGTACCGGCGAACTGCATCAACAGCAGGGGAATGCCGAAATACCAGACGCTCATATATTGCCGGATCAGGGGCAGCAGTGCGGTTTCGGCACCCATCCCGCTGAACAATGGATCACTGGCCCCCAGACCGGGAACGATCAGCACCAGACCCAGGACCAGGCCCAGCAGGATGCTGGCAAAGGTGAGTTCTGCCGCCAGCAGTTGATTCCGGGCCCCGATTGCTTTGGCTACCAGCGCCGAGGTGCCGATGCCCAGGCCGACGCCGAAATAGGTCACCAGCATGGTTGCGGGAAAGGTAAAGCCGAGGGCCGCGAGCTGGCTGGTGCCCAGCAGGCTGATGAAATAGGTATCGACCAGGAGATAGGAAATGACCGCTACCACGCCGATGGTGGTAGGCACGGTCATGCTGAAAAGGGTTGGACCCACCGGATCCTGAAGCAGATCATGCCGGCGGCGTGCCTTGCGCTTGATAAGCACGACTTTCCCTGTGAGTTACGGACGTAAAGTGCGCATTCTAGCAGAGCGCCCTGCCGGCACAAGGGCGGGTTGTGCAGCGACAGAAAAAAAGTAAGTACTGGCACTCTTGACTTCCTGCCGGCTTCCCGGACGAGTCATCTTCAGACGGGGACTTCCCCATCCACGATGGTGCGCAGCATCTCCCGGCGATAACCATCGTAGTCGTTGAAAGCCTTGTGCACGCAGATGCGATTGTCCCACATCACCAGCATGTCCCTTTCCCAGCGCAAGCGGCAGGAGAATTCCTCCCGCTTGATATGCTTCTGCAAATAACCCAGCAGAGGAGCGGCTTCTTCGGACGTCAGGCCCTGTATGCCCAGACTGTAGGTTTCATCCACATAGAGACTCTTTTTCTTTGTTTCGGGATGGGTCCGTACCAGCGGATGGAAACTTCCCTCCACGATTTTCTGCTGATCCATGCTCAGTTGCATGGGACCGACACTCAGCTTGTCTGGTGCCGAAGTCTCCAGAATATTACGGATGACCTCCCGGGCGGACATGTGCACCCGCAAGGGGGCCAACAGTGTTTTCAGGGTGGGACTCAGGAAGTCATAGGCGAGCTCGGTATTGGACCACCAGGTGTCACCACCATACGGGGGGATGTCCTTACTGTAGAGCAGACTGATGGCCGGAGGTTTCTGCAGGAACGGGGAATCCGTGTGCCAGCCATCGCCGAATACCCGACTCACCACGGTATCGGCTTCCTTGAGTATGCGTTGTATGTCGGGGTGACCCGGCATTCCGCTGGTATAGGCATCGGTGCCAAAGGCGCCGAAGCGCAGCGTAAAATTCTCCTGGTCCTCGAGACTGATATGCTGGTTGCGGAAGTAGAGCATCTTGTAGTGAAAGAGCGCGGCCTTGATTTCCTCGAACTGGCCTTCTTCCAGCTTGCTCAGGTCGACGCCGCAGATTTCCGCACCCATTGCGCTGGCCAGGGGTCTGGTCGAGATTTTGGTATAGCCGTTGGCCTTGTCATCGTAATGACTGGGGGGATAGAGCTGCATGGTGGAGAGCCCTCACAGGAGTGTCGGTCTTATTGTTTCGTGGAAGAGATGATACAACAGAGCTGCCTGTCATCCCACCGATTTTGTGAATGGCCTGAATGCTGTAGAATCCTCATGGTCGGCTGATTCTGGTCTTGTGTTCACAGGAGAAGAGCATGAAAAAAACAGCACTTGGTCTGGGCCTGGTTCTGGTCGTGATCGTTGGTGGCCTGCTGTTGCTGGCCGGTAACCTCAACAGCATCGTCAAAAGTCTGATCGAGAGTGAGGGCAGCCGTGCGATGGGAGTTGCGGTGACGGTGGGATCCGTGGATATCGATCTTGCCAGTGGGCGCGCTGCCATTCTCGATGTCAGTGTCGCCAATCCAGCGGGTTACAGCGACAATGACATGATCCGCTTCGATGAACTGTCGGTGCTCATCGATATCAACAGCCTGACCACCGATCTGCCCCGCATCAACAGTATCGTGGCCCGCAATCCCTTCGTCCGCGTGGAAGGTCAGGGCTCGGTGACCAACCTGAGCGTGGTCAGCGACAAACTGGCTGCCGACAGCCCGGCCGAGACCGGTGAATCGACCCAGCAGCTTGCCATTGACCAAATCACTATCGAGGGTATTGCCGCAACCTTGCAGTCAAACCTCTTTCCTTCGGAGCTCGATGTAAGTCTGGGCAGCATCAATCTCAGCAATCTTCAGGGCACACCGGAAGAGATCTCCGCCCAGGTGGTACGGCCCCTGATGCAGCAATTGTCCGGCAACGCTGCCAGGGAAATGGCCCGTGCCAGTGCCCGCTTGCTCGATCAGGGTCTCGAACAGGCGGCGCAGCAGGCTGAGCGACTCAAGGAAAACCTGGATGAAAAGGTGGGTGACAAGGTCAGGGAAGGGCTGGGGAACCTGATAGGACGATAGGAGTCTGTCGGACTCAGGATGATTCTACTGCGGCGGCGGGAAATCGGCCCCTTTTTCCGCTCTTTTTCGTTAAATAGGCCCCACTATTCGCCTCAAAAGACCGAAAAAATGGACTCGATTTCCCACTCGCCTCGCTACGAACACCTGAGTCCGACAGACTCCTAGCATATTCAGTCCCGCGCAGGCGAAATCCAGTTGTTACCGGTTCTGGACCCCCGCCTGCGCAGGGGCCACCGTAGAGGGCTCATTAAGAGCTTTCTCGATTCCATTCGTCACTGTGCTCCTGCCTGAAGGCAACAAAATAATCCAGCGCCGCCGGATTGGCCATGGCATCACGATTGGCGGCTTTCTCCACGGCAACGCCCATCAGAATCTTGCGCACCGGCACCTCCATTTTCTTGCCGGTCAGTGTGTAGGGGATGTGATCGATCTGGTAAATCGCGTCGGGCACATGGCGGGGGCTGTAATCGCTGCGCAGTTTCTGGTTGATCTTCTGCCTGAGTGCGTCATCGAGTACCTGCCCGGGTGGCAGGGTGACGAACAGTGGCATGAAGAATTTTTCACCCGGCAAATCCAGGTTGACGATGATGGAGTCCTCGACCTCTGCCAGGCTGTCCACGCTGCGGTAGATTTCCGCGGTGCCGATGCGAATGCCGTAACGGTTGAGGGTCGCGTCGGAGCGTCCCAGCACAAAACAGCCATCGCGCTCATTGATCTTGAAATAATCACCCTGGCGCCAGACTCCGGGATAGTCACTGAAGTAGGTTTCCAGATAGCGTTTGTTGCCGGGATCATTCCAGAAATACAGGGGCATGGACGGCATCGGCTGGGTAATGACAAATTCGCCGACCTCGTTGACCAGGGACTTGCCGTTTTCATCGAAGGCCTTGATATCGACACCCAGATGCGGCATCTGGATTTCTCCGGCATAGACCGGCAGGCCCGGCATCGGACCGACAAAGCCCGAGCAGATGTCGGTGCCGCCGCTGCCGGGAGATACGTAGAGGTCTGCCTTCACATTCTGGTAAAACCAGTTCATGCATTCTGCCGAAACCGGTGAGCCGGCCAACATGATGCATCCCAGCTTGGGCAGCTTGAATTTTTCCTTGGGCACGACACCGGCGTTTTCCATCAGCTGCACCAGGGTAGGGCTGGCCCCGAACAGCCGGGTGCCGGAATCTTCCGCCAGCTGCCACAAGGTATCCGGAGTGGGCCAGGTCGGATTGCCGTCGAACAGAATCGGCCGGGCGCCCACCAGCATGGAACTCACCACGAAGTTCCACATCATCCAGCCGGTGGTGGTAAAGAAAAACATGCGGTCGCCGGGCTTCAGGTCGTAATGCAGGGAGCACAGTTTGTGCTGCTCCAGGATAATGCCCCCATGGCCGTGAACGATGGCCTTGGGCAAGCCGGTGGTGCCGGAGGAAAACAGTATCCACAGCGGATGGTCGAAGGCTAGCTGCTCGAATTCAAAGGTGTCCGCAGGAACCGGGGGCTGATCGAGCAGATCCTGCCAGAGCATCGCGTCGGGCACCGGGGGAACGAGATCAGTACGATCCAGGTAGGGCAGGTAGATGACTTTTTCCAGGCTGGGCAGCTTGGCCACGATATGGCTGACTTCCTGCTTGCGCTGAAAGGGCTTGCCCTTGTAGTAATAGCCGTCGACGCAGAACAGAACCCTGGGCTCGATCTGGGAGAGACGGTCCAGCACGCTGGGAGTGCCGAAATCCGGCGAGCAACTGGACCAGATGGCGCCAATGCTGCTGCAGGCCAACAGAGCCGTTACCGCTTCGGGAATATTGGGCAGGTAGGCCGCCACCCGGTCACCGGGTTTGATGCCCATGGCGCGAAGCTGGGTTGCCAGAATACGGACATTGCCGGCCAGGGTCGTCCAGGGCAAGCCCTGCAAGGCTTGCTTTTCGCTGGCATAAAAGAGGGCGTCGGTGCCGGGCTGTTCCTGGCGCAGGATGTTCTGGGCATAGTTCAGCCGGGCCCCGGGGAACCATTCGGCGCCCGGCATTTCCCGGCGACCCAGTACCCGGGTGGGAGGCACAGAGGCCTGAATCTGAAAATAGTCCCAGATCGCCTGCCAGAAATCGTCCAGGTGCTCCACGGACCAGCGCCGCAATTGCCGCAGATCGTCAAATTCCAGGTTTCGCCTGCTTTTCAGCCATTGCCGAAAGGCGTTGATGTTGGAGTGTTCCACCCAGTCCTGACTGGGCTGCCAGAGTACTTCGCCTACTTTGAGCATGTATCATCCCGCTGTTCTTGTTGTGGTTGCTGGTTTGGTCGTGATTAGTGTCGTGTTCTTGTGGTGCTCTGAAAATTTCCTGTTTTTCGGTTCATTGCCGATGCCGGCGAATGTTAGCATTCATATGTTTTGGGGTCATCAGCGGTGATGGCGTTAGGAGGATTGAGATGGCAACTGAAGAGAAAAACATGAAGATACTGATAGCCATTGCCATCGTGGTGGGCATTGTGCTGGTGGCAATATTGTGGACGGTCATTTACAGAAATTTCCAGGCCGAGGCCGGCCGCAGTGCTGCGCTGCCTGGCATCAGCGGTGAGCTTGCTCTGCACGGCCGGGAGGTCGCCACGTCCCAGGGCTGCATTGCCTGCCATACCCTGGATGGCAGTCCGGGGATAGGGCCAAGCTGGCTGGGTATCTATGGACGCAGTGAAACCCTGGTGGATGGCAGTCAGATCGTCGTGGATGATGCCTATTTTCTGGAGTCGATCATTGAGCCGGGCGCAAAGCTGGTGAAGGGTTACGATAATGTCATGATTCGCTACTTCATCAGTGAACAGGACCAGGCAGCTTTGCTGGCTTTTGTGCGGCAGTTGCGGGCACCGGATCAGCAGCGGTGAGTGTCCGCTCCGAATCCCCTCATCCAGATCGTTGATTTGACTGGACCCCGGCTTGCGCCGGGGTGACAGGCTTATTCAGTGTTCCTTTAGCCGATATGATGAAAGGTGCTGAAAAAGTCAAAGAACACCACCATCACCGCAGTGCAGATGAGCAGGGTCAGGATCATTACCGGGGTGCCCTTGCGGAACCAGAGTCCCGGGGTGATGGCCAGGCTCGGGTCACCTGCGTCCTTGGCCATCTTTTCGGAGATGGTGACGATGAAGACATTGGCGGTGGAACCCAGGTGAGTACCGTTGCCTCCCATGCCGACCCCGGCGGCCAGTGCCCACCACAGCGGTGCAACATTGATGCCCTGGGTCTCCATGCCCAGAATGATGGGAATCATGGCGGCGGTGAAGGGGATGTTGTCGATCATGGCGGACAGTATTGCAGCCACCCACATCAGAACGATGGTTGCCGTCAGCAGATCCTCTTCGACGAAGGGTAGAATGAACTGGCCGACATATTCCAGAAAATGGCTGTGCTCCACGCCGCCCACCAGAATGAACAGGGCCATGAAGAACATCAGCAGGGACAGCTCCACCTCGGCAAAATAATCGTCCATGTCCACATTCTTGCCGATGAACACGAGGATGGTCAGACCGAGACCGGCCACAAACCAGGGCTCCCAGTTCAGCGCATTGTGCAGGATGAAACCTACCACCATGATGCCCAATACCACCAGAGAGGCATTCCAGGTCTGGGGATCCTTGATCAGTTCTTCACGGCTGAAATCGGGTTTGGCCGGGATCACGGAAAGCTCCTTTCTGAACAGGAACTTCAGAGAAAACAGGGTGCCGACCCAGGCAAGAAAGACGATCCCCCCCATATGGAAGAAGAAGGTGTTGAAATTGATGTCGGCGGCGGAGCCTATCATCAGATTGGGCGGGTCTCCCACCAAGGTGGCGACACCACCGGTATCGGAGAGCAGGGCGGCAGCCAGCAGATAGGGAATGGCGCTGATTCGCAGGGCCTGGCAGATCAGGATGATCAGCGGGCCGAAGATCACCACGGTGGTCACATTGTCCAGCATCAGGGACAGCACGGTGACCAGGGAACCCATCATCACCAGCAGCAGGAATAATCGCCCCTTGCTCATATCGGCCATGGTATAGGCCAGCGCCTGGAAACCGCCGGTGGGAATCATGATGGCAACGATGCTCATCATGGCGCCCAGCAGAAAGACCACATTCCAGTCGATGGCTTCCAGCGCCAGCTCAGGATTATAGAAGCCGAAGTACTGGCCGAAGATCACCATTGCACCGGCGCCGGCCAGCGCAAATTTGGCACGATGGAAGCCGTGCACGCCTTCGGTAAAAATACCGGTGAAAGTGATTGCCAATATGATGGCGGATACCATCATGGGGGTATCCCATACGAGTAATTCCATGCCAGAGCCTCTTGGATGTATACACAAAAAGATGGCGGATTGTAGAACTGTACCGGCAGGCAGACAATAGAAGAAGGAAGATAATTTATGCTGAGTCTGAATTTCTCTGGCAGACTGTCGAAAAACAGACTGTCGAAAAACAGCCTGGCGACCGGGGCCACTATCAATTCCCCGGCGAAGGATAATACAATCCCTGCCGATGCTGTATTCCTTCTCCTTCAGACAGAAAGTTGGCCTTTGCGTGGGCCCCGTGCTGTTTGCCAGCGTGCTGCTGGCCCCGCTTCCTGCCGGCATGAATGCCGATGCCGTCAGAGTGGCGGCGGTTGCTTTGTTGATGGCCGCCTTCTGGATTGCCGAAACCCTGCCAATTCCGGTGACGGCCATGATCCCCATCTTCCTGTTCCCGGTCCTGAAGATCATGCCGACCAAAGAGGTCACGCTGTCTTATGGCAATGAGATACTCTTCTTGTTCATGGGCGGCTTTCTGATCGCCGTTGCGATGCAAAAGTGGAACCTGCACCGCCGCATTGCCCTCAACGTCATTGCGCTGGTTGGCAGCAGTCCGGACCGCCTGATTCTGGGTTTCATGCTGGCAACTGCCGCTCTGTCCATGTGGATCAGCAATACCGCCACCGCGATGATGATGATGCCGGTGGGGGTGGCGGTGATAGAGCGTACCCGGCTGGATGCAGGGATTCATGGCGAACCGGGCCACGAGACTTATCATTTCGGTGTGGCCCTGATGCTGGGGATAGCCTATTCGGCGTCCATTGGCGGGGTTGCGACACTGGTGGGAACACCTCCCAACGCCATTTTCATCGGCATGATAGATACTCTCTACGGTTACAATATTTCGTTTTTTGACTGGATGAAACTGGGCCTGCCGCTTGCTCTCGTCATGCTGGCCGTGTGCTGGCTGGTGCTGACCAGACTGCTCTTTCGGCTGGAGACTGGCGCCAGCCATGTCGGGGCACGCAGCCATATCCGCAGCGAACTGGACAAGCTTGGCCGCATGGGACGAGAGGAACGCAGTGTGGCCCTGGTTTTTTTCCTGGTGGCCCTGGCCTGGATACTGCGTGGGCTGTTCGAGCCGGAAGCCCTGGACATGGTCAGCGACCCGGCCATTGCGATGGCCGGCGCCTTTGTGCTGTTTGCCATTCCTGCGAGCCCGGAAAAGGGTGGCTTCGTCCTCGAGTGGAAAGTCGCGGCTACCATCCCCTGGGACATCATCATCCTGATGGGCGGCGGTTTTGCGCTGGCTGCCGGATTCAGCCAGACCGGACTGACAGAGTGGATTGCCAATCAGTTGACGGTATTACAGGGTGTGCATGTGCTCATCATCATCGTGAGCGTGGTTTTGTTTGTGACCTTTCTGACTGAAGTGACATCCAATGCCGCTACCGCGACCCTGTTCATTCCGGTGATGGGCGCCCTGGCACTGAGCATGGACATGCATCCCTTCAGCCTGATGATTCCTGCGGCGCTGGCCGCCTCCATGGCCTTCATGCTGCCGGTGGCAACGCCGCCCAATGCCATTGTCTTTGCCAGCCGTTATGTCACCATAGGCCAGATGGCAAAGGCCGGCATATGGCTCAATCTGGCGGGAGGCGTCATCGTCAGCGGACTGTGTTATAAACTGGTGCCCCTGCTGTTGCCTGGCTGATGTCCTGGCATCCTGATGCAAACGTGACTTGGCGGGAATGAGGTGGATTATGAGGTTGGTCAACTTTACATTGGTGGCGGCCCTGGTGGTACTGAGTTTTTACCTGCTCATTGCCGGGCGGGAATTGCTGCTGCCCCTGGTGATTGCCTTCGTGTTCTGGTTTTTGATCAACCTGCTGGCAAAGGCTTTCAGTCAGCCCGCTGTCGCTGGAAAGCACCTGCCGCGCTGGGTCTGTTATGTTTTGTCCATCTTCTGCTTCATCGGGATGGTATGGGCATTGGTGGGCCTCGTCAGCATGAATATCGATGAATTGGTCAGAGTGGCTCCACTGTATCAGGCAAAGCTGGAGGCCAGGGGCGATTCGTTACTGCAATATTTTGGGATGGAGGCCATACCTTCACTGTCGCAACTTGGCGACATCGTCAATCTCGGTGATATCATCACCCGGCTTGCCTCGTCGATTACCAACGTGGCAGCCCAGAGTGGCATCATTCTCATTTATCTGGGGTTCCTGTTGCTGGAACAGGCAGATTTTGACAAAAAACTGGCGGTACTGATCAAAGATCCGCAGAAGGAAAAGGATGTAAGAAGACTGATCCGGCGGATTGACAAAGATGTCAGAAAATACATTGGCATAAAGATGGTGACCAGTGGCCTGACCGGGATTCTCAGTTATATCGTTCTGGAAATGATCGGGGTGAATTTCTCGGAGTTCTGGGCAATCCTGATTTTTCTGCTTAACTTCATTCCGACCATTGGTTCCATCATTGCGACGATCTTCCCGGCACTGATCACGCTGGTGCAGTTTGACAACCTGACACCTTTTATTCTGGTAATCACCGTGGTCACTGCCATTCAATTCAGTATCGGCAACATATTGGAGCCGAAAATGATGGGCAGTTCCCTGAACCTCAGCCCCATGATCATTTTGCTGAATCTCTCCCTGTGGGGCATGATTTGGGGAGTTCCGGGGATGTTTCTGTGTGTGCCGGTGCTGGTCATCGGCATGATCGTGTTTTCCCATCTGCCCCAAACCCGGGCCATTGCCGTGCTGTTGTCGCGGGATGGGCAGATCAGCACCCTCTCCGATGATTGAGACCCATTCTTAAAAGCTGAAATCGAGTTCCAGCGCCAGCTGCCGGGGCCTGTCGATCACGGCATAATAGGTGTTGGTGCCAAACACGGGGGCGGTCATGGGAACATTGCCCGCGTAGGTCAGGATCTTCTCGTTGCTGATGTTCTTGCCCATCACGGCAAGAGTCCAGTGGCGGCTTCTCAGACCTGCCCTGAGATTGATCCGGACGCTGTTGCCGATCAGAAAGTTCGGATCGAGATTGTCATGAATATTCTGCCTGCCGGTGTAGTTGAGCATGAGGCTGGAAAAGATCTCGACTTGCGCAGCTGTGGGCCGCGAATAATCAAAAACCAGACTGGCCTTGTGTCTTGGCGTGTACTGGCCGCGGGCGCCGGAAAAGTCGCACAGGGCCACTCCGTTGACAAGGGCGCCATCGGGCGGCTGGCGGTTGTAGCAGTTGCCATTGCTGAAGTCGATAAACTCAAAATCCAGCCAGGCCCAGGCATACGCCAGATCGAGATGATCCGAGATGGCCCAGCGTCCGTCCACTTCCAGCCCTCTGACCCGGGTATCGGCGGCATTGCCGACATTGAAGCCAAGACGGCCGTCAAACTGACTGACTTGCAGTTTTTTGTAGTGGGTATGAAAGAGCGCCAGATTTATTTCAAGAGACTTGTCGGCAAAACGTTTCTTTGTTCCCAGCTCAAAAGCCGTGCTGCGTTCCCCCGAAAATTCAAAGGAGAAAGGGTTGTTGGCGCGGGCATCGAAACCACCGGCCTTGAAACCTGTGGTGGCCGTGAGATAGAGCAGGGTATTGGCATTGGATTCCCATTCAAACCCCAGTTGAGGTGTCATCGAATTCTCGTTGCGGGTGCCCAGCAGATGGTGCCCCTGAAGTGTGATGCCTGATGGCAGGGTCAGTCCCATCAGTTGCCGGCTGTGAATGCCAAAGGCTTCCAGGTAGATACGGGGCAACAGGGAGCCGGGTGCCGCAGTGCCGGTTTCCGTATCCAGGATGTCGACGCTTCTGAAGGCATTTTTGTGTTCCCTGGTATAACGGCTTCCCAGTACAAGCCGGAGTCTGTCGCTCAGGGACCAGGTCAGGCGGGCAAACAGGGCCCAGGCTTGGGACCGCTGCCGGTTGATGCGCAGGGCGGCGCTGCCTCCCAGCAGGGCCAGGGCCCGCATCTGTGGTTCCGCAGCCCTGATGGCCAGTTTTGTCAGCAGCGAATTTTCAGGGATTTCCAGGCCCTCATCCGAGTCCATGTCGGTGTGTTGATAGTAGACCCCCGCAGTCCATTCAACAGGGCTGATGCCGGACGAGTCCAACCGCACTTCCTGGCTGAACTGGGTAAATTTCTCGT
This sequence comes from Pseudomonadales bacterium, assembly GCA_032250895.1. Taxonomy (GTDB): domain Bacteria; phylum Pseudomonadota; class Gammaproteobacteria; order Pseudomonadales; family Pseudohongiellaceae; genus JAVVEZ01. The sequence continues at coordinate 44,309 of JAVVEZ010000007.1, read as the reverse complement.
GCAGGTTTATCGCAAAAATACTGGCGGGGCTGTAGTCACAGTCGCAGCGTTCACTGAAATCATAGTGGAGCAAACCGGTGACGACATGGAGGAGGTGACGGTCGCCGGCATACGCCAGCTTCAAGGTGGCATTGCTGACAGCGGTCCTGCTGAATTCGTCGGCATCGACCTGACGCCGGAAATCCTGGCGGGTATCGGCATGGGGCTCATCGAGAACCTGGAGGATCTGACTGAAGTTCAGCCCTGCCAGCGGATCGCTGCCGGCAGGATTCAGGTTGGCTTCGTCTCTGATGATCTCGATCTGGCGGCCAAGCCCCTCGAATGCATTGCGCTCAAGTTTGAGCGCGGCCTGCAGGCTGTCGTTCAGGTCCCATTCCAGGCTTAATCTGAGTGCGTCTTCATCGCGCCGGACTTCGTTGCGATCGAGCAGGCTATTGTGCAAATAACCCCGTTCCCGCAAATGACGATAGGCCAGCCGGGCCCGCACATCAGCACTGAGAGGTCCGGACAGCATGCCGCTGAATTCCCGCTGACCAGCCTTGAGTTCATAGAGGGTATGCAGGTGTCCCTCGAAGGACTCTGTGGGCCGGGCAGTGCTCAGGTTCAGCGCGCCGGCGATGCTGTTCTTGCCAAACAGAATGCTTTGGGGGCCGCGCAGCACTTCAACTCGTTGCAGGTCGAGGAAGGGGCTGCGAATCAATTGCTGGCGTCCATAGTAGATACCATCCACGTATTGCCCGACCGACTGCTCGAAGCCCTGGTTGTTGCCGGAGCCGATACCCCGGATATACATCTGGGTGCTGACACCGGTTTCCGTCATGCTCAGGTTGGGCGCAAACTCGGTCAGTTCGGCAATCTTGTTGATATTGGCGGCGCTCATTCGTTCCGCGTCGATCACGCTGAGCGACAGTGGCACCCGGGACAGGCTTTCTTCTTTCTTTCTGGCAGTGACCAGGATTTCCGACAACAGGGGGCTTGGTGCAGGTTCGGCAGCGGCACGGGCCAGGGGCAGCAAGGGCCATTGCAGCAACAGGGTGCAGACAGAAACGGCCAGGGTGGAAGGACGGACCTGATGAGTGTTCACAATTATTTCTCCCTGTGATGTATTCATCCTTGCAGCCGGGACATCATTTTCCCGGGCCGGCACTGACAGGCCGAGTACAGCAGTCTGAAAAGCGCCTGAAAAGCATAGCACCGGATTGCCTTTTATGTGATAAAAATGCGGATCCAGGCGAGTTTAGGGAAACGAGCGTGTCTGGACTGCTGTCAAAGCTCGCCGTAACGTATATAATCCGGCGCTTTTGAGGCCGGGACAGGGCAACTGCCCGGCCTTGTCTTTTCGTTTGGAACGATGTTGGGACATTGACATGAACAGTGCAGAAATCAGGAAGGCCTTTCTTGATTATTTCCATGGGGAAGGCCACGAAATCGTGCCCAGCAGTTCACTGATCCCGCACAATGATCCCACACTGCTTTTTACCAACGCCGGCATGGTCCAGTTCAAGGATGTGTTTCTGGGACTGGAAACCAGGCAGTGCCGGCGGGCTGTCAGTTCCCAGCGCTGTGTCAGAGCCGGGGGCAAGCACAATGACCTGGAGAATGTCGGTTATACAGCCAGACATCACACTTTCTTCGAGATGCTGGGCAATTTCAGTTTTGGTGATTATTTCAAGCGTGAAGCCATCACCTTTGCCTGGACCTTCCTGACGGTCAATCTGCGTATTCCCACGGAAAAACTTTGGGTCACGGTATTCAAGGACGATCAGGAAGCCGCAGACATCTGGCTCAATGAAATCGGTATTGATCCGGCGCGGTTTTCCAGATTGGGCGAAAAGGATAATTTCTGGGCGATGGGCGATACCGGACCCTGTGGGCCATGCAGTGAAATCTTTTATGATCATGGTGAAAGCATTCCCGGGGGCCCTCCCGGCAGTCCCGATGATGATGGTGACCGCTACATCGAGATCTGGAACCTGGTGTTCATGCAGTTCAACCGCAGTGCCGATGGCCAGATGAGCCGTCTGCCGAAACCCTCGGTGGACACCGGCATGGGCCTGGAGCGGATTGCCGCGATCATGCAGGGGGTACACAGCAACTACGACATTGACCTGTTCCAGGCCCTGCTGCGGGCGGCGGCGGAGATCGTGGGTACGAAGGATTACCAGCATGCTTCCCTGAAGGTGATTGCCGACCATATTCGCTCCTGCGCCTTTCTGATCACGGACGGAGTGCTGCCTGCCAATGAGGGCCGGGGTTATGTGCTGCGCCGCATCATCCGCCGCGCCCTTCGTCATGGCCACCGTCTGGGGGTGTCCGGTCCGTTTTTCTATCGGCTGGTGGCGACCCTGGCCAGGCTGATGGGCGAGGCCTATCCGGAACTGCTCGAGGCCCAGGCACGGGTGGAGGAAACCCTGCAAGCCGAAGAGGAACAGTTTTCCCGAACCCTGGCCAATGGCATGGATATTCTCGAACAGGCCATCGCCGCGCTGCAAGGGCGGGAGATTCCGGGAGAAACGGTATTCCAGCTCTATGATACCTACGGTTTTCCAGTGGACCTGACGGCAGACATTGCCAGAGAGCGGGAACTGACACTGGATTTGGCAGGTTTTGATGCCGCCATGGCGCGGCAGAAAGCCCGGGCCCGTTCCGCCAGCCGTTTCGAGTCGACCCAGATGCTGAACCTGGAGGTTCAGGGTGAAACCCGGTTTGTCGGTTATGACCGTCTCGGTGCGGAAGCCGTGGTTCTTGGGCTTTATCGGGATGGTCAGATGGTGAACGGCCTGACCACAGGAGAGACCGGTACCATCGTGCTGGACAATACGGCTTTCTATGCCGAGTCCGGGGGCCAGGTTGGCGATGTGGGCGAGCTGCAGGGCCTCGATACGCGCTTCGTGGTGACAGACACCCGAAAACAGCAGGGTCTGTTTTTGCATCATGGTCAGGTCAGGGAAGGACAGATCAGGACCGGAGACCGCATCGCCGCCCTGGTGAACCAGGATACGCGCTGTGCCACGATGCTGAATCATTCCGCCACCCATCTGATGCACGCTGCACTGAGACAGGTGCTGGGAGAACATGTGACACAGAAGGGCTCGTTGGTGAACCCGGAGTATCTGCGCTTCGATTTTTCACACAATAAAGCGCTTACGTCCGAGGAGCTGGATCAGATAGAAGCCCTGGTCAATGCCGAAATTCAGGCCAATACCGAAGTGCGAAAGCAGGTGATGCCCCTCGAAAAGGCCAGAGAAATGGGAGCCATGGCACTGTTTGACGAGAAATACGGCGATCAGGTCAGGGTCGTGGGCATGGGCAGCAAGCCAGAGCCGGGTGGCCGGGAGTTCTCCATTGAGCTTTGCGGGGGCACCCATGTGGACCGGACCGGCGCCATCGGTGTTTTCAAGATCATCCAGGAATCGGGCATTGCCGCAGGGGTCAGAAGAATAGAGGCTCTGACTGGCATGGGCGCACTCCGGCACATCAAGCAAAGCGAGGAAAAGCTCAAAGTCATTGCGGCCCTCGTCAAAACCGGTTCTGACCATCTCGTGGACAAGATTCAGCAACTGGCGGCCAGCAACCGGAATCTGGAAAAGGAAGTGATGCAGTTGAAGGCCCGCCTGGCCAGCACGGCGGGGGCTGATCTGGCCGGCAGCGCAGAAAGTGTGAAAGGCATCAAGGTACTGGCGGTGGCTGTGCCGGGGCTTGACAGCAAGGCTCTGCGGGAAACGACAGATCAGCTCAAGAACAAACTGGGCTCGGCAGTCGTCGTGCTGGCCGCCGTCGATGGTGACAAGGTGAGCCTGGTCGCCGGTGTCACCCGGGATCTGCTTGACCGGATAAAGGCCGGGGATCTGGTAAACATGGTGGCGCAACAGGTGGGAGGAAAGGGCGGTGGCCGCCCCGACATGGCCATGGCCGGGGGCACGGACCCGGCGGGACTCGACGCCGCTCTGGCGTCAGTCAAACCTTATATAGAACGGGTTTTGTGAAGGTTGATGTCACAGCCTTGTTAAAAATCTGAATTTATTGTTGACTCACAGGTGGCATGACCACCAATATGATGGCAAAATGACATTACTTGTACAAAAATACGGGGGCACCTCGGTGGGGACCCTCGACCGCATCCGGGAAGTGGCAAAGAAGGTCGCGCATTGCCGGGATCTTGGCAATGACCTGGTCGTGGTGGTGTCGGCGATGAGTGGGGAGACCAATCGTCTCATCGCCATGGCCCAGCAGTTGCAACAGGATCCTTCACCCCGGGAACTGGACAGCCTGCTGTCAACCGGAGAGCAGACCACCATTGCCCTGCTGTGCATGGCATTGGAAGACCTGGGATGCCCGGCGCGTTCCTATACTGGGGGCCAGGTAAGAATCTTGACGGACAGTGCCTTTACCAAGGCACGGATCAAGGAAATAGACGACAGGCGGATTCGACAGGATCTGGCAAAAGGCCGGGTCGTCGTGGTCGCCGGCTTTCAGGGCGTTGACGAAGAGGGCAATATCACGACCCTGGGGCGTGGGGGCTCCGACACCACCGGTGTGGCACTGGCAGCGGCTCTGAAGGCTGATGAATGCCAGATTTATACCGATGTTGATGGTGTCTATACCACTGATCCACGGGTTGTGGAAAATGCCAGGCGGCTGGACCGGATCACCTTCGAGGAAATGCTTGAATTGTCCAGTCTGGGTGCAAAAGTTCTGCAAATTCGTTCTGTCGAGTTTGCAGGCAAATACAATGTGCCGCTCAGGGTTCTCTCAAGTTTTACCGAGGGGCCGGGCACACTGATCGTTTCAGAGGAAGAAGAGACCATGATGGAGAATCCGGTTATATCGGGCATCGCGTTTACCAAGGATGAAACCAAGTTGAGTATTCTTGGGGTGCCCGATGTTCCCGGGATGGCTTATCAGGTTTTTGGCCCGATAAGTGATGCCAACATCGAAGTGGATGTGATCGTCCAGAATGTCGGTGGGGACCAGACCAATGACATTACGTTCACAGTCCAGCGCAAAGACACCGAAAAAGCATCGAAGATACTGGAGAGGCTTGCAAAGGAACTGAAGGCAAGAGCGGTACTGGTCGACAACAAGGTTGCCAAGGTTTCCCTGGTGGGCGTGGGCATGCGCTCTCATGCGGGTATAGCCAGCAAAATGTTCGGTGCTCTGGCCGGGGAATCCATCAACATTCAGTTGATAACCACGTCGGAAATCAAAATCTCCGTCGTTATTGAGGAAAAGTATCTTGAGCTTGCGGTACGTGCCTTGCATTCGACTTTTGAACTCGAGGCACGACCCGGCGGCGCTTAGTTGGTGAATGGTGTGGGAATCCTGGCAAACTGGCGGCGTGTATTGCCGCCGGGTATTGAGCAGGCAAGATTGCACTGGAGAATGAAGACAGAACGCACGGCGGAGATACTCCATTGAGGATTCTGCAATTGTGCAGTCATGAGGAGACGATGAAATGCTTATTTTGACACGCCGTGTAGGCGAAACCCTGATGGTCGGAGATGATGTTACGATTACAGTGCTTGGAGTCAAGGGGAACCAGGTGCGGATTGGCGTGAACGCACCGAAGGAGGTTGCCGTACACAGAGAAGAAATATACGACCGTATCCGCAAGGAAAAGGGGGGTGAGGACGCAGCAGAACCCGAGGATAATCCGGGAAACAATTAATGTTTTCAGCGCTTTCAGCCTGTCATTATCACGATCTTGTGTTATGATTGCGCGCTTCATTGGAGAGGTGGCCGAGTGGCTGAAGGCGCGCCCCTGCTAAGGGCGTATGGGTTAACACTCATCGAGGGTTCGAATCCCTCCCTCTCCGCCAAGAATAAAAAAGCCCGGCTTTGCCGGGCTTTTTTATTCTTGGCGGAGAGGGATAGGAGAGAACCCTTGGTTCGACCAGGAGCGTTTTTCAGCGACGCAGGACGCGCGCAGTGTAGCGCGCCCGCAGGGCGAGGCACCCGTGCCGAGTCAATCCCTCCCCGCCAGTGTTCCTTTGTATTGAACGAAGCAATACCGGCAAAGCCGGGCTTTTTTTATTCTTGGCGGAGAGGGATAGGAGAGAACCCTTGGTTCGACCAGGAGCGTTTTTCAGCGACGCAGGACGCGCGCAGTGTAGCGCGCCCGCAGGGCGAGGCACCCGTGCCGAGTCAATCCCTCCCCGCCAGTGTTCCTTTGTATTGAACGAAGCAATACCGGCAAAGCCGGGCTTTTTTTATTCTTGGCGGAGAGGGATAGGAGAGAATCAAAGGGGCCAAAGTAACTTGATCGCCCCCATTGATTTTGGCTAGACTTGTATATCCGATCAAGTTACTCTGACCCCCCTTCTCGCTACAAACACCTAAGTTCGACAGACTCCTATACCCTATGCCTGATCAGACTCCCGCCACAGTTGAACCCATGACGGCGGTACGCCGTTTGCCGCATGGCTTTGCTTCCCTGGAATCCGTGCCGTTTTGCTGGTTGATAGGCAGTTTGCTTACCTTCTTCCTGTCCATGCAGGGTGGTTTTCTGATCCGTTCGCTGCTGGCCTGGGATCTGACCCACAGCGAACTTTCGCTGGCCTATATCAATCTGGTCATTGCATTACCGATGGTGATCGGTGCCTTCATTGCGGGTGCCATCATCGATCGCGTAGAGCGCCGCCGTATCGTGATCGTCGGACAGATCGTCATCATCCTCAGCGAAGTGCTGGTCCTGGCGCTGATGCTCATGGACCTGTTGCAATTCTGGCATTTGCTGGCCACCTCCTTCGTCATGGGGATCGTGTATCCCTTCATCATGCCGACCCGTACCTCGATGGTAATGGGTCTGGTGGGCAGGGAACGTTTGGGCAATGCCATGGCACTGCAGACGGCAGCCCAGAATGTGGCGCGTGTCATGGGACCCACGCTGGTTGGCGGCCTGATTCCGCTCATCTCCATCGAAGGCGCCTTCATCACCTCGATCAGCCTGTATGGGGTATCGACGTTGGGCATGCTGAAACTGCCCAGATCCTTCCCGAACAAGTCGGGACGTTCACTGCTCAAGGATGTCAGCTATTCCTTCACTTACATAGGGCGGCATCGTCCGATTCTGCTGACAGTGATTTTCGGCATCCTCCCCCTGCTGCTGACCCTGCCGGTCTTCAGCATGCTGGTGGTATTCACCGACCAGGTGTGGCAGACCGGAGAGGCCGGGCTGGGCATGCTGATGGCGATGATAGGGCTTGGTGGCATCAGTGGGTCGATGATCGTGGCGCGCATGGGCGATCATCAAACCCGGGGACGCTGGATGGTAGGCAGTGCGCTTATATTTGCGGTGCTGCTGGCGGCTTTCAGTGAAAGTCCATCCTTTGCGCTGGCACTGGTTCTGTTGTTGAGCGCCAATATCTTTTCCAATATCAGCATCACGCAGAACAACACCATTATCCAGCTGCTGGTTCATGAAGACGTGCGCGGTCGCATGTCCAGCCTGATGATGTTGTCCCTGGGCCTGACTCCCCTGGGGGTGTTGCCAATTGCGATGGTGTCCGAAATCTATGGTGTGGAGGATACTATCTTTGTTGGCTGCCTGATTCTGCTGGCCATCATGATGGCACTGTATTTCCTGAGCCCGACACTGCGCAACCTGGACCTGGAACTGGCCAGAAAACAGGCAGCCGACGAAGGATAGATCAAAGAGATCAAAGGGGTCAGAGTAACTTGATCGGATAGTCAGGTCTAACACAAATCAACGGGGGCGATCAAGTTACTCTGACCCCTTTGATCCATCCATGTCCAGGTGTTTTCGGAACAGTGGCAGGCGTTCATCGAGGCGGTGACTGACCATCAGGATGGTCGTACGCTGCTGTGTGGACAGGTGCTCCAGAAAATACATGATCCGGTGCCGATTGACATCATCGAGACCCTGCGTGGGTTCGTCCAGGATCAGCAGGGCTGGTTGTTTGACCAGCGCCCTGGCTATCAGCACCAGGCGCTGCTCGCCATAGGAAAGCTGCTTGAAGGGAAGTGTGGCTTTCAGGTCCAGATTGACCAGCGCCAGCCATTGGCGGGCATGCCGGATTTGGGTCTCGTTGACGTCTTCGTAAAGCCCGATACTGTCAAAAAAACCGCTCAGCACGATGTGCAGTGCCGAGCCGGGAACCCTGTGGTTGCGGTGCAGTTCGGGCGACACCAGGCCTATTCTTTTCTTGATCTGCCAGATGCTTTCACCTGAGCCGCGCTGAAAATTCATGACTTTGAGGTCATTGCCATAACATTGGGGATGATCGCCGGTAATCAGTGCGAGCAAGGTGGATTTGCCGGAGCCGTTACGGCCCGTGACGAGGGTATGCTGGCCGGGGGCGATAACGAGTGAGACATGCGCGAAAACCGGACTGCCACCATACGCTACCTTGCCGTCTCTGAGTTGTACCAGAATGTCCGGCAGGGCTTCTGTATTCAGGGTTTCCGGCCAGGGAGGCAGGGCATTGGGATCGAAGGCCAGCAGAGACTGTATGTCGGGATCATTCAATACCTGCTCACGTGTGCCGCTGGCAATGATTTCGCCTTTTTCCATGATGGCCACATGGCTGTGCCAGGGCGATATGTCACCGCTCGAATTGAGCAGAAACAGCAACTGGATGCGGCCGCTAGCCTGGAGGTTTGCAAGGTAGCGGTCAAGGTCCTGACGCGACTGCACGTCGAGGCTGTCGTAGGGTTCGTCCAGCACCAGCAGCTCCGGATTTTGCAGCAGCGCCTGGAGTAGCAGGGCTTTTCTGCTTTCACCACTGCTCAGTTGCCGGTAACCCCGGTCGAGGAGCTCCGTCATGCCCAGAAACGCGAATTCTGCGGGCAGGTCGGCGGGCAAGTGCAATAATTCCCTGACCGTGGTGCCGGGATCGAAGTGATCCATGAAATCGGTATCGTCATTTTTCAGTTCCTGTTCATACAGGGCCTGCTGAGCCTCGAATGACAGCAGCGCAATGCGCTCATAGGGAATATCCAACTGCCCGGACTGCGCCGTCAGTTCGCCCTGAATGAGCTGTCCCAACTGGCGCTTGCCCGAACCATTGCGGCCCAGCACCACCCAGCACTCGCCGGGTCTGGTCTGCCACCGGGAAATGGAAAGCTGGGCACAGGATATATTTTTCAATAGCATGTCGGGAAAGGGCCGGCAGGTGGGTTCAGGTCTTGTACAGAAACACGATTGCGCTATTATAGCCCCTTGCAGGGATCAAAGGGGTCAGAGTAACTTGATCGCCCCCATTGATTTGGGTCAGACTTGACTATCCGATCAAGTTACTCTGACCCCTTTGATCGACCCCTTTGATCTTTGCTGATCGGAATTGTTTCTTAGCGCTGACGAAAACCGCGCCGCCTTCTTGTTTCAGGTGGGAGCGCGACATGCAGCCGCACCTGATCAGGCAGGTTCGTCATGACGCTCGTTCAGGATCAGCAGCGCCGGCAGAAAGAACAGTATCAGTGGTACTGCGGCCACCAGGCCGAAGATGATGGCGGTGGCCAGCGGTTGTTGCAATCCGGCCCCCCTGCTGACGCCCAACGCCAGGGGGCTCAGGGTAAGGATGGCGATCAGGGCCGACATCAGTATGGGGCGCAGACGCTTGAGTCCGGCACGACCGAGCGTGACGACATCCAGACTGCCGTCCGTTTCTATTTCGGACAGATAGAAGATCGACAGCTCACTGACCATCCCGACCACCATCGTCAAGCCCATCATGGCGGAGATGTTGAGCTCGATGCTGGTCAGCCAGAGCCCCAGCAATACTGCGGTGGCCGACAGCAATACCGTCAGTATCACCGCCAGTGCCCAGCTCAGCCTTTCAAACAGAAAGGCCAGCAGCAGGGCGCTGAGCAACAGCGCGGCGGCGAAGACCATGCTCATGTCGGTGAAGCTTTGCTGTTGCTGCTGGTAAAGTCCACCGTAATCCACCCGTACCGAAGCGGGCAGCGCCAGGGTCCTGACCCGGGCCTGAACCTCCTTCATGGCCGAACCCAGATCGCGCCCTTCAAGCCGCGCCGTGACGGCGACAAACGGCGCAAGATCCTCGCGGGTCTGCTGTTTCTGACCCGGATCTATGCTGACCGTGGCAATTTGTCCCAGGTTCACCAGATGACCATCGGGGGCGATCAACGGCAGGTGCTGCATTTGATCCAGATAGGAGCGGATATCTTCCGATCCTCTCACCCGTACCGCCACCAGTTGTTCACCCACTCTGACCTGGGTTGCGACGCTGCCGCCAATCAAGGTCTGCAACTGGCTCGCCACCTGTGCAGGATCAAAACCCTGCTGCGCAGCCAATCCCCGATCCAACGTAATGCTGATGGCATCGCCGGCCACACGCAAACCGTCGACGACTTCCACCACGCCGGGAATTCCTTCCAGCGTCTGCCCCACCAGCCGGGCCGAGCTTTCCAGCTCTGCGGGATCGTTACTGAACAGTTTTACTTCGATGGGCTGCGGCACCGCCGTGAGGTCACCGATCAAATCTTCCATCAGCTGGATCAGTTCCACTTCCAGGCCGGGCACATCCCTGGCGATCTGCTGGCGGACATCGCTCATGACCGCTTCGATGGGTCGACGCGAACCGCCTTTCAGACGAATGAAATAATCACCCTCGTCGGCTTCGGTCAGACCGCCTCCCAGCTGGACTCCGGTCCGGCGCGAATAGCTGGACACTTCGGGGGTGGTGGTAATGATCTGTTCCACCTGGCGCAGCAGGCGGTCGGTATCTTCCAGAGCCGCTCCGGACTGCGCCTTGTAATCCAGCACGAAGCCGCCCTCGTCCATGGCCGGCATGAAGCCCGAAGGCACGCGCTGCCAGGCATAGAATCCCGAGGCGACCATCACCACCACGACGCCGGTGACCAGCAGCGCCGGATGCCGCAGGGTGCTGCTACTGATCCTCGTGTAGCCCCGGCTCAGCACACTCATCACGGCGCCGGCGCGTTCCGCCGCTTCGGCATCGCGTTTGCCGAGCCAGCGCGAGGCTATCAACGGCAGCGCGAAGCGGGCATACAGCAGGGAAATACCCAGGGCAGCCACCATGGTCACCGCCAGGGCCTGGAAAAATCCGCCGCTGACACCGCTGATGAAACTCAGGGGCAGGAAGACGATGATGGTGGCCGTGGTGGAACCCCACAAGGGTTTGCTCATTTCCGCCGCGGCTTGCAGCACGCCTTTGGTGCCGGCGGCGACGCCTTCCTGCATGCGCCGCATGACATGTTCCAGCATGACCACGGCATCGTCGATGATCAGTCCCACTGCCGCGGCCATCCCGCCCAGCGTCATCATGTTGAAACTGAAGCCCAACGCGTACAGCACAAGACAGGCGCCTGCCAGCACCGCCGGCAACATCAGTCCGGTAATCAGCATCAGGCGTGGCGAACGGAAGAACAGGTACAATATCATGCCGGCCAGCAGAGCACCGAGCAGGATGGCGTCGCGCACGGCGTTTGCCGCGCCTGTCACCAGCTCAGATTGATCATAATAGACAGCCACGTGCACGCTGGGGGGCAGCCCCAGTTGCTGCAGGCGCAGATCCACGGCCTTCACGATGGCAACCGAATCGCCGTTGAGCGCCTGACGGATATTGACCAGTACCGCGTCGCTGCCATTGGAATTGACCTTGGTGTACACAGGTTCCGCCGAAGGTGTGATCGTGGCAACCTGACCCAGTGTAATCACGCCCGCACCGCTGCTTTTCAGGGGAATGGCTGTCAGGTCCCGGATATCGGTCACCGGATTCTGTACCAGGATCAGGTAGAGCCGGTGGCGATCCTCGATGCGCCCGACACCGAGCATGCTGTTGGCGTCTGCGAGGGCCTTCACCACATTGTCGGGCCCGAGGCCGAAACCCAGCAGGCTGGCCGGATCCAGTTCGACGGCGAACTCCCGGGGAGAACCGCCGAGCACATCCACGCCGGCGACGCCCTGTACCGCCGTCAGTGCCGGACGCAATTTCAGTTCCGCCAGCTGGCGCAGCGCCTCCTGGTCCAGATTGTCCGAGGTCAACGCCAGGCCGATGACAGGAAACAGGCTGGGGTCGGAACGCCGCACCTCGGTACGGGTTCCGGCCGGCAATTCGTTCTGAACTGCTGCCAGCGCCCCCTGGGTAGCCAGGGTGGCGGCCACCATATCTTCTCCCCAACTGAAATTGAGCGCCACCTGGGCGGACCCCCGACTGGTGGTGGAACGGATCCGGGTGACACCCGGCACCGCGCGCAGCGCGATTTCCATGGGCCGGGTGATTTCCGCGGCCATCTGCGCCGCATCGCGATCACCGGCCTCCACCGCCACCACCACCCGCGGGTAACTGATATAGGGAAACAGGCTGACGGGCATGCGATAAATCGCCACTGCTCCGCCCAGGGTCAGGATCAGTACCGCAAGCCAGATGGAATGCGCATGTCGGGAGAGCGTCGGCTTCACTGCTGACGTACCTGCATGCCGTCTTCCAGCGCGGTGCCACCGGCGCTGACGACCAGGTCACCGGCCTGTACGCCTGAAACGATGGCTACCATGGTCTCGTCGCTGACGCCCGTCAGCACGTCATGCCGACTTGCCACGCCGTTTTCCACGACATACACGAAGCTTTGCCCGCCGTCGTCCAGCAAGGCTGCACGGGGCACGACAAGTGCCTGTGCCTGCGCCGCGACATGGGCGCTGGCGGAAATGCTCTGCCCGGCTTTCAAGGCCGCGCCGGGCGGCAGGTTTGCATACACGGCTACCAGGCCCAGAGCGGGATCGGCCTGGGGCGATACCGAAGCCACCGTCAGTTCCGGCACCGTTGATTCCGGGCCGGTCAGCAGGCTCAGCACGGTGCCGGGAACCAGGCGCGCGGCCAGGGCGGGATCAAGATCGAAATGCAGCCTGGCAGCCGCGCCGCTGACCACCGTCACCAGCGAAAAGCCTTCCGGCAGCAAGTCGCCCACCTGTGCGGCGACCGTCTTCACATAGCCGTCCCGGGACGCCGACAGCTGCAGCTTCTTGTGTCGTTCCCGCAGACTGTCCAGGGTGGCGCCCGCTCTGGCCCTGGCGGTCCTGGCCGTTTCCACATCGGCATCGCTGTTCAGCCCGTCACCGCGCAGGCGTGTGGCACGTTCGAAAGCCTGTCCGGCATTGTCGGCTTCGCTTTGCGCGAGTTGCAGGGCCAGCATGGCGTCGGGGCCCGGTGCCAGATCGACGATGATCTCACCGGCCTTTATCTGACTGCCTACCGGCAGGCGAATACCCAGCAGGCGCGACTGCAGGGGGGTCAACAGGGTCTGGGTGGCCGAGGGACCCGCTTCGACCCGGCCATACAGACGGATGCTCTCCGCGATGCTTTGTTGCCGGGCACCCACCAGGCTGACAAGGGCCACGGCATCGCCGCCGTCCGGTGTTTCGGAACCGGTATCGGCTGAGCAGGCTGCCAACAGGAGCAGCAACGACAGGAGCGGGATCGTGAGCGGATTTCTCATAGCGTTTACTTCCATTGCTGTCTCGATACGCCCGTCAACAATTCCAGGGCGACCACCTGTTCGAGCATGTTCAGCCGGGTCTGCAGCAGCAGCCTTTGACTCTGCCCCAGCGCCAGTTCCGCGGCACTGGCATCTATCCGGGCCATATCGCCGCGCGCGGCCGCCTGCCTGCTGCTGACGGCGTAGCTGGCCAGTGCCGGCGCCTGCGCCAACTGGTCCTGATATTGTTGCCGCTCCACGGACAGGCTGGCCAGTGCCGCGCCTATGTCGGCACGAATCTGGAACAGCCGGTTTTCATATTCGGCCTTCAGGGCCTCGCGGCTGGCCAGTTCAAGAGCGATACCGCCCCGGTTGCGATTCCATACCGGCAGGGTGAAATTCACCGCCGGCCCCACCAGCACATTGTTGCCGGTATCTCTGGCGGTGTTCAGGCTGAGGTCCAGCACCGGAAACTGGTCCAGCACGGCTTTGTGCACTGCCGCTTCCTGGGCCGCGTAACCGCGTTGCAGCGCCTGCAGATCCGCACGCGAGTCCAGCGCGATGCTCAACAGGCTTTGTGGCCCTGGCGCATTCGTCGGTATTGTCGGCATGACCAGCTGCAGAACCGTCTCCGGCGCCAATCCCAGCACCCGGTTGAGCTGCGCTCTGGCCACCTGTAAATCCAGCTGGGCCTGTCGCAATGTCTGCGCGGCGTCATTGGCGGAAAGCAGGGCGCTCTGCAAACGCTGTGCGCCGATATCCCCGCGGCTGGCCGCACGCAGATTGGCCTCCAGGATCGCGCGGCTGTCGGCGGCGTTGCTTTCGGCAATTTGCATTATTTGCGCCAGCAGCACTGCACGTAGCGCCTGTAGTTTCGCCTGGCCTACTGTCTGCCATTCCGCCCAGACGATATCGAGCCTGACCTGCTCGGCCCTGGCCTGCAGCTGTTGCCGCAACACGGGCCGGGTGCGCAGCGCATTGATGTCCAGCCCCAGCGACAGCGCCAGATTGTCCACGGGATCGGGCCCGGAAATAATATGATCCACACCGGCGCTGATGCTGGGATCAGGCAACAGCCCCGCGGCAAAGACCTGGGCCTGGCTGATTCCGGCATTGCTGCGCAGTACTTTCAGATCGGGATTGGCGAGCACCGCCAGCGCCGCAATGGCATCCTGATCCAGCGGGGCGGAAAGGTCTATTTCCTGTCGCGCCCCCATGGTAACAGGCAAGGTGCCGTTCAGTACCAGCGGCAGTGGATCGGCCTGATAGCCCACACAGCCTGCCGGCAACAGCGCGAGCCAGAGCAGCAAGGTTGGTTTCATGAGGCGGACTCTGGAAACCTTAGCAGTATCTGCAAACCGGGTTCGTTGTCGCGAAAAGCCAACTCGGCACCGTGCAAATCGGCGATGGCCGCCACCAGGTTGAGACCAAGACCGTTGCCGGGCGTCGCCCTGGCCTGTTCCAGGCGGATGAAGCGGCCGCTGATACGTTCCCTGTCCCGGGCGCTGACCCCGGGACCGTTGTCGGCAACGCTCAGCTGCACCCTGCCGTTGATGCATGCCAGCTTCACGCTGACCAGGGTTCCCCGCGGCGTATGTTTTTGCGCGTTTTCCAAGAGGTTTATCACTGCCTGGGCCAGTAGTTCCCGGTCGCCGGTAATGACCAGGCCCGGAGCAATCCGCCATTGCAGCACCCGGCAGCCGTCTTCCAGGGCCGGCGCGAAGCTCTGACAGATATCTTCCAACAGGGCCGAGAGCTCGCAATCCTGCATGGCCTGACCACGCTTGCGCGATTCCACTTCGGAGATGCGCAAAATGGCTGCGAACAAGGTCAGTATTTCAACGGTCTTGGCCAGGGCATCGGCGATGGCGGCTTGCATGCCGGCACTGTCCTGCCCGGAGGTCAGCGCCTGCTCCAGGCGGGTGTGCAAGCGGGACAGCGGCGTTCTCAGGTCGTGGGCGATATCCCCTGACACCTGGCGCAGGTTTTCCATCAGCACGCCGATGCGGTCGAGCATGGCGTTGAGCGTGGCGCTGAGGTGATCGAACTCGTCATCCCGGGGGGATATCGACATGCGTTGCGATAGATCACCTGCCATGATAGCCTGCGCGGCCGTGGTGATACCGCCAAGCCGTTTGCGCAGATAAGCACCCAGAATCAGCGCGCCAGCCAAACCGATCAGCAATACCGCAACCAGAGCCAGTAACAAGAACGAAAAAACCGTACTGTTCACCGCCTCGATAGGCTCACGGTCCGCCGCCACCACCAGATTCAGGCCATCTCCCAGGCTCCGCACCTGGGCACGGGCCGGATCGGGCCCCTCACGCGGATCGATGAAAACGATGTCCCGTGCACCTGGCGCCGGCAAGGGGGTATCGAGCTTGCCGGCAATACGCCGGGCGGCGCCGTCGAACAGGGCGTAGCCCAGTTCCCCGGTAAGACCGTCCTGCTCGCGCAGGGTGATGGCGGCTTCGAGCGCCTGCAGGCCACCCTGCTGGTACTCGCTGGTCAGCTCGATCATTTCGTTGTCTATACGGCTGTCCAGCTGTTCCAGCAGGGCGTTATGGAACGCGTAATAAATCCCCGCGCCCAGCAGCGCCACCGCCAGTGCAAAGGCTACGGAATAGATGATCGTCACCCGATACGCGGCGCTGCGCAACAAACTAGGCATCGTTTCTCATACGGTAACCTTCGCCACGCACGGTTTCGATCAGGTCGCTGGCGAAGCCCTGATTGAGTTTGGCCCGCATGCGGCTCATGTGGGTTTCGACGATATTGGTCTGAGGATCGAAGTGGAAATCCCAGACTTTCTCCAGCAACATGGTGCGCGTGACGACCTTGCCGGCATGCCGCACCAGTTCTTCCAGCAGGCGAAATTCCCTGGGCTGCAGCACGATTTCCCTCCCTTCGCGTTCGACCCTGCGGGAAAGCAGGTCCAGGTTGAGGGTGGCGACAGACAGGTGGGTCTCGGTGGTGTCGCCGCGACGCCGGAACAGGGCATTGATCCGGGCCGCCAGTTCGGAGAACGCGAAGGGTTTGACCAGATAGTCGTCGGCCCCGGCATCCAGTCCTTCCACGCGGTCTTCGATACGACCCAGTGCGGTCAGCATGAGCGCCGGAGCGTCGATACCCTCGCCACGCAGGCGGCGCAGGATCGTGAGACCGTCCAGACCCGGCAACATGCGATCCAGCACCAGCACCTCGGGATGCTCGCTTAGTGCGAGTTGCAGGGCGCGCTCGCCATTGTCGGCATGCAGCACCTCATGACCCAGTTCACCCAGACGCAGCCGGATGACCGCGGCGGTTTCCAGATCGTCTTCAGCCAGCAGTATGCGCATGTACCTGGCGCTCCTGCAACGCCGTGTCGGCGGATGCCTGATGAATTCTCATCGTGCGTCCTCCCAGCTGTCTTCCACTACCCTGCCGCTGGTGGCGTCGATACCGATTTCATGGATCCTGCCGGTTTCCCGGATATCGAAGGAATACCGCCAGATGCCGTCTTCTTTTTCATATTCTTCTTTCACAAGGACTCCGGAGACCTGCTGCAGGGCCAATTCTCGGGCCTGCCCCAGACTGAGCTTCGGCTCCGGCGCTATTGCTGAACAGGCTGAAAGAAGGGCAGCACAAACGAGGGAACTGAAAATGAGAGAGCTTTGCATGCGCGTATCCTTCTTCGCTGAATGGTGCATTTATCATAGAGGAAGCGAAGAACAAAGCCTAAATACAATTTCCCAATCTGGCAGGGATCATAGGGGTGGATCAAAGGGGTCAGAGTAACTTGATCGCCCCCATTGATTTGGGTCAGACCTGACTATCCGATCAAGTTACTCTGACCCCTTTGATCGGGTTTGGTCTGCCACCGGGAAATGAAAAGCTGGGCACAGGATATATTTTTCAATAGCATGTCGGGAAAGGGCCGGTAGGTGGGTTCAGGTCTTGTACAGAAACACGATTGCGCTATTATAGCCGCTTGCAGGGATCAAAGGGGTCAGAGTAACTTGATCGGATAGTCAGGTCTGATGCAAATGAATGGGGGCGATCAGGCGATCAAGTTACTCTGACCCCTTTGATCTTGAATAACAGAGTTTGCTGATGTTCCCTTCATCCGGCAAGCCGATAAAAAAAGGATGCATCATGAGCATACGCAATGCCTTGCTGTCCTGCCTGTCAGGCAGTCTGATCATTTTCTCGGCGGCCAGTGTCGAGGCCGCGTCTTCTTCGGAACAAGCTTCAGAAAAAAACAGTTATGCCAGCATTGCCGAACTGCCCGCTCTTGCCGGTTTATGGGAGATCAGCAGGGGTGGGGCTTTCAACACCAATACCCAGCCCAGGCTGACGCCGCCTTATGCCGCCATGGCCGGGGAATATGCCGCAGCCCAGGCCAGGGGAGAGATTCAGGATTCACCGGCTGCCAACTGCGTACCACCTGGCATGCCTATCAATATGCGGGAACCCTATCCCATGGAGCTTCTGTTCAATCCAGGCAAAATCACCATTATCCTGGAGGCCTACAGCCAATGGCGGCAGATTTTCACCGACGGCCGCGGGCATCCCGAAGACCCGGATTTGACCTTCAATGGTCATTCCATCGGGCATTGGGAAGGAGACACCCTGGTCGTTGATACGGTCGGTTTCACAAGGGCTACGGCCATGGCGCGCAGCTTTGGCGTGCGCCACAGCGAGCAGATGCGGATCGTGGAGAGGATGCGCTTGCAGGAGCCGGATCTGCTGGTGATCGAAACCACCGTGCACGATCCCGAGGCCCTGATTGAACCCTGGGTTTCCAGCGTGGCTTACAATCGCCACGCCGACTGGAATCTGGCGGAATATGTCTGCCAGCAGAACAACCGCAATTTCACCACTGAGGACGGCAAGGCCGGTATCAACCTCGAATACACGGCGGACTGAGGATGAGGAGAAATAGGATGTTGGAAAGCATAACAAGAATGTTGCTGGTAGCTGGCTTTCTCAGCGCATCCGGCCTGGCTCTGTCCCACCATTCCTTCAGCGTTTTCGACATGGAGACGCAAAAGACCCTCAGCGGCAAAATAGTGGGTTTTGAATGGACCAACCCGCACACCTGGACCTGGGTCGATGTCACCGCCTCTGACGGTGTCGTGACCCGTTGGGGTCTGGAGGGCATGAGCCCCAATTACCTCGGCCGCCGGGGCTGGACCAAGAACACACTGAAACCGGGAGACAGCGTGGAGCTGGTCATCAGCCCCTTGCGCAGTGGTGAACCGGGTGGCACCCTGCTGCGCGCCATTCTGGCCGACGGTAGTACCCAATACATGTTTGGCGGCCCCTGAAAAACAGTCAAACCTGGAAAGTCCGGTTGACAGCGCCGGCTAATTACCAGACAATTCACCGCCTTCAAAACTACGCACCCGTAGCTCAGCTGGATAGAGTACCTGGCTACGAACCAGGTGGTCGCATGTTCGAATCATGCCGGGTGCACCAAATATAAGAGCCTGCGCAAGCAGGCTTTTTACTTCACTGAACGGTAGGCCAGCCGGTTTCCGGAAAACGTCCCGATCCATAACTCGTCATCGACCACCAGCGCCATGGTGGCATTGCTGAAATCGGCATTGGCCGGGCCCGTGGCGATGTTCGTCACCTGCATGCTCAGGGGGTCGATGGCACTGGCGATAAAGCTCCGCGGGCAGCTGGCGATGGCTTCGATATCGAAATGCACCATCGTATTCATGTTGCCGCAAACGGGATCATCATTGATCATGCCGGCAGTGATCAGGCGACCGTTGCTGTCGCGGTGGACATTGTCGGGAGTGATCGGCAGTTCAGCGGTACTGCGCAGCAGCCGTGCAGGATTGCTGCGCGAGAAGGCCACGATGGTGTTCAGGCCGGAAGACACGACGAAGAATTCACGTTCATCCGCCGACACCTCGATGCCATTGTTGCCGGGTAGCTCGGTGCCTGCGATCAGCGTAAAACCATCGTCTCCCGGCGCCCACTGGTACACCGCGCCAGTGGGTTTCCGGGCAACCACGTCATCAAAGCTTTTGCCGGGCAGGACCAGCACGGTGGCGAGCAGGCTGCCGTCACTGAAGGCCGCGACACTGTTCGCCTCCAGGCCGTCCGGCATCGGCACACAGCCGATCCAGGTCAGTTCAGGCCTGCCGGTCGTATTGTCCACTGCAAACACTTCGATGGCTTCACGCTCGCCATGGCCCACGGCATAGAGGGTGAGACCACCATTGCTGCCCTGGCGCAGGGTCAAGCCATGAGTAAAAAAATTGTCAGCATCCGGTGCGCCGGGGCAGGCAGCATAAAGAGTCATGTTCTGTGCAGTCCGGCCGGTTGCAGCAGAATACAGGCTCGACCCGGTTTTTTCTTTGGCATCGACAAGGTAGATGGCGGTTTCACCGGCGGTCATGCTGCTGGCGATGATCCAGGATGTCCCGGGCACCAGCACCAGATCCTCGGCGTTTTCCAGGCCACAGACGAAACCATAGCCATCCGCACCCTGGCAGGCAGCGCTGGCCGCCTGCGCGCCTGACCAGGCCAACAGCCAACCGGCCAGGGCCAGTGGCAACAAACGTGCCAGTGATAACATGGGTAACTGAAATCGTTGTTTATTGTTCTTTCTTGTCACTGTCCTCATCACTGCCCCCTTATTATCGCCGCCTATCAATTGATATATCGCTGTTTTTTTAAAGCATGTTCAGAGGGCCCGCGCAACACTCAAACCGTCAAAACATTATAGCCCAGGGCCAGGCTGGCCAGCGGGTTGCGGCCGGGGCTGGGGCGATGCTCATGGGCGATGAAGCGATCGTAGCCCATGTCGGCGACCTGCTGCGCGATGAAACGGTAGTTCAGCTCCTGGGTGTTGTCGATCTCGGCCCGGGAAGGCACTCCGGCGACATGCAGGTGGGTGATCAGATCGAGGTTTTCACGGATGTGACGTACCACGTCGCCGTCGGAAATCTGTGCGTGATAGATGTCGAAGACCACCTTGACATTGGCTGAGCCGGTGCGGCGGCAGACATCGAAGCCCCAGGCGATACGATCGAAGACCTGATCGGTGCGATTGTCCGCGACCACCTTGGAATTGTTGTTTTCCATGCACAGAATGACGCCTTTCTCTTCGGCATAGGGCGCAACCCGGGAGAGGATTTCGACCGCATGATCCGCGCCTTCTTCCCGCGACATGCCACGCCGCTCGCCGGGCAGGGCAATCAGGTTTTCGCAACCGACCCTGGCACAGACATCAATGCCCTCGCGGGTGGCCTCCTCGATGCGATCGTGCAGTTCGCGCCGGATCAGGCCGTTCTCGAAGGTGGTGCCACTGCCCGTCATCATTGCCGGGGCCAGGCCATGGTCTTCCAGAATGGAAATCTGCTGCGGTTGGGGCAGGTCCATGCCGGAAAAGCCCATCAGGGACAGGATCTGGCAGCGCTCCTCGAAGCTCAGTTTCAGATCCCCCCACACCGAAGGCATTACGCTCTGTTTCAGGCGCCCCTGCCGGGGCGCCAGCGCCCGTGATTCTTCCGCTGCCTCTAGATTCCTGATGAACAGGGGGCTGGCGCCCAGTGCGGCCAGCAGACGTCTTCTGGTGTGGTTGGTAGGCATGGCTGGATCCTCTGTCAATGGTTGCATCGGCTACGGTGTATGCAGGCGAAACGAGCAGGAACATTAAACGCCCTCATGGGGTAAGTCAACCTGCTGTAACGCAGGCCTTGGCGCGGCCCACAGTGTGGTGAATGGTAATATGCAGCCTGAAAATATCGCCCACGCCTTTTTTCAACGCAACAAAGAGGAGACCCTCATGCAGGTGCAGATAGTGAATTTCGAAGAAAGCCGGGTAGCGGCCCTGGAGCATTGCGGAGCACGACTATATTACGGATGTTTATCTGCCGCTGAAATAGTCTGCCTTTGCCGATACAGTCCGACAGGACAAGTCCGGGAAGAAAGCAGCTGCTTTCTTCCCGGACTTTCCTCTCAGGCAGTTTTTGTTCCGGAATCAGCGGGCCAGCGGATCGGGTCGCATCTGAAAGTGGAAGACCTTGCTGGTGGTGCCGGGTCCGGTTTCCATATGGAAGGGTGCCCGGGTGCTGATGGTTGCCCACAGACCGCGGCCCTTCCAGCCAGCCTCGGGGTCGTCGATGCGGCCATCCATCCACTTGGTGAAGAAGCCCAGGGGATAGGGCACCCGCAGCACGACCCATTCACCTTCATGCAGCACCAGCAAGCCTTCGGACTCGTTGCCGGTGTTGATGGGTGTGTTTTCGCCCAGACCCAGGGTGTTGAACTGGTCGACCCAGGTGTAATAACTGGCTTCGGCACTGCCGGGCAGATCCAGGTTCTTGAATTGCGGCAGGGGTTCCGCATAGAAGGTCCAGCCTTCCGGACAGTGCTGGCCGGTGGCGGTCGGACCATTGAGTGGGCCGGTACATTTACGGCGGTCGAAACTGGCCATATGGCCGCTGGCCAGCGCCACCCAGGCCACACCATTCCGGTCGATATCCATGCCGCGCGGGGAGAAACCCTCGATGGCATCGCCATTGGCATCCACCGGCAGTTCATAGTATTCGGTGAGGGCGGTCGTCGAGGGATCGTCACCGGGCACCAGTCTGGCGACGGCACCGGGGTAACCCAGCATGGAACCCCAGACCGAGCCATCGGCAGCAGGTGACACGGCATAAAAGCCAAAACCGCCGGGCAGGCGCTTGTCCTTGTCGGGGTCCAGGGCATCGTTGGGGCCTACATAGGCGTCACGCCGGCCGTTGCCGTTGGTATCCAGAATGAACGGCGTCCAGCCCTGGGACGCGGCGGCATCGCCGGTTTCGAGGAATTTTCTCGTGTTCAGCCAGCCGATGACCTGACCGCCACCGCTGGTCCACAGGGTGTTGTCGGCATCTTCTGCGAACATCAGGTGGTGGGTGCCAAAGCAGGTATCGATGTGCTGGTATTTGCCGCTTTGGGGATCATACAGCCCCAGCTGACGGCCGGAGCGCTCGACCGGAAACTGCCGGGCGGAAGGGTGGCTGGAGCCTTCCCGGCAAAAATCCGGGTTGTCGGCAGCACGAATCCTGGCGGTGATCCAGACCCGGCCTTCGGCATCGAACATGGGATTGTGAACATTGGCCTTGCTGTCCCAGATTGCTTCCTCGCCCCAATACGGGGAGGGTGCCGGGGCCGGTGCGGCGACTGGGCCGATATCGGCATCGCGCACGCTCAGGGGTACCTGGTCAATACTGTGGTTTTGCGGATCTAGCACGGGCAGGTAGTCGGCACTCTCCTCGGTTGAACCATAGAGCGCGCCATGGGCATTGAGGCTCGGGTTGCGCCGGTCGGTGGAAACCACATCATGCAGATAGGCGGTGGGATCGGCCCAGTCCCACTGGGTGATCACGACATTTCGCTCCAGGCCCTGGGGCCGGGCGGGAACCGGCGGCAATTCGCCGGCGGCAATACGGTCGCTCCAGTCGGCAAACATGGACAGGGTGTGTTCGGCTCCCATGCCGGTCAGCGAGCGGATCATGAAGCCCCCGGCCTGACCGGACCGGATGCGGCGGGCCCAGGCTTGCTGGGAACTGTCGAAACTGCCCAGAGCCGCTGGAATGGTTCTGGTCGCCTCGTTGCCCAACTGATGACAGATCACGCAGGCGCCGGATTTGATGTTGCGAATATAGTCGGCCTGATTGTGAATGTTGGGGGAAATGCCATTGCCGGTGGGGCCGGTGCCGGGAAATTCACTTTTGGCGGGCACCTGCAGCAGCGAAAACCAGTAACCGGCCGGGTAATAAGCAGCCGCCGCAGCCGCATCAGGGGCCACGACGGCGTTCAGGTTCAATGTGATGCCGGGAGTGCCGGCCACTTTGGCCGAATCCACCAGGCCATAACCGCGCACCCAGACCTCGTAATTGGCCTCTGGCAGATCCGGCATCAGGTAGCGGCCCTGCTCATCGGTGACCACGATTTTGGCAAAGCGGGTGGGCAGATCATGGGTCTCGGCGATCACCCAGACCCCTGCCTCGGGGCCATTGGGGCCGGTGACGATCCCGCTCAGATCATTGGAGGCCGTGGCTTGCGCCTGCTTGCTGACGGCCGTATTGCTTTGGCCATTGTCGTCCTGGGAGCAGGCGGCAAGGATGCTCAGACAGCCGGCGAGCATGGCAAGTGACAGCGTTCTCGATGGTTTCATGGTTGACCCCCTGTGCCCGCTCAAATGCAGAAGCAAGGGCAGGCATGCGTTTGGTGAAGGCTGTGAAGGCTGATTTGACTGAAGCAAAAGACTAGCAGAACGTTTATACAGAAACAACAGCTCAAACCAGATACAAAACCATTGAACTGGACAGGCCTGAATGGGAGAATTCCAGGCCTGCCTGGATATCCGCTGCCGTGAGGATGACTGAATGATAAGGAATGGCATTATGCAAACAAGGGCATACTGGATAACGCGGCTGGGCATTCTGCTGTTGCTGACGGCGGGGGCTCAGGCTCAGTTGCCGCCGGTACCGGGCTTGCAGAATGACCAGGCCCCGCAGCCCGATCCCGATGCGCCCATGTATCGGCAAACCGGGGAACAGTACCGGGTGTATGATTTTCCGGGCACCGGGGAAGCCATTCCGTATCGCTTGTTCGTGCCGGAAACCTGGACTCCGGAACAGCGCCTGCCGGTGCTGATCACGCTGCGCGCCGGAACCAGCGTCAACAATTCCCACCGCGAGGGTAACGACCTGGTGCGCGAAGCCCGGGCGCGGGGCTATATCGTGATTTCACCGCTGGGCTACCGTCCCTATCGTCAGCCTTATTATGGCAGTCCCTATCCGGTGGACCGGCCTGCGGGTCCTTCAGTGCCGGCGCAGGGTTGGACGGCTGAAGAGAATCAACGCGCCGAGCAGGATGTGCTGTATGTATTGGGACTGGTGAGCGCGGAATACAATGCCGACCCCGCACGGGTTTTTGTGCATGGGCAGAATCCCTCCGCCTCCGGCGCCTTCCATCTGGCGGCGAAATATCCGGAAAGGATCCGGGCCATCGTGGCCAGTTCCGGACCCATCGTCACCACTGATTATCCTTTTGCGGCCTTGCGGGGGAAAGTGGCCGTGCTGATGATTCACCGTGACCGGGACACCCAGAACACGATGGCCGCATCGCAGCGGGTGGTCAGGGAATTGCAGGCTCACGGCGTGGAGGCCGAATACGCGACAGTGCCGGGAGGTGAGCATCTGACGGCCTATCTTGGCTACGCCGGCGGAATCTTTGATTTTCTGGATAGGCACAAATAAGGGCAGGCGGGATCACTTTTCGGTGCGATAAGGCCAGTGTAGGGTCGGGCAGCGGGGAGGGGTCTCCCTCAATCGTCATAGCGCGGCACCTTGATGCGGCCTTCCCACAGGCTCTTGTTGTTTTCTTCGCAGGAATATTCGATCAGCTCGAAATCGGTCTGCCGGGTGAAGACCCGTTTGTTGGAAACGGGCTTCGTGTAATAAACCGGATCGGTGATGGTCACTTCGTAGTCTATGGTGTCTCTGTCGCGCAGGCTGAAGCGCTCGTTGACCACCAACTGATCGCTGTGGGGATGGCCGACGGTGTCGAGGCGGGTGCGACCGTTGAATTCCCGGGTTTCTATGGTGAGCGTGTCGCCTTCCCAATGGGCGATGGAGTGCCCGAACCAGGTGGGAACGCCGGTGGAATGGTCCTTGCCGTCCAGGTTGATGACCTTGAACCAGGTATTCTGCTCATAGAGCAGCGCAAAGTGGGTGGCAGTCTGCATGAACTGGATCGGGTCCGGTGAATTCATGGCCCGCAGCAGGCCGAAGGGCAGGCAGGCCCCGGTATAGTCACCGTCGGAGGGATTGTAGCTCTCAAAGTTTTCCCGGCCGGCCGGGGTGAAGGGCAGTTCGCCGGGACCGAACTGATTTCTGCCGTTGCCGGCGGCGAACATGTCGGGCACATAGGGTCGGGCCCAGATGCCATTGAAGTCGGGTTTGCCGGAAACCAGACGCGGAATGTCCGGGGCGGCTTGAGCCTGAGAAGCATTGACCCATATCAGGCTGACGATGATGGCCCCGAATATTCGTAACAAAGCTAAAAAGCGGTTTTTCATGTTCTTGTCCTCTTGCAGTCGGACTTTGCTTATTCAGGACGACCCACTCTGGAAAACACTGGCGTGCCATCGTCCAGGGTGACGGTGCGGGTCGTGCAGGTCTTGGAATCATCCCGTGCCGGATTGCCCCTGGTGCGAATCACCGTGCCGATGGGCAAATCCGTTTTTTTCCAGCCCAGCCGGATCAACTGATTGGGCGAGCCCATTTCGCAGTCCCAGGACTCCAGCCGACCGTCCTCGCGGATGACATTCAGAGCCAGCCAGATGTGCGGGTTGTACCACTCCACTTTGGTGACGGTGCCCCGGAGTTCGACTTCCCTGGAGGTGTCAAATTCGCCAACGACGGAATGGTGGGCCAGGGCAGGGGCTGCAAAGAAACCTGCAATGGCCAGCATGGCTGGTATCTGAGTGGCTGATGACAGAATGGCGCTTATCCCGTCTGTAAATTGTTTCATGGCTTGTCCCCCTCGCTTTGTCTGTATGCCCCTTGGCTGTCAATGCTGTTTTTTTATACTGCCTGATTATGCGCTATTGCTCGGGCAATGCGAATACGTAAATGCTGTTGTCGCCGCGCACCAGCGCCGAGCCGCTGAGCCCGGCCATCTGGCCCAGAATCAGATTGTCGCCGGTCAGGATGGCGATATATTGCCGGCCGTTCACGGCATAGGAAATCGTGCTGTTGGAAATGGTGCCGCCGACGATGGTTTCCCACAGTGTGGCGCCGGTCTCATCGTCAAAGGCACGAAAGCGCCGGTTGATATCGCCATTGAAGATCAGGCCGCCGGCCGTGGCCAGCGTGGCGCCGATGGAGGGGTGCCTGCCCGCGTTGAAGTACAGTATCCGGCCGCTTTCCAGGTCGATTTTGGCCATGCCGGCAAATTTTTCCCGGTCGGCGCCGTCGCGGAACACCTGCTGCCGGTTGCGTGGCTCGTCGCCTTTTTCCGACTGGTAATCCAGACAGGCGTCATACCAGGACGTGTACAGTGAATGGGTACGCGGACTGTAGGCGGTCGGCCAGTAGCTGCGGGTATTGAAAAAGCACACAAAGTTGCGGCCCCCGGGTTCCTTGATCAGGGCGTCTTCGTTGATATGGACGATGCCGTCGGCATCAACCCGGGAAATCAGGAATTCCGGGGTATCGAAGGGAAAGGGCGAGGCCCAGAGAAATTCCCCGTCATTGCGATCGATGACAAAAATGCCGCCGCCTTCCCCGATCATCACCGAGACGTCCCGTTGCTGGCCACGGGCAGCCTCGTTGATCCATTTCACGGCCTGGGGATCGGGATCGATGGTGGTGCTCAGCAGGGTTCTTTCATTGGTGTAGTCTTCATCCCAGTCGTCACCCGGCAGATGCTGGTAGTACCACTTCAATGCGCCGGTCTGTGGATCGAGCGCCACCGTGGAGTTGCTGTAAAGATCGGCTGGTGTGCTCAGGGAGGTATTGCGGTAGTCGCCGCCATGCCGGTCCTGGCGGTTGTAGGGGGAGGGATTCGCAATGCCCCAGAATACGGTGTTGCGCGCCGGATCATAGGATCCGGGCAGGCCCCAGGCCGCCGCACGCATGCGCTCGTGAGCGGGGGAAATGCCCCAGCTTTCGCTGCCGGGCTCGCCCAGCGCCGGAATGGTCTGGAAACGCCACAGTTCCTTGCCGCTGAGGGCGTCATGACCGGCAATGAAGCAACTTGCGCGGTCATCGCCGCAGGCGCGGGAGGAGATGACGACGCCATTGACCACGATCAGTCCGGCGATATGAGCACCGCCACCGCTCACCTCGGTTTGCCAGCGCAGGCTGCCAGAGCGGGCATCCAGGGCGATCACGAAACCGTCGGCGGCGGTGTGATAGATCATGTCCTGATAGATCGCGAGATTTTTACTGCGCGAACTGTTGCGCAGGGGCGGCGGCAGCGGGCGCTGATACGACCAGAGTTTGTCCCCCGTGGTGGCGTCCAGCGCGAGGATTTCGGCGCCGGGGGCGAGCACATACATGATGCCGTCATGCACCAGCGGAATGCTTTCCACGGTGCCCTGGCCCATGCCGCGCGACCAGGCCATGCGCAGGTCTTTGACGTTGCTGCGATCAATCTGCCCGAGTGGACTGAAGCGCTGCGCATCGTAGCTGCGGCTGAACATCAGCCAGTCTTCCGGTGCGGGGTTTTCCAGCATTGCCTGGGTGACCGGAATAAAGTTCGAGACCGTATTCTGGGCCAGCACGAAGCCGGCCGGGAAGGCGCTGACGGCCGTGGCAAATGCGGTGATGGCAAACGCGCGTTTACGCATGCATGAGCCCCTGCAACAAAGGAACTTCGCGATCATTTACAAGGAGCCCTCTATCCGGGGTTTTGAACATTCTACCGGGATGCAGGAGCAGACGTCACTTTTTTTTGAAATGACAGGTTCCAAGGGCTTTCCTGTTTTTGTCTTTCCTATTTCTTGCGTCTCTCGGGTAGCTGGTTTATTCTGCCAAGCCATACGGATTCCCCAAAATAATTATAGAGGTTGAGTGCATGAGCATGTTGAAGAAGATTTCTGGACCCCTGGCTCTGGTTTTGCTTGCTGCGCTGGCGCAGTTGAGTAGCGCAGTGGCTTTGGCCCACCACTCTTTCGCCATGTTTGATCACGAAAAGCAGATTAAAATGACCGGTACGGTCAGCCGTTTTCAATGGACCAATCCCCATGTCTATATCGAGATGGACGTGGCCGATGTGAATGGCGAGAGCAAGCGCTGGACCATTGAATGTGCCAATCCTGGGATTCTCAGCCGGGTTGGCTGGAAGTTCAACATCATCAAGCCCGGCGATGAAATTACCGTGATCGTCGGACCCCTGCGAACCGGCGAACCCGGCGCCCTGCTGAAGCAGGTAACGCTGGCCAATGGCATTAAAATGGGCAATGGCGGGCCTGCCGGTGAGCCCAATATCGAGTGAGATAACAAGAAACGGAATATTCTGTTGACAGCACAGGCAGGGGGTGAAGCAAATGCAAACGAAACAGTACAGAATGATAACTAGAACGAAAGACAGAAAAAACGCGAAAAACCTGATGCATGCCGGTCTGACCCTGGTTTGCTGGAGCCTGGCCAGTTTCAGCCTGGCACAGGCCACGGAAAGTCCCAGCATCGACGGCAAGTGGTTCAGTTATCCGGGCCGGGTGGACCCTCTGGTTGAACTGCCGGTAACGCCACCGCCACCGGTTCCCGAGCCGCCCCTGAAGCCTGAATATATCGACGCCTGGCGTGCCGAACGCGCCATACTGGAGGAAGCCAGTGCCCGCGGAGAGCCGATAGCCACCGGCTATACCCATTGCCTGCCCGATGGCATGCCCACGATGATGCAGGGCATGTTTCCGATGGAGGTGCTGGAAAGCCGCGGCCAGGTAACGATCGTTCAGGAGGCCTACAGCCAGATCAGGCGAATTTACCTGAATGAGACCCAGATTCCCTATGAAGACGCCGAACCGCGCTTCTGGGGGCATTCCGTCGGGCATTGGGAAGGTGATACGCTGGTCGTGGATACCGTGGGGATCAAGGATTATGTGCAATTTCGCAATGTGCCCCATTCCAACCAGATGCGGATCAGCGAACGGATCCGCCTGCTGTCTGCCGACATGATGGAGGACCAGGTTACCGTGACTGATCCGGAATACCTTGCCGGCCCCTGGCAGTGGACCTGGATGTATTCCCGCAGCCCGGACTACAAGTTGTTCGAGTATGTGTGTGAAGACAACCGCGAGTTTGCCGATCCGGAAACCGGAACAGCCAGGATGCGTTTGTTCGGCGCGGACGAAGAGGAATAAACCTGTTTGCTCGTCTGCGCGGGGATAACGGTGAGGTTCATATGGGGATGACGTCATGTATGTGGGGATGAGGAGAACACTATGTTGCACCATTATCAAATCACTGAACGCTTGTTGAAATTCGCGCTGCCATTGTTGAGTCTGGGGGCTGTCTTTATGCTGATGGGAGCCTCTCCCGATGGCACCCGTCCCTCAGGTCCGCCACCCCGGCCGGCGCTGTTTTTTGCCGAAACCTGGCGGCAGCTTCCCGGTGGCGGTGAAAACCCGATTTCGCAGGCTCATGTCGGCAACCCTGTATTGGAATTAAAACTCTACGGTCAAAAAAAAGAGGGCTTGCAAATAACCGGCATTGACGGCAGTGACAGCAATCCTACTCATACCTGGTCAGGGCTTTGTGGTGCCGGGTGTACCTTTGCGTTCAGGCAGCGCGATTATTATGCCGATCTGACGGGTCTGGCGCGCATCAGGGTGCAAAGCAAGACCTCCGGGTTTCACAAGCTCAGACCCTTCGTCAAACTGGCGGACGGGACCACTCTGGTGGGCGATCTGGAACTGGCCAACACGGCCGACTTTTTGCTGACTGAATTCACTCTACGGGACGTGCGCTGGCTCACCTTCAATACCGAACTGGGCGTGACACGCGGCAATCCGCTGGCAGGCGTGGATCTGAGCCGGGTCGATGAAATCGGCTTTACCGACCTGCAACCCGGCGCCGACCACGGTCCCGGCGGCTGGTCGGATGTGGCGCTGTTTGAAGTGTACGCGAATAAGGTTGAACGATGAGTTAAATTTATATGGCCTGTCTGACAATAAGAAAAGAACTTGTTTGTTAACATCAGAGACCTCTGAATAATTCTGGCGCATTTCTGGACTTTCAGGTAATGTCAGAGTTATTCAAAGATTTCCTGAAGAACAATATCATGGAGGGCCGGGTACCGAAAACGGAACGCAGCTAGTTGCAGTTTCTAAGTCCTTTACACCCCCCGTTTCTGTTAATACGGAAACCCCTAATATTGTCGTACTCTCGGGGACATTGTTCATTACCCATCCTGTCTCGTTCCCACCAGCAAGAGTAGGCACTTCAATTCCGTCATCATCGGGTTGATGGATCTGCTGGGATCCTATAATGAGCAAGGTCAAAAACCAGACCCCAGGATACATATCAGCTTCCATGTCCGTGTAAGTGATACGATGCTCATATTCCCACCCTGGCAGCATGGCAATGTCGCACACTGAGGTTAGCGCGTTAGCATGCGAGCTTGAAATGTAAAAAACAGGGGTACCCAAAAATTAGAAAGGTTGAATTTACGCATAAATAGCACCACCATATCCAAAAGAGTTGAAAAAATTCAAGGACTATTCCCTTGCTTACCTTGGACTTCCTCGTTTTTCGCAACCCTGAATTCTACTGCTGAGGAAACCTTCAGGGTCTACGCGGCTCCAGTTGATCCAGTCGGCATCATTACTCGACAGTCGAAGGTGAACAGCTTCTTTTGATTTTTCAATGGCCACTCTGCCTTCGAGTGACAGTGAACTGAGCATATCAAAATATATGCTTCTATCCCGGGCATCGGAGATTGCTTCCAGTTTCATCAGCCAATCAGCTAAAACAGCAGGTTCATGATTACCTGGATGGGTATTCAGGATCCGTCTGCAAAAATCATCAATTCCCTGCAAGGCCTGACGGTTGTCCGCCATTTTCAACTTTGCCGAAGAAATAGCTAGATTGTCGGAAGCAGAGAGTGTTTCCATGATTTTCAGCGATTGTTCTATGACGATTCGCATAGCCTTGGACTCAGGCACCTCCAAGCCTCTCGTAAGCTTCCTGCGGGGATTGGAAGCCGCTTGCCGGAGAGCCTCCCGGATGTCATGCAAAGGTGTGCCACTGACTCCGTCTGGGCCGATGGTTTCGCCTGCGATTTCTTCTGTTTGAGCCTGGACCAGGGATATACCGAAAAAAGAACAAACGACAAAAAATTTCGAGATTTTCTTGCTACTGATATTTAACATAGTTCCTCCTTGGAATTTCCATGTAGTTCGTAGCAAACAAATTAAGGTGGGGTATGGCTTTTGTATTGACGCCCAATTCTAAGGGAGCCTTTTTTAGGCTACTCCCCCCCCTTTTTTTGTCAACTGTAAATTTGAAAATTTGAAAATTTTTCGAAACAGGTGATGATGAGGTGGCTATCGATCGTGTCATGGTGACCGGTAGAATATACTATGCTACGGAGCGGCAAGGGCAGGTTCTGTTTTCTGGAAGTGATAACGATTTGAGTAATAAATAAAGGGATGCAAGACACGCGTTTTCGGTTATTGTCATCCAGGATAGATGCCGTATAATTCTGCCAATAATAACAAGGAAGAGAGTATGAAACAGCTGCGCAAACTTCTCGTTCTGGCCCTTATCCCATTGGGGTTTTCAGCAGCTTCCCTGGCCCAGGAAGAACAGGAAGAAACAGAAGGTCAGGCCCTCTTCGAGGCCCGCTGCGCCGCCTGCCATGTCAATCCCGAGGAGGGCACTCATACGCCGAATCGCGAGGATATGGCCCTGTTCACGCCCAATTCCATCTACGCGGCCATGGCCGGCGGGGTGATGCAATTGCAGGCCACTGGCTTGTCGGACCCACAGATGCGTGACGTGGCCCGCTTTCTGACCGGGAAGTCGGTCAGTGATATTTCCTTGCAGATCACAACCAATCTTTGCGCCAGCAATCCGCCGATGGGCAATCCAGCCCTGAGTGGCGCGTGGAATGGCTGGGGATCGGATGTCAAAAATGCACGCTTTCAGTCGGCGGCCCAGGGCGGCATCACGGCGGCGGATCTGCCCAGGCTGAAACTGAAATGGGCCTATGGCCTGCCCGGGGAAGGACAGCCCAGGGCCCAGCCCAGTGTGGTGGCCGGACGCCTGTTCGTGGGTAACCGGGCCGGGGCCCTGTATGCCCTGGATGCGCAATCCGGCTGCACCTATTGGAGTTTTCTACCGCGTTCGGGGATTCGCAGTGCATTGTCGGTAGGCGCGGTAGTCTTGCCGGATGGTTCTCATGGCTATGCCGTTTATTTTGTGGATATTCAGGCCAACGCTTACGCGGTGAATGCCCAGAGCGGGGAAGTGCTGTGGGTCAGAAAAGTGGAAGAGCATCCGGCGGTACGCGGTACCGGCTCGGTAACCTTGCACAATGGCCGCCTGTATGTCCCCATCACCGGCGTATCCGAGGAAAATGCCGCGTCCGATCCGGATTATGCCTGCTGCACCTTCAGGGGCAGTATCAGTGCCCTGGATGCCAGAACCGGAGAGCTGATCTGGAAATATTACACGGTGCCGGAACCGCAGCCCCGGGGCCTCAGTTCGACCGGAGTCCAGCTGTATGGTCCGGCGGGTGTCGGTATCTGGAGCGCGCCCACCATCGATGCGGACCGGGGTCTGCTCTATGCCGCCACCGGCAATGCCTATGCGCAGCCGGCGCCGGAAACCACGGACGCGGTGATTGCATTGAGCCTTGCCAGCGGTGAACTGCAATGGCTCAATCAGCTGACTCCCGGCGACGCCTGGATCGGCGGTTGCAATCCCGCTACGCCCAATCCCAATTGCCCCGAGGATATCGGGCCTGACTTCGATTTTTCCGCCTCGCCGATTCTGACCGCCACGCCTGGTGGCCGTGAATTGCTGGTGGTCCCTCAGAAATCCGGCATGGCCTACGCGCTGGACCCCAACAACCGGGGGGCGCTGGTCTGGGAATACCGGGCCGGGGCTGGCAGCCCGGTCGGTGGTGTCTGGGGCATGGCGGTGGGCAATGGGCTGGCCTATGTCGCCGTGGGAGGCTATTTCAGGGAGCAATCCGGTGGTATCCATGGCATCGACCTGGAAACCGGAAAACGGGCCTGGTATACGCCACCACAGGATTTGCTGTGCCAGAGCGGCCCGGGTTGCAGCGCCACCCAGTCGGCCGCCGTGACAGCCATTCCCGGCGCGGTTTTCTCCGGTGCCGCCGATGGCGGAATGCGGGCCTATGCCGCAGGTGACGGCCGTGTGCTGTGGACGTTTGATGCCAACCGGCGTTTCGAGACCGGCAACGGTGTTGAAGCCAACGGGGCGTCCTTCGACGGTCCCGGCCCCATTGTCGCCGGAGGCATGCTCTACTTTCTGTCCGGCAATGCCGGTTTTGTCGGCAGGCCCGGCAATGTCTTGCTGGCCTTTGAGCTGGCAACGCAGACGGAGTAGGGGTAGCGAATCAATTGTTCAGCATACGTTCGCTCACAGCCATTTTCTATTTGATTGAATAACATTCTTGTTCTTCTTTTAATTCCAATGGCGAGATATGCATCACCTTGTTGTCCTTCCAGATGACCAGAGCAGTGTTGTGCTCGATAGCCATTCTGCGCGCATTGCCGGCGGCGCGTTGCAAGGCAGGCAAAGCCATACTCAAGAGCGGATTTTTAGCCTGACTAATATCTTTAGCTATCATAATTTTCACTCCAGTCCTGCAATAGGGGAGCATAGCCGCTGTTGTCAAAAAGCGCCCAATCATCAACAGCTTGCTTGTAAAAATCCTGAAAATTCCGCCAGCCTTTGTCAAAGCGGCGGCGTATCACTGCTTCCGGGATATGATGACCGCCTTCCTTTACACGGTTTGTCACCCGGTCGATAGCCAGCTGTGCATCAGGTAGGCTGAGAAACAATAATGTGACCTTGTAAGTCATAGCCCGCCACTGTTCGATCCGGTGCAAATAGGCCTTGCCGGCCAGGGTGGTCTCAAAAACAAAGGACTCATCGTGCCTGACGTATAAGGCAATCGTGTCCAGCATCACGCGCGCGGCCTGCCGGGCAGCCGTTTCCGGACTGAAGGGGGACAGACCTGCAGCAATCAAATCCGCATTCACAAAATTGCGGCAGCCAGCCTCGTTCGGCAGAAACTCCCTGGCGAAGGTGGTTTTTCCCGCGCCGTTGGGGCCGGCGATAATGAGGATGCGCCGCTCAGTCATCGGCATCACCCAAAAGACACTGCTGCTCTGGATCGCGTTCCGCCGGCAGGATCTGCACATTCAGGCAGTAATCGTTATGGACCCACTCACAGCGATTGAGCACCATCTTCGGGATTTTCTTGATAGTGAGATTGGCAAAACGATCCGCTTTGCAGCGAAACGCCCACAGCAGACCAGCAGCGTTTGTCACCGCCACCGGTGAAGAAGCTAATATCAAATCAGAGGAGTTCGTAGCGATTTCAATGACTCTTTCGTATCCCTGCTGTAATAAAGTTGATTGCCTATACGGGCAGTAGAATAAATTGTTCATTATTTTTATTCCTTTTCTTCTACAGCGCAGGCTCTTATTACTACTGTGTTACGAATCGATCAAGGGATGCAGTGCAAGGCAAAACCGGGCGAAAAAGCGCAGTTTACATGGAGTAAATGAGCATTTTGAGCCCGGTTTTAACGCAGCAATGCGCCCTTCAGCGGTTTGTAACACAGTAGTACTATGGCAGTGTAACAGCTGCAGGGCCCATTGGCTGAGCCCCTTCTCGTAAGCGCTGGATTGTAGCCAATCGGCCCGGAACTATAAACCGGAAGTATGCTCTGTAGTTGAAGAGTACTATGGTGTCTTGTCAATATAATCAGAGAGAAAATTAGGTGTCAGAGTCGCATTTCTCATAATGTCCGGCAATGTCTTGCTGGCCTTTGAATTGGCAGCCCAGACGGAGTAGGGGGCACCGAAGGTCAAGGTCAAAATAACCAATATTTGGTTGAATTTCCTAGTATCGGTGGGA
Organism: Pseudomonadales bacterium; assembly: GCA_032250895.1. Classification (GTDB taxonomy): domain Bacteria; phylum Pseudomonadota; class Gammaproteobacteria; order Pseudomonadales; family Pseudohongiellaceae; genus JAVVEZ01. Next base: position 9,266 of record JAVVEZ010000007.1, on the reverse strand, counting down.
GACCTCCCAACTCTGCTGGGTCATTCCCGCGCAGGCGGGAATCCAGGTGTTACCTGCCCTGGGCCCCTGCCTGCGCAGGGGTGGCGTGATGTTGCAGGGGTGACGGGGGTGTTTTGCCTGGCTCAACTGAGGGGGGTGCATTCCCTGGTTGAGGATCTGGCACGGATCTGGCACGGATCTGGCACGGATCTGGCATAAGTCTGGCTCAAGAGCTTGTCCCAGGTTTTTGTGGCGAGCCTTTGTGACCCTGTAACAGCCGGAGCCAAAGCCATGAATGTCATTACTACCGTTCTCATCATTTTTGTGCTGGTCACCGGCTGTGTGGCGCTGATTCCAGTGCTGACCGTGGGCCTGGTCCTGCTGGTGGCGGGCGGGATTTTCTTCCTCTGGCTGCTGCCCATGCTGATCATAGCGGCCTCCGAGAAAACCACCGGCGCAGAAAAGGCAGCGTGGATTCTCGCGATCATTTTTCTGTCCTGGTTCGCCTGGATCTTCTATTTTCTGCTGGCGCCGCTTAAACCGCGGCAACGGTATTATTACTGACACTTACCTGGTGGTATCGCTGAAGGCGGGCAGTTCCCCAACGCTACTGATCGTAGATGAGATCGAGCAGGGCGGCGAGGCGCAGGCCGGCACGCAGCAGCTGTTCTTCGATGACAGGCACGAATTCGGTGGTGTAGGCCGCATCGAAGTGGCTGTCGAAACGTTCGACAGCGTAGACCCGCGGGCGCAACCGCAGCGCTTCAGAAAGCCAGGCCTCAGGTTTCGCCTGCGCGATGGCCGCAATGTCGGCGGGGGTTTTCAGCGCAAACCTGGCCATCAGATGCTGACTCATTTCGGTGACGCTCAGCCCCGGGAATTCCACCAGGCGGGTATCCCAGACGGCATGAAGATTGGTGCCGGTGTTGAACCAGCGCACCTTGATCAGGTTGCCACCCTGGTCCTGCTCGAAACCCGCGTGCAGGGGCTGGTGCAGGTCGCCGACCAGGTGAATCAGAAATTTCAATGCAAACTGCTTCAGGGCCCTGTCCCGGTCCTGGCTATCGAGGTCCCCGAAGTAAAAAGCTAGGCCCTCACGAACCGGACCCGGTGGGATGGTTTCACCTCTGAGAATGGCGATGAAGCTGAGGAGGGCGGCATAGGCATCACCAGCGGGATTTTTAGGTGAACCTGCATAGTCCTGATGCTCGGGGATATTCACGAAATGCCAGTTGGCAGCGTAGCGATAGCCCCAGAATTCCTGATTGTCCGGCCGGGCGCGCATGTCATCCGCCCAGGTGGCGGCGGACGCGAGAGACCCACCGTCAAGCAGTTCAGACACGGCGGCCTGTGTTTTTGCCGAGAGCCGGGTCTGCGCAATGGTGGCGCTGACCCGGTGGCCCTTGGCACCGAAGGCCAGGGCATGGGTGGAAGCCAGGCTAAGAAGACAGGCAAGTAGCAGAATGCGCAGCATGGTGGATAAGGGTTCCCTGAACGAAAAGACAGCATGATTATAAGCATCTTCTGGCATGCAAAAGCCATCCTGGCGAAGGCCGGGATTTCACTGGACCCCGGCCTGCGCCGGGGTGACGGGTTATTCAGAGCTTCTCCAGGCATGGATACATCGATGCAGAATCAGGATGCAGAATCAGAGCACCATACTGCGGGTGACAAACCAGTAGAGCCCCTCGGCCACCAGAAAGGCAGACGCAATATCCGTGAACAGGGGTCTGGGCATGGCCAGCCTGATCCTGCCGAGGCCGTAGGCCACCAGCAGGGCCGCCAGCACCACGCTGACCTGGCCGATTTCGACACCGATGTTGAAACCCACCAGCAACTCGGCAAGGCGATCGCCCGGCAGGCGCATTTCCAGCAGATTGGCCGCAAAGCCGAAGCCGTGGATCAGCCCGAACACCAGCGTCATCAGCAGGCGGATTTTACCGGCGTCGCGGGCCGTTCCCGTCAGCATCAGATAGCTCGAACCAAAAATTGCGCCGCCGATCAGCAGCAGGGAGGGCAGGATCACGCCCAGGCCGAAGCTACGGGCAATGGCCATCAACAGCAGCAGGCCGCCCATGCTCAAGGCCACTGTCATCGGGCGACGCGTGCTGTCGCCAATGTTTTCGGCGCCGATCATGGCGATCGTAAAGGCCACCAGCGCATCGATGTATTGGGCCTCGGGTCGCAGGATGCCGGTAACGGCGAGCGCCAGCGTCAGGCTATGGCCCAGCGTGAAGCCGGTGACCACGAGCAGCAGATCACGGATCCGGCGGGAAATCAGCACCAGCCCCAGCATGAAGGACATATGATCGATGCCGGTGAAGATGTGCATGATGCCCAATTCGATATACTTGAGAAAGCCGGCACTGGCCAGTTCATTTTCTTCGGCATTTCCGGATACGTTCACCTCCCGGTGATCCCCGGTCAGCAATTGCTCGAAGAAGCGCCCCTCGTTGTTTTCGATACGTGCAAAATTCGTGTGGGTGGGGACGAGATCATAGAAGGCATCAGAACGGATGGTGATGTCGGTCGGGCTTGGGCAGCTGAAGGTGAATTCAAAGCGGAAAAAGCCCTGCATCGCCATCAGCGGGCGCGCCCTCTCGGTGACAGCGCAGGCCTCGCCTCCGGCAGCGGCATGGATTCTTTCCGCCAGATAGTTGCCCAGGACATCCTTTGATGGCAGGTCCTTGCCGGAATCGGAAAGACGCTTGGCCTCCAGATCGGGAATGGTGATCTGCATATGCACGAGGGCATCCTGAATCTGCCAGCTGCTCAGGGTTTCACTCAGCGTGTGGGCCCAGGCACAGGAGCCGGCGGCCATCAGGAAAAGACCTGAAACGAGACGCAGGGCCGCCCTCATGGTGTCTGACTCTGATTGAAATCCTCGGGCTTGTAGTCGCCGGCAATGTCCTCGCTGATCAGGATCGTTGCACGCTCACGCAGAAACTCGACCATGTTGTCCATGAGCCGCGCTTTCTCAGAGTCCCGGAAATCCTGTTCAACCTGCTTGCGGGCCTCATCGAAACTGTTTGGCTGCGGCAGGATGTGGCTGACCATCTGCAGCAGGTGAACACCGTCTTCCAACAGCAGGGGATCACTGACTTCCCCGTCTTGCAGTGCCAGGGCTTGTGTGTAGAGCTCGTTCCCCAGGTGATAGCTGGCACTGTAGTAGAAGTCTCTCTGATAAAAGTCTGCTTCTTCAAGGCCATGAGCCTGTTTGACCTCATCCAGAGGCTTGTTCAGGCGCAGTGCCTGCACTGCCTGCAAGCCCGTATCCCAGGCTTTTTCAGCCGTGGCCGTCGTGGCCGGGATTAGCAGATGATGAACCGTCATGACACCGCGGCTCATGTAGGTATCACGGTGCTCTTCGTAATATGCCCGCAGCTGCTCCTCGGTGACTGCGTTGATGGCCGCATCGGCGATGGTTTGTTGTTCCACGGCGGCATAGAGCGCATAACGGGCGTCTTGATCGGTTTCGGCGAAATCCAGTTCCAGGCCGCGTTGCACCATGAGTTCCTCTCTCAGCATCGCGTCAAAGACCCGGAGTTTTTCGGACAGTGGTGCCTCCTCGAAAGGAATGCCGGTTTCGTCCTCCAGTTGGGTTACAAAATCGCTGCGCAAAATCGGCCGTTGATTGACCAGGGCCATGTTTTCGGGCGGTACCGTGTTGGTCGTGGTGCCGCGGGCATTGAACAGGGCAATGCCGCCCAGCACGAGTCCAACGCAGACACCGAGGCCATAGAGGCTCATGGCCCGCACGGTACTGACCTTGTCCGCTTGCAGGTAATCCGGGCGGGCGCTCGCTTGTGCGTCTGTCATTGCATTGTTTACCATAAGCGGATTCTCTGTGATCTGGCCTTATATGACGTCACAAGTCTATACTCCTCTCGATGTCCCTGAACAGGAAACCTAAGACCCTTTTGGTTTCAAAGGCGGCATCATAATACAGCACAGGCAGGAAGCGGTTTCTCAAGAGGTTTAAAAGGGTTAAGTTAACATCACGTTAACGTTAATGAATGGCCGGCTTGGTGTGAAAAGTTCCCGACGCAAAAGGACTGGCGGGCCCATAAGTGGAAATTTTGTCGTTTTTTGAGAATTTTCTGTGCTTGCTTGCTATCTTCTTTTAGCAGGGAGGTCTTCGCTCCTGTAGTGAACCCGACTTGCCGGGGCGCAGGAAATGATCGCCAAGCATCAGTGCCAGGATGTAACTGGAAAGAAAACTGGAAAGGAAAACAGTCAGTGAGAATCATAGCTCAACTCGGACATGGCCGATTTCTGTTTCTGGTTTTGTTGGCCATGTTGCCTGGCACAGCCGGGTTTTCTGCAGAAACCGCTGCTGCGGATCTGCAAAAATTGATGCTGGACTGGACCGCGCTGGAAAGACAAAAAGACCGTTTGATCAGTAACTGGCATCAGCAGCAGCCAATTCTGGAGCAGCAGCTTTATCTGCTGGCAAAGGAGCAGGAAGAACTCAGGGCTTTACTGGAAAATACTGCCCAGAATCAGGATGAAGTGGAAGCCAGGCGCCTGCAATTATTGCAGGAGCAGACTGCCGTTGAACAACAGCAGCGCTATTTGGAGCAAGGTCTGAATTCGGCGATTGCACATATCGACCGTCTTTATCCGCAGTTGCCACCGCCCATGTCCATGGTCTGGCAGGACCAGCTGCCGGCACTGCACGATGAGCAACTGAGCAGCAGTGAACGCTTGCAGGAGGTCATTGCCATGCTCACCAGCCTGCATGACTTCCAGCAGAAAATAAGCCTGCATGAAACCCTGATGGCGCTCGATGAGGGCTCGCCGCCCTATCTGGTCCGGCAGGTCTATCTGGGCTTGTCGCATGGCTGGTATGTCAGTGCCGACGGCAGCCGGGCCGGTCATGGCAGCATCGGTCCGGAAGGCTGGCACTGGCAGCCGGGCGCTGATGGTGAAATCGTTTCCCGTCTTATCGCCATCCTCGATGGCAGGCAGCCACCTGCTTTATTGTCCGTGCCTGTGGTCTTGAGCACGCCTGCCGCGCAAAATTTTGAAAATTTTGAACAGTCGCAGTGAAGCCATGACAACGTATTCCATGAGTCGCCGTCTGCTGTCCGTTTGGGGCATGCTTATCGCTCATTGTCTGGCAGCCAGTGTTCAGGCTGCCGATCTGTCCGCCATCAGCCAGGACATAATCCAGAATATTGAAAGCTCACAAAAGGCCTTGAGCCAAGCCGAGCGTGACATCGCTGCGCAGCGCCAGGCCATCGCAGAAAAACTGAACCGGGCACAGAACGCCGTGGCCGGCTTGCGCGCCCAGGTCGTTGCCGCCCGCCGGCTCTCCGATGAACAGACATTGGGCCTGAATCAGCTGGAAGAGCGCCTGCAGGAGTGGCGGCAACAAAGCCAGTTTCAGACACGGCTGTTATCCGGCTTTGCTGACCTGACCCGCGGCCCTGGCGATATTCCTGTCGGCAATGACGAAGAGCTGCCGGCCGGTCTGCAATGGCTCGATCATTATTTGAACCAACAGCAGGATCTGCAAACCGGCTGGCAGGCAAAGGACATTGTCATGCCGGATGGCCAGGTGATGCCGGCCCAGTCCCTGCGTCTGGGGCCGCTGGAGTGGTTCTGGCAGCCGGAGCAGTCACAGGGTGGCCTGCTGCAAAGTGAGGCCGGGCTGACAAAAGTTGCCTTGCTGTTTACGGACAATGCGCGCGCGGGCCTCGAGCGTCTCTATCAGACGCGGCAAGGCGACATCACCTTCGATCCCACCCTGTCCCGGGCCTTGCTGCTGGCGGAGGAGCAGGAGACCCTGCTGCAGCACCTCGAAAAAGGCGGTATCTGGGCCATTCCGATTCTGCTGTTTGCCGTGTTTGCATCCACGGTCTCCGTCATCAAGGCGCTGATGCTGTGGCGACTGCCCCGGCTGTTGCCGGCTCTACCAGAGCGCCTGGAGGCATTGCTGCGCGAAGATGTCCGGGATTTCACGTCGCTGCGCCAGCAGCTTGCCGGTGCCCAGGCTGAACTGCTGGCCATCAGCTTGCAGCGGCAGACGCCGGAACAGCGCGATGAGCGTTTGTTTGCCTGTCTGTTGCGATACAAGCGCCAGCTCGAAAGCTGGCTGGGCGCCATTGCCGTGACGGCGGCCGTGGCGCCCCTGCTGGGCTTGCTGGGTACCGTTTCCGGCATGATCAGCACCTTCAAACTGATGACATTGTTTGGCGCCGGTGATCCCTCCGTGGTTTCAGCCGGCATTTCAGAGGCCCTGGTGACCACAGAATTGGGACTCGTCGTGGCAATACCGGCCCTGTTGGCACATGCGCTGATGTCGAGAAAAGTGAAAAGCCATTTCAGTGAACTGGAAACCGACGCCATTGGCCTGAGCCAGTTGGACCTGCCGGAGGCCACCGCATGAGCTTTTTGCAAACCCTGCAGGTCTACGCCACCAATCCGATCATGTGGGCGCTTTTGGTGCTGGGGCTGGTTTGTTATTTTCTGTTGCTGGATTTCATTTTCAGCCCACAGGATGCACGCTGGAAACAGAAACTGGCAATCTGGCTCAAAGTGCTGCCCATCTTGTTGAGTGCGCTGCCGCTGCTGGGCCTGCTGGGCACGATCAGTGGCTTGATGCAGACCTTCCGGGAACTGGCCGGCGGACAGGGGCTGGATCAGCAGGTCTACTTGAGCAGCGGTATTTCTGAAGCCTTGCTGACGACGCAGCTGGGGCTGGTATTGGTCGTTCCAGGCTTGTTGCTACTGTCCTGGCTCAGGTCTCTTTATCGGAATGCGGAGCCTCGCGATGCGCAATAATCTACAGCAACGCCTGGAGCAGGAACAGCAACAGGGCATCGATTTGTCGCCACTGATCGATGTCGTTTTCATTCTGCTGATCTTCTTTGTCGTCACCACGGTATTCGTCCGGGAGACGGGCGTGGAGATCGACAAACCGCAGGCCGTTGCCAGTGAACGGCTGACCAGTGAGTTGATCATCATCGCCATCACCGGGGATGACGAGGTGATTTATGACCGCAGCCATATCGGCGTCAATGGCGTCAGAGCCACCGTGGCCATGCTGCTGCGTACGCAGCAGCGGCCGGTGGTGATTCAGGCCGACAAGCGGGTGAGCACCGACCTTCTGGTGCAGGTCATCGATCAGGTCAAGCTGGCCGGTGCGACCTCCGTCAATCTGGCCACTGTCAGTCTGGCGCCCTGACATGAATACGATGACGCGACAGGCTCTGGTTGCCCTGCTGAGTTTCAGCCTGGTGCTGCTGTTGCTGGCACTGGTGGCCTTGAGTGGATTTGTTGATTCCGCCAGCCCTGCAAGAACTTCCTTTGTCGACATTCAGCTTGCCGCTCCACCACCGCCACCGCCTCCCGCTGTCGGCAGGGGGGCAGAGCCTGCCAGTTCCCCACTTGATTTGAGCCTTGCTGCGTCGGACTCTCCGGCCATGATGCTCGATGTGGATCTGGCCGTCGAGATTCCCAGGGGGCAACTGCCTGCCAATGGCAGCGGTGGACAGTTGGGCAATGATATCGATCTGAGCATCGACTGGACGAGCTTCAAGCTGTCCGAGCTCGATGGTTATCCCGCGGTCGTCCAGGCACCCCAGCTGGCATATCCGAAAAGTCTGCTGGCCAAGGGCATCCACTCGTTCGAAGTGCGCCTGCATATCGTCATCGATGAGACGGGGCGTCCCTATCTGGTACAGATTCTTGACCTCCCCTATCCCGGACTTGCGTCCGACATCGAAAAGTTTGTGGAGGGCGTTCGCTTTACGCCACCCACGCTTTCCGGTGTTGCCGTCAAGGCCGAATTCATCTGGCCGGTGCTGTACAACTCACGATGAAACACGCGATGAAATCCATGATGAAAAGAGTTCTGATTTTCATGGTTCTGCTGGGTCTGGATTCTGCCATTGCGGCGGAACTGCAAATCAGCCTGCCTGAACCTGAATGGCTGCTTGCTCCGGTCAGCCAGCCCCTGACGCAGCGTGAAGCGGGCTTGCAGCCCCGGGAACAGGGTCTGGCCACGCGCCTGTCCCCCCTGCTCACGGCAGCAGATTATCCAGCGGCCCTCAAGGTGATCGAAGCCGAGATCGACCCGGATTCGCTTAACCCCTACGCCAAATTCAGTCCTGGACTGAATTTTGTCATTGGCCAGATTTTATTGGCCACTGAGCAGACGGACAGGGCTGAGGCGGCCTTGCTGGCAGCACTTCAGCAATTACCGGATTTCGTTCGTGCCCATCAGGCTCTTGGCCTGCTTTACCTGCGCGCAGAACGCTATGTGAAAGCCCGCGAACACATCAGCAAGGCCGCCACGCTGGGTGGTACCAATGCCGCCTTGTTCGGCTACCTCGGTTATGTGAACCAGCAAACCAATAACTTCTGGGGCGCCATTGGCGCCTACCAGCAGGCGCTGATGTTGGAGCACGATAACCGGCAGTGGCAACAAGGTTTGCTCTATGCCCTGATGGAAACGCGGCAGTTCGGCTCGGCATTGGCGCTTGTCGACGAGCTGCTCGCGCTGAACGACAGCGAGCCCGGTTTATGGCTGTACCGGGCACGTATCGCGTTGCAGATGGAGGATGATGAGCTTGCCCTGACCAGTCTGGAACTGGCGATCCGGCTGGGTGATACCACGCTGGCCAACTTGCAGGCCTGTGCCCAGTTGCATCTGCGAATCGGCAGTATGCCGCGTGCGATCGAATTATTGAAAGCCAGCCTGGTGGCGGGCGTCGATTATAACTATATCGATCAGATTCTGGCTTTTCTGATTCCACAGGAACAATGGGCCTATGCCGGGGAGTTACTGGCAGGTGTCCGGCAGGACTGGTCCCGGCTCAGCGTTCAGGAAAAAAGCCAGGTGCTGAACCGGGAGGCCAGTCTTGCGCTGGCCGATGGTCGTCAGACCGATGCGCTCGCCGCACTGCAGCAGGCCATTGAACTGGATCCCGGCAATGCGGAAGCCCTGCTGCAACTGGCGGGTGTTTATGCCAAAGACAGACGCTACATCCAGGCCGAATTATTGTACCAGCGTGCCTCGGCCCATGACTCGGCAAAGGAACGGGCCTTGTTGGGAAATGCCCAGTTGGCCATCGATCAGGTTGATTACCCGCGGGCGCTGAGCCTGCTCAGGGAAGTGAGCGGACGAAATCCGGCACGCGTGGATCTGCGGGAAAATATCAGGCTATTGGAAAACCTGGTCACGACCGGACAGAATACGCGCAGAGATGCACCTTGAGATGCACTCTAGTAGATCGTTTTGTTAATAAGATTACAATTTAATTGATGTCCAGGTCGAA
>JAVVEZ010000084.1:0-14810 GCA_032250895.1 Pseudomonadales bacterium | reverse complement strand
GTTTGGTGAGCTTGTTCATACGACCTATTCATGCTCGTGGTAGGCCTGGAACAATTGCCATGCCGCAGCCACGGTGCGCGGGCCGAAGCCCAGCATCAGCAGGGAATCCAGGGCAATGATCCGGCGGTTTTTTCCGGCCGGCGTCAGCGCCAGGCCTGGCATGTCAAGCACCGCTTCCCGACCGCCTGCCTGCTCCAGACCCTGGGTGGTCAGCAACAGAATATCCGGCGCCGCAGCTATCGCCGCTTCCGGGGTGAAGGTCTTGTAAGCGCTGTATTCGGTGACCACGTTGTCGGCTCCGGACAAGCGGATGATGCCGTCCGCCGCCGTGTCCAGGCCCGCCACCATGGGCGCGCCACCGCTGTATTGCAGGATGAACATGACCCTGGGCCGCGCCGGGGAAGCCGCTACCGCCGTGCGCAAGGCCTCGGTTTGCCGGAGCAGGTCCGCCGCGAGGGCGGCGCCGCGTGCCGGGATGTCAAGGGCCTGGGAAATCCGTTCAATTTTTTGGATCACTCCTTCGATGCGATGGTCGTCCTGAACGATCAGCAGTTCAGTCCCGGCCTGGCGCAGTTGCGCGATGGCGGCGGAGGGGCCGGCCTCCGTGGTGAGAATCACCAGATCGGGGGCCAGGGAAAGAATGCCTTCGGCGGAAAGGGTGCGCATGTAGCCCACCTTGGGCAGGGTTTCCGCCTCCGGCGGATAGTAGCTGGTGGTGTCGCTGCCCACCAGGCGGTCTTCGGCGTTCAGCGCATAGACGATTTCCGTGACGGCGCCGCTGATCGCAACCACCCGCTCGGGGGCGGCGGAGGCGGGTAATGAAAAAATCATTGCCCAAATGAATGTCCTCATCATCATGCCAGCGGCTCCAGCGTGGCGATGATTTCCCTCCACTGCTCCAGTTCTGGAACGCCGGGTTTGCGCTTGCCAAACAGCGTGGCAATCACCTCACCCCCGGCGTCGAACAGTTCCAGGGCGGTGACGATGCCGTCAACGGTGGGTTTTCTCGTGACCCAGCTTGACACGACCTTGTCATCGCGCAAATGCAGGTTGAACAAGGGGTCCAGTACGTTATACCAGGGGCCGTGTTCCACCAGCTTGTGGACCGGACCGCTGTGAATCTGAATGCAGCCCCGGTTGCCCACGAACACCATGATGGGACATTCAGCGTCGCGTGCCGCTTCCAGCACCTGGCGCACTGCGAGCTTGTCCACCCGGCAGGCGAAGTCCGCGCCGATGAGGCGGAAGGATTGCTCCCGGCCCAGCGTGAATTTTTTCAGCAGGGGGAAGAAGTCGTGAGTGTCCTGGAGGTTTTTCCAGGCTTCCCGAAAACCGTTCCGGTCGATTGCATGGTCGGGCAAGTCCGGCGGAGCGGGAGCGTAGGGTTCCGTTTCAATGAAATCATCCTGGCGCTGGGCCAGGAAGCTCGTCACCAGATCATCATAGGCCGCTTCCCGGCTACCGGTGGTCAGGTAGATCTTGTGCACGGCGGTGCCGGATTTATCGAAAAACTGCAAGCTCTTGCGCGGCCCCTGCCGGGATTGCTCCACCACCGCGAAACAATGGCGCCAGTGGTCCATGAACAGCCGCAGGTCGATGTCCGGATTCACGAACAGGCCACTGAGGGTTTTGCCGTGACTGAAGAATTTACCGCCCAGGTATTCGCCCTTGCGTTCGTGCACGCAGTATTCGTTGCGGGTCAGGGCCATGAGTTGGCCCAGGGGCTCCAGGGCGCGCAGGATTTCCACCGGCTCGTCGCGCAGGCGCATGGCGTCCTTCCCCACCCGCGCGGCCAGCAGTTCGCCCTCGGAGACGCCAAGCGCTGCGGCGACGTTGCGGGCGCGGATATCCGGCTGGTCTTCTTTCAGATGCCGGTAGCGGGTCTCGAGGTCGCCCGGCCCGGCGTCAAGGATGTTCATGGAAGTCTGGTTCATAGCTATTCTCCCTTCGGATTGAGTTGTCGTTACCATGTGTAGCTCACCTGCATGTTGAAATTGCGGCCCGGTTCCGGCGAGCCGGCAAACACGCGCTCGTAATCCTTGTCGAAGACGTTGTCGATGCCCAGATTGAAGACAAGGCTGCCCCGGCCCGGCGTCCACTGATAATAGAGATCATGAACGCCGTAACCGGGCCGGGCATCGACGGGATCGTTGACCTTGTCGTGTTGGGCGGCGAAGCGGCCCCGCCAACCGAGCATGGACTGGAATTCCGGCAGCTTCACGCCCAGGTTCGTGGTCAGGGTGGGCGGCGTGATGTTCCTCAGGTATCCGCCGGTATCCTTGTTTCTTCCCTTCACGGAGGAAAAACTGAGCCCCAGGCGGATACGGTCGTTCTCATAGCCACCTTCGAACTCGTAGCCCGACAGTTCCGCCTTTGGCACGTTGGAAGACCTGGATGTGCCGCAGCAGGGAAAGGGCATGAAATTCACCTCGAGGTCGATGAAATCATCGCCGTCGGTATCGAAGCGCGACGCCTTGAATTGCAGGCTGTCATCCGCCGTCAACAGGCCGTCGAACTGCACGCCGAAACCGAATTCCACCGTGTCGCTGCTTTCCGGGCGCAGCCCGGGATTGGGCACGAACACGTTGGAACCCAGTCCTGGAATGCTAAAGTGGATGCCGGTGACAAAGGATTCGGTAACCGTGGGGGCGCGGAAGGCATGGGCGTAGTTGCCAAACAGCATGAGCCAGTCGGCCGGACGGTATGTCACGCCGAGCTTGGGCGACGCTTCGGTTGCATTCAGCGACAGGCCGGTGGCGTTGTCTGATTCGTAATGGTCCACGCGTATACCGGGAATGACCAGAAAATCTCCGGGCAAGGGCCCCGCCGCCAGCGTGATTTCGTCTTGCAGGAATAAGCCCCAGAAGTCGGTTTCCGCATCGGGAATGCCACCGGCCTGCCCCCCGGAGCCGGTGCTGTCGGAGCCGTTCTGCTCCTCGCTGTAGATCTCGAAGCCATAGGTAAAGATATTGGCGAGACGGGAACCGATTTCCCAGCGACTCTGGTTTTGCAGGCTGAACCCGATGTTCTCCTGGCTGCGTCCGATATCCCTTCCGGTATTGAACTCCGTTTCATCGATAGCGGTATCCATGTAATACACCTGCGCGGTCAAATCCAGCCAATCCAGCTCAGGGTTGAAATACCGATAGGTGAGGCTGCTCTGGTAGGACCTGGTTCCCTTGTCCACCAGGTCATCGTTGCTGGTGGTCTGTGGATTGTTGGGCTCTTCCGCATCGTTGTTGTAAAGCTGGGCGTTCAGCTTGAGAGTGCTGGTGGGACTGATGGTCCAGTCCAGCTTGACCAGTCCACTTGCGACATGGTCCTGGGCCGACAGGCGGCTGCCGTCGCCAAGCTCGATATCCTCGGAATTGCGCGTCATGACATTGACCAGCAGGTCCACGCGCTCGTCTTGCATGAAGGCAGACTGGGAGACCAGCCACTCGTCGTTCACCGAGGCTTGGCCGAGGGTGGTCTGTGCTCCCCAGGTTTGCCCCGAATCCAGCAGGTCGGCGGCATCCTTGGTGGTAAAGGCCACCACGCCCCCCAGCCCGCCGGAACCATATAAGGTGGAGTTGGGGCCACGCACCACTTCCACCGTTTTCAGCAGGGAAGGGTCGATGAAAAACTTGCCATCATGGGCGGAATTTCCCCGCTGGCGCACGCCGTCGAACAGGATCACCAGACCATCCGTGCTGAAGCCCCGCATCACAATGTTCTGCCCATTGCGCCGGGCACTCCCGGAAAATTCGATCCCGGGCACGTCGCGCAGCAGGTTTTTGAGCAGGGAAGAACCCGCCACTGCCGCATCACCGGTATCCACCACGGAGACCATGCCAGGAATATCGAAGGTTTTTTGCGGGCTTCGGGTGGCTGTGACGGTGATGGAATTGAGTAAATCTGGCGGCGGGGAAAGCGGGATGGCAGTGGAATCCTCCCCGCCATCCCGGGCTGTCGCCTGAACGGCAAAAGCGGTCATGAGAGCCAGTGAAATCAATGCCGGCAGGGGTGCCAGGCGGAATGCGCGTCGCATCATAAACTCCTTCAAGTTATGTTTGCGGCGGTTGCTTGCTGCCTGGCTGCCAATAAAGTGGCTGGGTGGCGGGCTACTGGCCTGAATTGTTTACTTGGTCAAAATCAGTTTGTCGTTGCCGGTGATGCGCAGGCGATACGCTTCACCGTTATGCGTGATCACCAGTTCCCGGTACTTGCCCAGCAGCACGGCGCTGGGTACTTTGTTATCCGTGATGGTCACATCTCTCTTGTTGCCCGATTGCGTCATATATTTGAAACAGAGACTCATTCCAGTGGATGAGGGACAGTATACAGGGGTTTTTTATAAATGCAAATAATTATCATTAACAATATCTTTTTTATATATAGCTTGGCGATGGACTGGCAGCCAATGGAGCCTGACGCGGACGGTGCGGATGGCAAGTCCCTCACGATCCTTTAATCTTCGTCAACTGGACGGCCGCGCCGCAGCTGTATAATGCGGTACTTTGTGCTGCTTCGGGTGGGCCCGCGTGAACATGGAATTACACACTTTCCTGCTGCAATTGCTCATCATCCTGCTGTCAGCCCGGCTGTTGGGAGAAGTCGCCTCGCTGCTGGGGGCGCCCGCGGTGATCGGTGAGCTGGCCGCCGGGATTGCCGTCGGGCCAAGCCTGCTCGGCTGGGTGGAAACCAATGCCGTGATCCTGATTCTGGCGGAAATCGGCGTCATTCTGCTGCTGTTCGAGGTGGGTCTGGAAACCGACATGGGCAGACTCATGAGCGCCGGCAAAAAATCCGTCATCGTGGCGCTGGGGGGTTTCCTGGCACCGCTGCTGCTGGGCTTCGCCGCCACCCGCTACCTGTTCGGGCAAGACCTCATCGTTTCCCTGTTCGTGGGCGGCACCCTCACCGCCACCAGTATCGGCATCACCGTGCGCACCCTCATGGACGTGCGGCGGCAGAACAGCCCGGAAGGGCAAATCGCCCTGGGGGCGGCCGTGCTGGATGACATCTTCGGCGTCATTCTGCTGGCCCTGCTGTACGAATTTTCCACCACGGGATCGGTGAACTGGATGAATACCGCCCGGGTGCTGGGTTTCATCACCCTCTTTTTTCTGGCGGCCCCGGTGCTGGCCAGGCTGATCTCCCATTGCATCGAGTACCTGGACCGGCACGTGGACAATCCCGGCCTGACGCCGGTCACCATCATCTCCCTGGTGCTGTTCTTCGCCTGGCTGGCCCATTGGGTGGGCGCCCCGGAGCTGCTGGGCGGTTTCGCCGCCGGGCTGGCGCTGTCCCGGCGCTTCTTCCTGCCTTTCGGCCTGGCCCTGAAAAGCAACGAGCCCTTTTCCCAAAAGATCGAAAGCCAGATGAAACCCATCATTCAGTTATTCACGCCCATCTTCTTTGCCAACGTGGGTCTCTCTCTGGACATCAGTCAGGTGGATTGGGGCTCGGGCTTCTTCTGGCTGTTTTCCCTGTCGCTGCTGGTCATCGCCATCGGCGCCAAGTTTGCCGGGGCCATGTTCATCGACGAACCCTTTCCCCGGCGCGTGGTGGTGGGCATGGCCATGGTGCCCCGCGGCGAGGTAGGCCTGATTTTCGCGGGACTGGGCAGCGCGGCGGCGATTTTCACCGGCGACATGTACACGGCCCTGATCATGGTCATCGTCTACACCAGCCTGCTGTCACCCTTCTGGATCAAGCTGTACTACCGGCTGTTCGGACACCTGGAATCCCTGCGGGACTGAGGGCGGGATCATTCATCCTCACGTTGCGCCGACAGAGTTTCCATCTCATCCATGATGGCAGTGGTCTCGGGGCCTGGCTGCAACACTGGGTTCCAAAAAAGAAAACCCGGGGGGAACAGCCCCGGGTTTCATGTTGCATTCATTCGGATTGTCAGAAACCGCAATGCTTGTGGTCAACCAGATCCTTGCCACCAGGATTCAGACAACCGGTATATACCTTCGTGTAGGTGGCAGTTACACCGGAAAGCTCCCAGAAATAAGTGGTAACTTCCGAGCCGGGGATCGTGACTTCCACGTCTTTGTAATGATCGAAGCATTTCTGGGGCTTGTTGCCGGATGTGCTGCAGCCGGGCAGGCTCATGTCACCAGCGACAAAGACCGACTGGGTGATCATCGTTGGCCCGGTGATGACGGTCGAGGACTCGATGCCGTAAACAGTCACCATCGTCTCGATATCCATACCAAGGGCTGTCCAGCCCAGTCCGGATTTGCCTGATGGGAGTACCATGTTGGCAAAGGGAACTTCGGTGACAAGCGTAATTTCACATTCCAGTCCCACAACCTCACCGCCCAGCTCTTCCACGCACTGCGTGTCCAGATCTTCGGTAACTGCCGTCAGATCCGCGAGCACAAGCGTTGGTGACAAGCCAAAAGCAAACAGCATGCCTGTCAAAAGTGAGCCAGACAGAATTTTGATCCCCGATTTATTGTTAAACATATCCGCAACTCCTTGGTGTTGAGGTGATTCAAATGTTTGCCGTACTTGATGGAAGTACCGCAAGACCCGCCGCCTGCTTCCCCGATCCCTTGCTTGGTAGAACTGGTGGACAGGCAGGTAATGTCAGGTTGATATCATAGTCGGATGCCCGCTCTTGTGAATGACCCGGAAATCCTGGCTTGAATGATGGATTGGTACTACGAATCAGCGATAAAAACAGGAGGTTTATACTAAAAAAGCGTCAGGCCAGAAACGCCTTGAGCCCGATCTTCTGCACGAAGGCATAAAGCTCCAGGCGGTTGGTGATATCCAGTTTTTCATAGATGGATGTCATGTGGTTACGCAAGGTATGTTCGCTCACATTCATGCCCCTGGCGATGGATACCAGTTTTTCTTCCACTGCTTTCGAGGTGATGGCTACGATTTCACGCTCCCGCTTCGTGAGTCTGGCAAGCTTCTGCTGGACAGGATCGGATGCCTCCGGATTTTTTCGTCCGGTGTGCTCGCCGAAAATCCTGCCCAGGGTGGAGCGGTTGAACCAGAGTTCGCCGGCATGGACTCTCTCGATTGCCTGTAGGATTTTCTCCGGGGAATTACTCAATTCGATTACGCCACGCGCGCCAGCCTGTGCTGCAATAGCTGCCATTGCATCATCCTGTCCGTCCGTCAGCACCAGCAGCCTCGCATGGCAATCACTTGCCAACTGTCTGGTTTCTTCCGCCAGAGGCCCGACTGGATTCCCTGCCCCGAACAGGATGATATCCGGGGAAGCAGATTCCAGCGTGGACAATGCGCGTGTTGAACTATCCGCAGTACCCACGACAAGCATTGACGTTTTGCCGGTGTGAATCAGCACTTCCAGGCCCTTCAGCACGATGGGCCGCCTGTCGATCAGTAATACCCTGATGGTACCCGATTGCGAACTAAGCTTGCTTTCAGCCACTTGGGCACCTCTCGAAGTAAATTACACCTGAGCCGGGCTTCGGGCACCCTGTTTGAGGGAGAATTGGCACTCCCCTCGGCCGATTATTGTGCAGCGGTCATGTGGAGGAATGAGGCGGGGGTAAGATAGGCAGGCCTTTTAGAGCTTGTCTGTTCAGCCTCATGAAACCAATGGAATATCAGG
Organism: Pseudomonadales bacterium; assembly: GCA_032250895.1. Lineage (GTDB taxonomy): Bacteria > Pseudomonadota > Gammaproteobacteria > Pseudomonadales > Pseudohongiellaceae > JAVVEZ01. The sequence goes on along the minus strand of JAVVEZ010000084.1, from coordinate 7,222 downwards.
AAATGAGGGCAGACAGTATAAATGAGTATTCCTGTGTCGTCGAGCTTGAATATGATGGTGCGGCACGCTCACCCCGCTCCCTTTTTCACGATCCGGCCAATCAGTCTGCGCTTGATCCCGGGCTGAAAAACCGGCGGCTGCGAGAGACTGACGCTTGTCCCACATATCCTGAAATGCCGTTTCCATGGCCTGGGCCAGCCCCTTGCCGTCACCCAGGGGGGAATCGAGCAGGTCCTGCCGCAAGCTGGCTCTTAACTCCGCCCTGCGGCCCGGATTTTCCGCCAGGGCAAGTGCCTTCTCAAGATAGTCAGCAGGGCTGTCAGCCACCAGCTCCGGCAATCCCATTGCCAACAGCTTGCTGGTACTGATCCTCTCCACATAACGCTGACCGCTAAGTGTGATGACCGGCACTCCCATCCACAGGGCATCGGCGGTAGTGGTGCCGCCGGTGCGGGGAAAAGGATCCAGCACAATGTCCACTCTGGCGTAGGTTTCCAGATAGTCTAGCCGGGGCTTCCCCTTTTCCAGCAGCAGCCGGTGTTCATGAATGCCGTGCTTTTCAAAGCGCTTCAGCAGCAGTTGCACCACCCCTGAATCCCCAAGGGTCTGGTCCATGATCAGCAATTTGCTGGCAGGCAGCCTGTGCAGAAGCTCACTCCAGGTGGCTATCACCGCCGGCGTCAGCTTGGAAAGATTGCTGAAGGACGCAAAGGTGACCCGGCTATCGGTGCTGGGGCAGGGGGCTACTCCGGGACCTTCCCGGGGCGGCTGATAGGCGACCCAGCAGCGTGGCAGGCGATAGATGCTTTCCACCGCCAGCTCTCGGGTATCCTCGGGATGCAGGACACTGTCGGTGATCCAGTAATCCATGGCCTGCAGGCCGGTTGGCGCGAAAAACCCCAGATACGTCACCTGTACCGGTGCCGGCCGGTAGGTAAAGGCCCCCAGACGGTTGTTCATGGTATGGCCGGACAAATCCACCAGAATATCAATCCGGTCTTCGCGAATGAGCTGAGCCAGTTCGGCGTTACTCAAGCGGTCGACCTGGCGCCAGTGCGCGCAGAGTGACTGCAGGCGCTCGCTCACCTGATCGTGGGTGGTACCGGCGCTGTAAAGATACACCTCAACCCGGGCACTGTCATGACCCGCCAGCAGGGGCTCAAGAAAATAACTCACCGGATGGGAAAACAGGTCGGGGGAAACATACGCCACCCGCAGGCGGCTCGGCCTTGCCTGGCCCGACTCGGCAGGCTCCCGTGCCGGCAGGCCCTGCTCCCGGCCTGCCCGGCCGTGGACCCGATCCCACTGTTGCAACTCCTGTAGCATCTGCTGTGGAGACAAATGGGCATTGGCGGCCAGCAGCAACAGCAGGTTGCTGTGGGCCGAGGCATAGTCCGGATTCAGCGCCAGGGCACGGCGGTAACTGGCTTCGGCCTGCTCAGCCAGCCCCAGCAATCTCTGGGTTTCACCACGATTGTTGTGGGCTTCGGCAAAGGCCGGATCGAGCTCCAGGGCTTTTGCATAGGCCGCCTCTGCCTCGACAAGGCGGCCGAGAACTCCCAGCACAATGCCCCGGCTGTTATGCAGGTGAGGGATATCGGGTTTCAATGCGATGCCCTCATCAAAGCTTATCAGGGCCTCGTCCGGACGCTGCAAATTGATCAGGATAAGACCGAGGCTATTGCGGGCATCCACCCTCTCTGGTTGAAGCCGGATCGCCTGCATACAGGCAATCAGAGCCTGTTCAAGGCGGTTCATGCTGAGGCACAGATTGGCCATATGGAGCTGGGTGAGCGCGTTGGCGGCATCCAGCTGGAGTGCACGCTCAAAAGCGGCCAGCGCAGCATTCAGCTCACCCAGGCCCTGCAGAATGAGGCCGTAACTCACAAAAAATTCGGGTTCCAGCGGACTGTTTTCAAGGGCCCGCCTGACCAGCCGGCGCGCCTCTTCATGCTGTCCCAGGTGCGTGGCTATGATGCCCAGCAGATGATTGGATTCTGAATGCATGGGGTCGGTCTGGAGGATGTTGTGCAGACAGTCCCGGGCCTTGTCCAACTGCTTCTGTTGAAACAAATTCACGGCGCTCTGATACAGCTGATCGATTTCCATCGGGATGGCCTTGTCCTGGCAGTTTGGTTTTTTAAAAACGGGAAATTACGCCAAACCCAAAAGAATGGAAACCTGTTTTATGAAGATGTGTTTTATGAACGAGGCGCAGTAGCCGCTGCTGTTCCCGGTGGCCGCGGGTGCTCAGGAGGCGTCCATCCAGGGTCACCTGGTCGGCAGGGATTTCAGCAGCGTTGAAACTTCCTTATTTTTTCCCAATTTCCAACAGGATTTTCGATATGTGAAAGCGCTATACTGCTTTCGCCCGGGTTCCAAGACGATTTTTTCAAGGGGACAGGCATTCACCAGGCAACAGAGGAAACACAATGCGCAGACAACTATTCACCAGCACGGCACTGGCTGCGGCAATCATTGCCGGCAGCAGCCCTGCCTGGGCACACCATGGCTTTGGCCTGTTCCAGATGAATGCCGATGGCGAGTGGTCAGGCACACTCGTCAAGATGAACCTGGTAAACCCGCATTCCTACATGGAGCTTGACGTGAGCGGTGCGGATGGCAAGCCGCTGCGCATGCGCTGCGAAATGCGCGCCGCCACACTGATCAAGCGTTCCGGCTGGTCCATCGACATGTTCAAGGTGGGTGCCCACGTGGATATCAAGGGCCACCCGCACCGTGATGATCCCGGTGCCTGCTACATCGAAAGCTTCTCCCTCGATGGTTCGGCCGAAGTGAACCGCAATGACCAGTTTTCTACCAACACTCCCGTCGATACCTCCAAGCGCCCGCTGCGTCTGGCCGATGGCCAGCTCAACATCAGTGGCGACTGGGCCGTGGAACAACTGGTGCTGACAGTACCACCCAGTGGTGGCAATGGGTCCATGATACCCAAGAGCCTGACAGCGGATTTTGCCAGTGGCAAACTGAGCCTGGAACAGCTGCGAGAGATGCAGCCGCCACGACCGACAGCCGTCTATACGGAAAAGGGTCAGGCCGCCGCCAAGGCGTTCAATCGCCGATCGCCGGAAGACAATCCCTGGTTTGCCTGCAAACCGACCAGCATCATTCGTGACTGGACCGCTGACTGGCCGATCAATCAGTTCAAGCAGAGCACCACAGCGGCAGGTGAAAAGGTCATCGATATCACCTACGGTCTGTACAACTTCAAACGTCGCATCCATGTAGGCATGGCCAGGCATCCGGCTGATCTGGAGCCGAGCTATGCCGGTCATTCCATCGGTAACTGGGAAGGCGATACGCTGGTGGTTGATACCATCGGCTTTGCCGAAGGCGTGCTGTCCCCGCCCACCCGCAACAGTGAGCAACTGCATATCGTGGAACGCTTCACGCTCGATACCGAAAAGATGGCGCTGCGGCGTGACTATACCGCAAGGGATCCGGTTTACCTGGCGGCGCCCTATGCCAGCTATGATGTCATGTATCTCTCCGATGTGCCTTTCGAGGTGCAGCCCTGCCGGGATATGACGCCGGAATTCAGCCAGTAACTAGGAGTCTGCGCCGTAGAAACCAATCGGCCTGCGACTTCCCCACATTGGTCCATTTTCCCGATCCTCCTCGTTACATAGTCACCACTATGCGCCTCGGACGATCGAAAAAATGGCCTCAATGTGGAAAACCCTCGGCTCAATCGTTCCTACGGCGCAGACTCCTAGCTGGCAGCCGACATGCTTCAAGTACGTCGGCTGCCGGGCTTTTCGGCTCTATACGTCCCTGTCGATATTGTTGTTATCCCCCCTGTCAGCCCCTCCATGCAGAGCAGCAATGAGTGGACAGCAAACGTTGCCATTGGCAGCGCTGCAGCGCTCGACCAGGTCTGTCAACGCAGCCTCGATGCGCTGTAGATCGGCGAGCCTGGCATGCACATCCGCCAGTTTTCTTTCCGCCTGTTGGCATGCCTCATCGCAGTGCGCACCATCCTCGAGTTTGAGCAGTCCGGCAACCTCATCGAGGCTGAAACCCAGGCGCTGGGCCGATTTCACGAAACGTAGCCGCGTGACATCCGCCTCGCCATAGCGACGAATGCTGCCCGGTGGTTTGTCTGGCGCAAGCAGCAAGCCCTTGCGTTGATAGAAGCGGATGGTCTCCACATTGACGCCGGCAGCACTGGCGAAGCCACCAATGGTCAGATTTTCAAGAGTGTTCTGCATGGCACTTGACTCCGTACTTAAGTCCGGGAGTAAGGTTGCGCCATCCAGGACAGATTCACAAGGAAAACCCATGATGGCATCAGCAGGTGAATATCAAATCGACTCTTCAAGCGGTTGCGGCACACTGCACGTCGCCATTATCGGCAGCGGCAGCGGCGCCTTCGCGGCGGCCATTCGCGCGGTCGAGGCCGGCGCCCGGGTGACGATGATCGAACGCGGCACCCTCGGTGGCACCTGCGTCAACATCGGCTGTGTGCCGTCGAAGATCATGATCCAGGCGGCCCATGTCGCCCATGTGCGCTCGACCAGCCCCTTCGATGACGGCATCTCCGCGCAGACGCCGGTGGTCGATCGCAAGCGGCTCTTCGCCCAGCAGCAGGCCCGTGTCGAGGAATTGCGCCAGGCAAAGTATCAGTCCATCCTGGACGGGCAGGAGGCAATCACTCTGGTTCGTGGCCAGGCGCACTTTGTCGATGCACAAACGCTGGCGATCGAAGCTGAATCCGGCACCCGCAAAAGCCTGACCTTCGACCGTTGTCTGATCGCGACGGGCGCCCAGCCGGCGATCCCGCCGATCCCGGGCCTGATGGACACACCGTTCTGGACGTCCACCGAGGCACTGGAAAGCGCAACCCTGCCCGAACGTCTGGCCGTGATCGGCTCCTCGGTGGTGGCGCTGGAGCTGGCCCAGGCCTTCGCCCGGCTGGGCAGCCAGGTCACGATACTGGCCCGCAGTACGCTGCTTTTCCGCGAGGATCCGGCCATCGGCGAGGCCCTGACAGACGTGTTCCGCGCTGAAGGCATCGCGGTGCTGGACCATACCGAAGCCAGCCGGGTGGACTATGCCGATGGTGTATTTCGTCTGCTGACCCGGCATGGGGAACTCGAGGCCGATCGGCTGCTCGTGGCCGCCGGTCGCGCGCCGAACACGCACAACCTGAATGTGCAGGCAGCCGGGGTCGACACCGACAAGAATGGCGCGATCATCATCGACGATCACATGCGCACCCGTGCTGCCGGCATCTATGCGGTCGGCGATTGCAGCAACCAGCCGCAGTTCGTTTATGTGGCGGCGGCGGCCGGCACCCGGGCGGCCATCAACATGACCGGCGGCGAAGCCACACTCGATCTGCGTGCCATGCCCGCGGTGGTCTTCACCGACCCGCAGGTGGCCACGGTCGGCCTGTCCGAGGCGGAGGCGAAACGCCAGGGCATAGAAGTCGAATCCCGCACGCTGGGCCTGGAACATGTTCCCCGTGCGCTGGCCAACTTCGATACCCGTGGCTTCATCAAGCTGGTCGCCGAGACTGGCTCGAAGCGCCTGCTCGGGGTTCAGGCCGTGAGCGCCAATGCCGGTGAGTTGATCCAGACCGCCGCGCTGGCGATCCATCAGCGGATGACGGTCGACGAGATCGCCGATCGCCTGTTCCCGTATCTGACCATGGTCGAGGGTCTGAAGCTCGCGGCGCAGACCTTCAGCAGGGACGTCAAGCAACTGTCCTGCTGTGCGGGCTGAACCGTCTGGAAGGAATTGTATGAATGTTGAAAAACCACGATGGAGGAACTTGTCATGTTGAAAGATGTACTCGCCATCATGACCCGTGCCGGTGACAAGGCCGGGTTTGGCGGATCACTGGTCAGTGCCATGGGCTGTCCCGCCTGCTTTCCTGCTCTGGCCGGCCTGGGTTCTGCGCTGGGTCTGGGGTTTCTGGGCCAATGGGAGGGCGTGCTGGTGGGCAGCGTGTTGCCGATAGTGGCCAGCATCGTTCTGGTGCTCAACCTGCTGGGCTGGTTCAGCCACCGGCAATGGCAGCGCAGTGTGCTCGGTGTCATCGGCCCGGTGTTGATACTGATCGGCGCCAGAACCATGAATGGCGCCTACTTGTATCCCGGGCTGGCTTTCATGCTGGGCGTTTCGATCTGGGACATGGTTGCGGGCAGAAACCGCCGCTGTGACGCTGTCACTGACAACCAGGCATAGACGCATAATTGAAGCAGGATCTGCATCCCCGCCTGCGCGGGAAAGAATGCAACGGGGATAACGGGTTATTCAGAGGCTCCTTAGGCATAAATTTCAGGATCATATCTTTCCACGAATGATTCAGGTTTGGCTAGTGACCTGAACCCAAACTGCCGATACAGCCCATGTGCATCAGCAGTTGCCAGGGTGAACCGCCTTAGCCCTTGGAGTTTCGGATGTTCCACAACCGCCTTCATCAGGATTTTGCTGTAGCCCTTACCTCGCTCCGTGGGGAGTACAAATACATCAACCAGGTTTGCGTAAGTGGAGAAATCCGAGATCACGCGGGCGAATGCGATTTGACGCTCCTCGAGGAAGCCTCCAAAACACAATGAGTTTTCAATGGACTTCTGAACAACAGCCAAGGAGATGCCTTTGGCCCAACTGGATTGCTGCGAGAGAAACGCATGAATGAGATGAACATCCAACTCTGCTTTGACTGTTGTTATTTTCACGTTACTTTCCTGACTTTTCTGGTCATTTAACGCCAGAGTATTCAGAGGCTCCTTGGATAACCCCGCTACCCGATTAGGCGCTTGACTTTGTCTTGAAAGGCTTCCAATCGTTACCTCGATTTCGAATTATGGAGACGTGTAAGGCCGCAAATCAACCGCTCTGCTTTTCAGCGTTGGCTGCATATGCCTGTTACGTGCATTTCAGTGCAACTTGCTTGAAATCAGGCGGTTCAGGCTTACACCAGACTCGGCAGCCTGAATAGTAAGCATTCGGTGCATCTCAGGCGGAACACGTACCATAAACTTGCCGCTGAATTGCTTCGACGCCAGCGGCTCTGGAATATTCTCCTGGTCCTTCTTCATGTCGGTGACGCATTTGTGCACCAGTTTACGAATCCCTTTCAAGGCGTCTTCCGGAGTAAGCTCCAACCAGCTCAGCGAGGGGAATTCAACACACAAACCGACATGCTCCTGGTCGTCTTCTGACCAAGTAACACGATAAGTGTAGCGATCAA
>JAVVEZ010000083.1:0-14930 GCA_032250895.1 Pseudomonadales bacterium | reverse complement strand
ATGCCTTCGCCGGTCTGCCTTGCACTGAACACGCTGGCAGGCTCTGATGCGGCAATGGAGGGGTGACATGACACTAGTGTCTTTCAAACGACTGTTGCTGCTGACGGCGCTGCTTGCCCAGACAAGCCAGGCCCAGCTGGTGCAGGGCCTGCATGTGGATGCCCAACTGGTGGCAGAAACCACTGCGGCGGTCCCGGGGCAGTCACTGTGGGTGGCGCTGCGGCTGGTGCATCAGCCGCGCTGGCACACCTATTGGAAAAACCCCGGTGATGCCGGCAAGCCCACGGAAATTGCCTGGCATCTGCCCGAGGGCGTCAGTGCCGGACCCATCGTCTGGCCCACCCCCAAGCGCATCGAATTGCCCGCCGACCTGGTGGATTTCGGCTACGAGGATGAAATCTTCCTGCTGACCCAACTGACGGTGGCCGAATCCTTCAATGCTGCCCGGCTTGCGCTCGGGGCCAGTGTCCACTGGCTGGAATGTGATGATGTCTGTATTCCCGGGGGTGCCGAACTCAGCCTGGAACTGCCCGTGCAGACGGCCCCGCCCGTGGCCATCGATCCACAATGGGCGCCGGGTTTTGCGCGCACCAGGGCCTCTTTTCCCCGGCAGGATATCGCCGTGGATGCGATGTACTCGGTACTGGACGGCCAGATCAAGCTGGTGGTGCAGGCCACCGCGCCGATTTTTGCCGGGGCCAGGAAGATCAGTTTCATCCCGGGCGAACATCGGGTGTTTGATTACACGGATCCGCCCGTCATCAGCAGCCAGCTGTCCAGCCTGCAATTGTCCCAGGCCCGGCATCCGCGTCTGGACAGTAGCGCTCTGAACGGCTTGGGGGGCTTGTTGCTGGTAAGTGACGAACAGGGCCAGACGGTTTATCAGATCGCTGCCCGGCCGGCCCTGGCCGGGCAGATTCCGGATGATCTGAAAAGCCTGGTGTTTGGCGCCGGTCCGGCCCGGGCCGATATCGGTCTGGGCATGATCTTCGTCTTTGCCCTGCTCGGCGGCATGATACTGAACCTGATGCCCTGTGTGTTTCCGGTGCTGTCATTGAAGGTCATGAGCCTGGCGGCCAGCCGCGACAGTGCCTGCCGGGAGCGCGTACTGCATGCGCTGGTCTACGGTGCCGGCATTGTCCTGGCCTTCCTGGTGCTGGCGCTGGTGCTGCTGAGTCTGCAGGCTGGCGGTGCGGCCATCGGCTGGGGTTTTCATCTGCAAGCACCGGTCTTCGTGGCCCTGCTGGTCTATCTTTTTCTGCTGTTGGCGCTGTCCCTGTCGGGAGTGCTGGAGCTCGGCACCGGCATCATGGGGCTGGGTTCCGGGCTGGCCGAGCGGGAAGGTTACAGCGGTTCGTTTTTTACCGGCGTGCTGGCAACCGTGGTGGCCAGCCCGTGTACGGCACCCTTCATGGGCACCGCGCTGGGTTTTGCGCTGACCCAGACCATGCCGGTGGCGCTGGCTGTCTTTGTGGCTCTGGGGCTCGGCATGGCCCTGCCTTTTGTGCTGCTGGCCAGCCTGCCGGCGCTGACCCGCTTCCTGCCCCGGCCGGGTGCCTGGATGCTGAAAATCAAACACCTGTTGGCATTGCCACTGTATGCCACGGTGCTGTGGTTGCTCTGGGTGCTTGGACGACAGGCCGGGATGGCGGCGGTGCTGATGGTCGGCGCCGGCGCTGCCGTGCTGGCGCTGGCCGTCTGGTTTTATATCCGGACAGTGCACAGCAGCGCCCCGGCGGCCTATGGCAAGAGCGGCCTGGTGGCGCTGGTGCTGGCCTTCACCCTGGTACTTGCCAGCCTCGGCACCCCGTTCATGGCTGTACAGCCGACAACGCCATTGGCAGAGGACAGTCACTATGAACGTTACAGCGATGCCCGTCTGGCGGAATTGCGCAGCGGTGGCGTGGCCGTGTTCGTCAACATGACCGCATCCTGGTGCATCACCTGCCTGGTGAATGAGCGCATGGCGCTGGATTCCGAGGCCGTGAGTGCGGCCATGAGCGCCGCCAAGGTCACCTATCTCAAGGGTGACTGGACCAACAACGACCCGGAAATCACCGCTGTGTTGAAACGCTACAATACCAGTGGCGTCCCCCTGTATCTGCTGTTTCCCGCTGATCCCGGCAAGCCGGCCAATGTTTTGCCGCAGATTCTGACGGAGAGCATTCTTCTCGATGCGCTTGCGCGTATTTAAGGAAATTCGTCATCCCCACGAAGCAGGCCGTAAAACGTCATCGAGGATGGTCGTGCAGACGAAAACAGGAGACTGTTCTTTTTTTCGGTCCTTTTTTCGAGTGGCTGTCCCTTTTTTTTGCTAGAATCCGCGCTTTGCAGACCACAATGAATTGAGAGGAATCATGCAGTTACTCGATGGTAAAGCCACATCCGCACAACTCCAGCAGGAAATCGCCGAAAAAGTCAGCGCCATCAAGGCCGCCGGGGGCAGGGTTCCCCATCTTGCCGCCGTCATCGTCGGTGACGATGGTGCCAGTCATACCTACGTGAACAACAAGGTGCTGACCTGCAAGAAGGTGGGTTTTGAGTCCACGCTCATCACGCTGCCCGCAGAGACCAGCGAGGCCGAATTGCTGGCCAAGGTCGCCGAATTGAACGCCGACGCGACGATCGATGGCTTTATCGTACAGGTGCCTCTGCCCGGGCATATCGATGAGGACAAGGTTACCGAAGCCATCGACCCGCGCAAGGACGTAGATGGTTTCCATCCGGTGAATCTCGGGCGCATGATGCTGGGCCTGCCAGCCTATATTTCGGCGACACCGAACGGCATCCTGGAGCTTATCAAACGCAATCATATCGAAACCGCCGGCAAGCACTGTGTGGTGGTTGGACGCAGCAATATCGTGGGCACGCCCATGTCCATCCTGATGTCCCGCAACAGCTATCCCGGCAATTGCACCGTGACCCTGGTGCACAGCCGCACGCCGAACATGAAGGAAGTCTGTGCCTCGGCGGATATTCTCATCGTGGCCATCGGCAAGCCGGAATTCATCACCGCCGACATGGTGAAGGAAGGGGCCGTCGTGATTGATGTCGGCACCACCCGGGTCAAGGATGCTTCCCGGCCCAAGGGTTTCCGGCTGGCAGGTGATGTGGACTTTGAACATGTCAAAGACAAATGCAGCTTCATCACCCCGGTACCTGGCGGCGTTGGACCGATGACAATCGCCTCCCTGATGCAGAATACCTTGCAGGCCGTGATTGGCAGACAATAGCTGGCAGACAATCGTCGGCAGACAATCGTCGGCAGACCGTAGCAGCCGTTGACGGGGAACCAGCCAGGAGCCTGTCGGACTCAGGTGTTCGTAGCGAGGTGAGTGGGAAATCGAGTCCATTTTTTCGGTCTTTTGAGGCGAATAGTGGGGCCTATTTAACGAAAAAGAGCGGAAAAAGGGGCCGATTTCCCGCCGCCGCAGTAGAACTATCCTGAGTCCGACAGGCTCCTAGGAGATGAGTACAGCAATGACGGAACTGAAAGCCTGCCTGGCCGTTCTCGCCGAGGGCAAAACCCTGAGTTTTGAAGAGGCCAGGGCCGCCTTCGAGATCATCATGAGCGGGCATGCCACCCCGGCTCAGATAGCCGCCTTTCTGATGGCGCTGCGTCTGCGCGGCGAGAGTGTCGATGAAATCAGTGCCGCCGCCACTGTCATTCGGGGGCGGGCGCTTGCCGTCAAAGCTCCGGCCGATGCCATGGATATCGTCGGTACCGGCGGGGACGGCAGCGGCACCCTCAATATTTCCACCGCCACTGCCTTCGTGGTGGCGGCCTGCGGGGTTCCCGTGGCCAAGCATGGCAACCGGGCGCTCTCATCCAAATCCGGTGCCGCCGATGTGCTCACGGCGCTCGGCATCAACATCGATGCCGATTTCATGCTGCTGGAACAGGCCATTGCCGAAGCCAATATCGGCTTCATGATGGCACCACGTCACCACGAATCCTTCAAATATGTGGGACCGGTGCGCGTGGAACTGGGCATCAGAACAATCTTCAATATTCTCGGTCCCTTGTGTAATCCCGCCGCTGTCAGGCGTTATTTGCTGGGGGTGTTCGCACAGGCCTATGTGCGGCCCATGGCAGAAGTGCTGGCCAGGCTGGGCTGTGACCGGGCCTGGGTGGTTCATGGTGCCGATGGCCTGGACGAGCTCAGCACCACCGGCAGCAATGTCGTCTGTGAAGTGAAGGACGGGATTGTCACGGAATTTCAGGTGAGCCCTGCCGATGCGGGAATTCCCGGCGCCAGCCTGGCTGAGCTCAAGGGTGGCGATGGCTCTTATAACGCTCAACGTCTGCAAAGCCTGCTGCAAGGCCAATGCGACGCCTATCGTGATATCGTATTGCTGAATGCGGCGGCGGCGCTCGTGGTTGCGGAACGGGTCAGTGACCTGAAGGCCGGCGTGGCCATGGCGGCAAGGGCAATCGACACGGGCCGGGCCCTGGCTGCGCTTGAATGTTTGAAGACCATCAGCAATTCCAGTTGTATTCTTTGAGGAGAAACATGTATGAGCAGCCTGACACCGACAAGAAAAATAGCCACCGAAGAAGCCTTTTCCATTCCTGAAGTGGCCGCTGAACTGAAAAAGGTGGTGCAGGGACCCAGTCAGAGTCTGGACCGTCTGCTGGTCAAGGGCATCTATGATTATCACGCCGGCGAGTCCGGTTATGGCCGCCTGAATCTGCTTGCTGGCCTGACCGACATCGAAGACCGGCGCCTGAGCGAAATGGATGAATTTGGCGTGGACATGCACCTGCTGTCCCTGACCGCGCCGGGGGTGCAGATGTTCGATGCCGATACCGCCACCGACCTGGCGGCGCTGGCCAATGACTATCTGGCCGAGGTCTGCCAGCGCCATCCCACCCGCTTCGCCGGGCTTGCCAGCTTTGCGCCGCAAAGTCCGAAGCGGGCCGCGAAGGAAATGGAACGGGCCCGCAACAAGCTGGGTCTGAACGGCTTCATGCTGAACAGCCACACCCACGACGAATACCTGGACGACCCCAAATACTGGCCCATCCTGGAAGCCGCCGAAGCGCTGAACTGCTGCCTGTACATTCATCCCCGTGCCGCGTCCTATGGGCTCAAGGGTCCCCTGATGGACTACGGCATGGATTCCGCGATGTGGGGCTACGGTGTGGAAGTGGGCACCCATGTGGTGCGCATGATGACCTCGGGCCTGTTCGACAGGTTTCCGAAGCTGAAAATCTGCATCGGCCATATGGGCGAGGCCGTGCATTTCTGGCTCTGGCGCATCAACTTCATGAACAGCCGCGCCCAGACCATCGGTCGTTCCCCGAAGACGGAATTGACTATGGCGGAGTATTTCCAGCGCAATTTTGTCATCACCACCAGCGGTGTCGAAGACCCCCTGGCGCTGGACTACAGCATCAAAAAGCTCGGCGCAGAAAATGTGATGTGGGCCATCGACTATCCCTACCAGCCGACGAAGCCAGCCGTGGATTTTATCGACGCCGCCCCGCTGTCGGCGCGGGAAAAAGCCTTGATCTGCCACCAGAATGCCGAACGGATTTTTCATATCGCGCCGCTTGCCGGGTAATGGCATAGGCTGCCAGCCAGTAGGCATTGCAAGCTTGCGATTTGTGCCAGAAGTGAAGGAAGTCGTTAATATGTGGACTTAACCGACACAGGGGGAATTCGACAACTCAACCCAGGGCCTGGATCAAAGCACGATTACCAGCCTGTTCGGGCTGGAGCCTGAAAAGCATGAAGACGACTCGGCTCGTGGAGCCCTGTCGTTCTGGGATGTCATCATCAAAGCCAAGCATGAAAAACTGGGGATGGATATTTTGACGCCGCACTATGGTGACTATTATTCTGGAAAAGACACGCCACATGAAAGCGGTCAGCCGGGGCCTGTGCTATTCCTGGTTATGACCAATTGGAATCCATCACAGGAAGGGCTCTGCGTGCCGAGGCGGAAAATAAAGAACGGTTGCAGGAAGAAGGCATCGTCGTCGCTTCATGGATTTGGGAGCGAGCAGAACTGGTAAATACTAATCCGGGCTCAGGTGAGATCACGCTGAAGGAGGTCGACAGCAATAAAACCGCCAAGGGGAAGATGTATTCCTCGTTAAGTGATTCCGCAAAAAAACGCTTTAAAAACAAGAAAAAAGTATTCCTGAAAGCAGAGATTGAACAAACCGGCAATCAATTGTTGATTATCAGCATTTCTGATCTAAGCTCTTGAATGGGATGGGCTTCAAGTGTGGCAGCCTGACAAGAATAAGCTTTATTTATCCAAGCTGGTGGGATACTATATTTATGTCATGTTTAGAGATTATTGCCATGAATATATTAAAGTTGTCACAAGGCGGAAGAATTGTCATACCTGCCGATCTACGCCAAAAACTCAATCTCCAGGAAGGTGATGAGCTCATCTGCGAAGAACGTGGTGGTGAACTGGTGCTGGCCACCAAACCGACCCGCATCCGCCGGGCTCAGGAGCTGTTCCAGGAGTGGTTTCCCATCGAGCCGGGCCGCAGTCTGGTGGATGAACTGATGGCGGAACGCCGGGCAGAAGTGGCCAGGGACGATCAGGAGGCTCAGGATGAGTATGCAAAAAATCACAACCGCGCTTGATACATCCGCAGTACTGGCTTACCTGAATCGTGAGGTCGGGTGGCAGTTCGTGCAGGAAAAACTGGAAAATTCCCACTGCATCTTCAGCGCAGTCAATTTTATCGAAGTCGTCAGCAAGCTGGCGCAGGGCCGCTCACCGTTTTTATCACGCATTGGTGAGTTGATGACGCTTATGGGAGTGGAGTTGATCAGTTTGAACAGTGAAACCGCCATACAGGCGGGCATCCTGATAAGCACTACGAAATCAAGGGGCTTGTCGCTGGGAGACCGGGCGTGCCTTGCGCTTGCCGTTGAACATGGTGCAGAGGTGCTTACCTCTGATCTGGCCTGGTTTGCGTTGGATTTGCCAGTGCCGGCTGTCAACTTTCGGCAGCACCCCTGATGCCCCCTCCCACCATCCTCCTCGCTACTCTTGGCGGTTCCTGACAGGTCATTCCGGAAGTGGTGGCGGCGCTGGCGCCTGGCCGCTGCCCGCTCTATGCAAACCATCCGCAGGCAGAACTGTTGAGCGGGGTCAGGCAGCAATGCGCCATCGGCGACATAGAGCAACTCTGGATTCTGACCTCGGACAGCGACGTCACGCGCGCCGGTCTTGACTGTATCCTGGCCTGGAACCGTCACCTGTCAAGACCTCTGGTGCTTCGAATCTTCATTGCGTGGGGCACTTGCAAAAAGCTCATTGCCAGATTGTCGGGCGGGCGGGTTCACCAGCGCCAGAAGCCCCGGGTAAAAATGATCACCAGGGCAAGATACTCCAATCTTCCGAGCAGCATGGCGATGGACAGGATGTATTTGGCGGCATCCGGCAGCGTACTGAAATTGCCTGCGGGTCCGATGATGGGACCAAAACCGGGGCCGACGTTCATCAGGGCGGTCAGGGATGCGCTCAGGGCGGTCACCGAATCGAGTCCGCACAGCGCCAGCAGCAGGCTGACGACAACCCAACTGATGGCTGCGAAAAACAGAAAGGCGAGGGAGGCGACCAGAATTTCTTCGCTGACGATGCGGTCGTGGTAAAAACGGGCGACTTTGGCATTCGGATGCAGGGCTTTCAGAATATGCTCGCGCATGAAAATGGCCAGCAACTGAAAGCGGAACAACTTGATGCCACCGGAAGTGGAGCCGGAACAGGCGCCACAGAAGGTCAGAAAACCGAAGATCAGAATAGGGAAGCTGCCCCACAGCGTATAGTCCACGCTGGCATAGCCGGTCGTGGTGATGATGGAAACAATGTTGAAGGTGGATGTGGTCAATACATCTGCCGGTTCGAGGCCGGGCTCAACCAGCAGTCGATAGGCGGATACGGTCAGACTGGCGATCGCCACCAGGATCAGCAGCAGGCGTACCTGTTTGTCCTGGAACAGCAACAGCGGACTTTTCTGGATACTGGCCACCAGCAGCAGGAAAGGGCAGCCGGCCAGCAGCATGAATACTGCGCTCGCCCACATCAGGGAGGGGTTCTGAAACTGTCCGAAGGAGCTGTCCGAGGTGGAATACCCGCCGGTGGACAGGGTGGTGAAGGTATGGTTGAGGGCGTTGAACCACGACATGCCCAGACCCAGATAGACCAGAAAGCAGATGATGCTGATACCCAGGTAAACCACGCCGATCTGGCTGGCAATATGACGGATGTGGCTGTCGTTCAGGTGGGTCCATTCGGAGGACTCGGTCCGGAACAGGCGCATTCCTCCGACTCTCAGCACCGGCAGCACGGCGACAGCTACCAGGATGATGCCGATACCACCAACCCATTGGGTTATGGATCGCCACAGGAGGAGGCTGTGCGGTAGCTGATCCAGTCCGGTCAGGGTGGTGGAGCCGGTGGTGGTAACGCCCGAAACACTTTCGAAAACAGCATTCGCCAGATTGATATCCAGGCTCGCAAACAGGTAAGGCAGGGCACCTGTCGCACACAACAACAGCCAGTTGAGGGCTGTAACCAGGAACAGGGCGCGTGGCTTGATCAATGGCAGTTCACCGCGGCTCAGCCAGAAAAGAAGCAGGGCCAGCAGAAAGCAACAGCCTGCGCTGAGGAGGAAATCGTCGATTTCCTGCGTTTGGCCATGGGTGACGGCAAGGGGAATCAGCATGAAGATGCCCCACAGCGCCATGACGAATGCGCCGATTCTGAAAGCTGGTTTGAAAATATCCACGTCCCCTCCACAGTTGGGGGGCAGTATAGTCAGCGCCGGATGACGATGCCATCACCGGAATGGCTCAAGCCTGATTTTTACGTGTTTTTTCATTGAAAAAGGTCTGCACAGTACCGGCAGCAGGGTTTAACATATGCAATCCGTCCTTCATCGAATGAGTCTTTTATGCCTGAGGTTGTGATTTATACCAAAAACTGGTGTGGTTTCTGTCATGCGGCCAAAGCCTTGCTTGACCAGCTCAAGGTGCCCTACCAGGAGATCGATGTGACCAATGACCGCACACGTTATGTGGAAATGGTGAAAAAGGCCGCCGGGCGCACCTCGGTGCCGCAGATTTTCATCGATGGCAAGGGCATCGGTGGTTATACGGATCTCGATGCGATGGTGCGCCGCAGCCAAAAAAGCTGAATGCAGCCACTGCATTGCCGACAAGCAGCCGGGCGGGATTGTGCGGGATTGTGCGGGATTGTGCGGGATTGTGCGGAATTGTGCGGAATTGTGCGGAATTGTGCGGAATTGTGCGGAGAGTCCGCAGCAGCCGGGCGGAATTGTTCGAAATTGTGCGGAGAGTCCGCAGCAGCCCGGGAGATTTCCCTTTTATTTGCATTTTTTTTGCGCTTTGTCGGCATAGAATCGGCTCCAATTTTATGCTCGCCCGAGCTGTAAAGTTGACGTAGAGGCGCCCGTCTACCCACCACCACACAAATAAGAAGAGAAGTCCATGCCGTTAACCACAGGATCAGCTTCCAGCCACACTGACGATTTCAACCCGATACCGCGCCGTCGCGGACGCCGCTATGCCGTGCTTGCCGTTCTTCTGGCGTTGGTGGCCGGAGGGTATTATTACTGGCAGCAGCAGGGTGAAGAGGAAAGCGGGGTACAACCTCTGATCGTCAGTGTTGAAATTGGCAGCATCGAAAATGCCGTTGCATCCGCCGGCAGTCTCAAACCCAGCAGTTTTGTGGATGTGGGCGCCCAGGTTTCGGGACAGCTGGACAAGCTGCATGTCGAGATTGGCGATCGGGTGAAGCAGGGGCAACTGCTGGCCGAGATCGATGCACGGGTACAACTCAACCGGGTGGAGGCGAGCCGGGCCAATATTGCCGCGTTGGAGGCGCAGATAAGCGCACGTCAGGCAGAGCTTGTGCTGGCAAGCAGCAACAAGGCCCGCCAGGAACAGCTGATGGGCGTGAATGCCGCCAGCAAGCTGGATTACGATACCGCCGTCAACAACCTGGCAGCATCCAAATCCGCACTTGCCCAACTCGAGGCCCAGATCATTCAAAGCCGCGCCACGCTTGCCAGCGACGAGACGACACTGGAATTCAGCCGCATCTATGCCCCGGCAAGCGGCACTGTCGTTGCCATCGAAATGAATGAGGGCCGCACGCTCAATGCCACCCAGCAGGCACCGACCATCCTGCGGATTGCCAATCTTTCCACGATGACGGTAGAGACGGATATCTCGGAAGCGGATATCGGCAAACTCAAGCAGGGCATGGACGTTTATTTCATGACCCTCGGCGGTGACAAACGGCGCTGGTACGGCAAATTGCGCCAGATTCTGCCGACCCCGGTCATCGAAAACAATGTGGTGCTCTATACCGGGCTGTTTGATGTCGACAATCAGGATGGTGCCCTGCTGCCCGAGATGACGGCCCAGGTTTTCTTCATCACCTCGGCGGCCGAAAATGTGTTGACGGTTCCGCTGGGCGCCCTGACCTTCAAGGATCAGCCGCAGGCTGGTGGAGGCCCCAAAACCGGCTCCGGTGCGAGAATGCCAGGTTCCGGTTTTGCCGGTGCCGGCAGTGCCGATGGAACTTCGCCACGGGGATTGCCCGCAGCCGGAGGCACCGGCCCCAGATCCGGTCCGGCCGGGCAACGACCGGCGGGTGGCAACTTTGCGGACCGGAGCCGTCCCGAGGGTGCGCATCTGGCGACGGTTCAGATCGTCAATGGCGATGGCTCCATCAGCGAAAAAGAGGTCCTGGTGGGTGTCAGCAGCCGGATTGCGGCCGAGGTGATTTCCGGTCTGAAGGCAGGTGACAGAGTCGTGGCAGGCATTCTGCAGCCGGGTGGCCCGGCACCCGGCAATAATGCCGGTGGTCCGCCAATCCGGCCTGGTGGTTTTGGTGGTGGCGGGGGTGGGTTCCGGCCCGGGGGCTTCCGGTGAGCACTCAGAATCCGGCTGCCGGATTGCTGGACATCGGCAAGCCGGCTGAGGTTCATGAGAGCGCCATCCCCCTGATTGAGTTCAGGAATATCACCCGGACCTTCGTCACGGGTGGAGGCGTGGAAGTCAGGGCCCTGCGCGGCATCAACCTGAAAATCTATCCGGGCGAATTTGTTGCCATCATGGGACAGTCGGGTTCCGGGAAATCCACTCTGATGAATATTCTCGGCTGCCTGGACCGGCCCAACAGTGGCACCTACCTGTTTGCGGGCCGCAACATCAAAAGCTTTGATGCCGACGGTCTGGCCTGGTTACGGCGTGAAGCCTTCGGGTTTGTGTTTCAGAGTTACAACCTGCTGGCCAACGCAACGGCGGAAGAAAATGTCGAAGTACCGGCGGTTTATGCGGGTATTTCTGCGGCCCAGCGGCATTATCGCGCGCGCCAGCTGCTGAGCTCTCTGGGTCTGGGCGAGCGAATGGATCATCGCCCCAGTCAGCTGTCCGGCGGGCAGCAGCAGCGTGTCTCCATCGCCAGGGCACTGATGAATGGCGGCAAGATCATTCTGGCCGACGAGCCTACGGGCGCCCTGGATTCCCAAAGTGGGGTGGAAGTCCTGGCGCTGCTGAAAGATCTGGCCCGGCGTGGCCATACCGTCATCGTCATCACACACGATGCGGAGGTGGCCGGGCATGCGGACCGGATCATCGAATTTCGGGATGGCAATATTCTGAATGACAGCGGTCCTGTCGACGGAACCATCGATGCCGGACAGAACATCAAGCTCAGCGATTTGTTTTTAAGCCGGAAAATCGTGTCATCGCTGGCGGGTCTCGGTGAAGCCGCCCGGATGGCCCTGCGTTCCCTCAAGGCCAATCTTTTCAGAACCGTGCTGACCCTGCTGGGCATCGTCATAGGCGTGGCTTCGGTGGTGGCCATGCTGGCCATTGGCGAGGGTGCGCGGCGGGACATCGTGGACCGGATCAGTTCCATCGGGACCAACATACTGAACCTGCAACCAGCGCGGGGGGAAGGTCAATCCAGGAATATACCGTCCACGCTGTCCTTCGAGGACGCCGACGCCATTATGGAAAACGTGCCCAATGTGCTGTCCACGCTGCCTGAAATCCAGGGCAATGAGACGGTGCGCTTTGGCCGCCAGGATTACCAGACCCAAATCACCGCCACGTCAGAAAGTCTGCCGCAGGCCCGCAACTGGCCCCTGGCCCAGGGTGTGTTTTTTACCCGCCGCGACAGCGATACCTATACGCCCGTGGCGGTGTTGGGTGCCACGGTTGCCGAAGCGCTGTTTCCCGGCGGGGGGAATCCGCTGGGTGAGTATCTTCTTATCCGCAACGTGCCCTTCCAGATTATCGGGGTGATGACCCGCAAGGGCTCCTCCGGCTTTGGTGGCCGGGACCAGGACGATGCGGTTTTTGTGCCACTGAAAACGGGCGGTCTGAGGCTGTTTGGACAGAAATTTGCCCGTTCCATCGCCGTCGCCGTGGATGATGTGGGCAAGATCGACGAGACCGAGAGAAATCTCACCGAGTTCATGGTGGCGCGTCATGGCGTGCAGGACTTTCGAATTTTCAACAGTGCCGAACTGCTGGACACGGTTTCTGCCTCCCAGGACACCTTCACCATGCTGCTGGGCTCGGTGGCCGCGATTTCGCTGCTGGTGGGTGGCATCGGGGTCATGAACATCATGCTGGTATCGGTCACCGAGCGAACCCGGGAAATTGGCATTCGCATGGCCACTGGCGCCCGTCAGAGTGATATTCTTCAGCAGTTTCTGGCCGAGGCCATCGTTGTTTCCGGAGTTGGCGGCATGCTTGGGGTGGCCGCCGGAATAGGAGTGGGCATGGTGTTGAAGTCCTTCGGGGTATCCATCCTGTTTACCAGCCAGCCGATGATCCTGGCTTTTTCCAGCGCCACCGCGATCGGCCTGATTTTCGGTTTTGCGCCAGCCCGCAAGGCCGCAGGACTCGACCCTGTGGTAGCTCTTGCCAACGACTGAAGGCCCGCGCAGGCGGGGGAAATGCTGCGCGTTCATCCCAGACAGTTCTATTCGGGCGTCCTGCCCAGGCTTGAACGCAGGGACTTCCACAGGATGTTGGCCAGCTTGGGTTTGTCGACCGGCTGGTTCGCCGGCGCCGAGGCATTGGATCGTGGCTGTGATGGCCGGCGCGCAGGGCGAGCTGTCTGTCCCTGATCCCAGCGATTACCGGAAACCTCCTGCCGCGGGCCGGATCCGGCATTACTGCCAGTACCGCTGCGCGTGCCGTTTCTGGCATTGCTTCTGCCGCCTTGGTTGCCGTTATTTCTGGCGCGATTGTTGTTGTTTCCTGAATTGCTTCTGGACTGTCTGCCCTGAGAGGCTTCACCGGCCTCGACTGTTATCTGGGCACGCGGAGCCAGCATCAATGCCGGAGGCAGATCATTGGCGGCAGCACGGTCTATTTTTCTTTTGATCAGACGTTCAATATCACGCAGCTGTCGGTTCTCGTCTTCACTGACCAGGGAAATCGCCTGACCGCTGGCACCGGCCCGCCCGGTCCGGCCGATACGATGCACATAGTCTTCGGGAACATGAGGCATGTCGAAATTGATGACCATTGCCAGTTGATCGATGTCGATGCCGCGGGCGGCGATGTCGGTGGCCACCAGGACCTGCACCTTGTTCTGTTTGAATTCACTCAAGGCTTTGGTGCGCTGACTCTGACTCTTGTTGCCATGAATGGCAAGGGCGGTGATATTGTCTCTTTCCAGGCGCTGCACCAGCTTGTTGGCACCATGCTTGGTGCGGCTGAAAACCAGGGTCTGGTCGCTGTTGGTACGCAGCAGATGACTCAGCAGATCCGCCTTTTTGTCCTTGTTCACCAGGTACAGTTTCTGACTGATGGCATCCACGGTGGAGTTGCGGGGAGCCACGTCGATTTCAACCGGCTGATGGCAGATGGTTTTTGCCAGGGTACGGATGTCATCCGAGAACGTGGCGGAAAACATCAGGTTCTGGCGTTGTTTCGGCAACAGGGCAAGAATCTTTTTGATGTCCCTGATAAAACCCATGTCCAGCATGCGGTCGGCTTCATCCAGAACCAGCACCTCGATATCACTGAATTTGACGGCGTTCTGCTGATACAGATCCAGCAGGCGTCCGGGTGTCGCCACCAGGATGTCGACACCCCGGCGCAGGGCCATCATCTGGGGGTTGATATTGACGCCGCCAAAGACCACGACAGAGCGTAGTTTTTCGTTTTTGCCGTAGGTCTCGACGCTGTCCTGAATCTGCGCTGCGAGTTCACGGGTTGGCGTGAGTACCAGGGCTCGCACATGGTTGCTTTTGGGGGCGGCCTTGCCGCCCAGGCGTTGCAGCAGGGGCAATGTAAAACCGGCGGTCTTGCCGGTGCCGGTCTGGGCTGCGGCCATGACATCCTGGCCGGCGAGTATGGCCGGGATGGCCTGGGCCTGAATCGGGGTCGGAGTGGTGTAGCCGGTTGCCGCAACGGCGCTCAACAGGGATTCGGTTAAACCGAGGGTATCAAAACTCATTGAAATTCTCTTTGTTCAGCAGGTACAGCCTGCAAGTTCAGGGTGTAGCAAGGACAGGGACGGTATGCGGAGCTCGTGAAACACGCCGATACGCGTCAGGCCTTACTGATTAAATTGTGGTTTCCAGATGAAGAACATGTGGTTGCACGGGTGTGCATGTCGATAGATGACTTTTGCGGGGTGGCGCTGATCGGACTTGCAGGCAAGCTGGACGCGGCACGGACAAGAGTAAAGGCAGGGACCGGAGGTCTCAGCAAACTGCAAGTCTGTTGCCTGCAGAAAAAACCTTTTAGCTAAAGAGAATGCACTGGCGGGATAGCTCAAGGTCTACTATCACAGCCGGAGGGCACTCTAGCACAGTTTTGGGAAATGTCCAGACCTTGCGCAGGCTCCTAGGGGCCTGCGCCGTAGAAATACGACGAACGATGAATGCTTTGCCG
>JAVVEZ010000006.1:0-64383 GCA_032250895.1 Pseudomonadales bacterium | reverse complement strand
AGATGGAACCCCCTGTAAACACGGGAACCGAAGCCGTCAGGGACAGATTATCCGTTTCCGAATCGTTGGGCGTGGTGCGACGTAGTCCCGTTTGAAAGTTGGTCTGATCGCTGTCTGACTCGCTGTCTGAAACGGAAAAACTCAAGCTGATGGTCGGCAGGCGGGCGAAGGTGGCCGAGCGCGCGCCCAGCCGGGCCACCCGTACACCATAATCGGCAAGCCGTATTTCCAGATTGTTGGCTTCGGCAAAGTTCACCCACTGGTTGCCGTCCTGGGGTTCTGGAATGCGGACGGGGAAGTCCTCACTCAAACCCCACAGCGAACCGGCCACCGGCTGCCCGGTAATCACGGTCAACTGCTCCCGCGCCGTTTCCAGCGCGCCTTCATCGCTGATGATCTGGGCGGCCGACAGGTCATAGGAGGCCTGGGCGTCGAGCACATCGGTGATGGGCACCAGGCCCACGTCGAAGCGTTCGTTGATCTGCTCCAGTTGCCTTTCCCAGGCCTCGCCCTGAGCGATCGAGGCCTGGAGATTGGCCCTGGCACGGATCACGGCCACATAGGCGTCGACAGTGCGTTGCAACAAATCCTGCAGTGCTATTTGAAACTGCACTTCGGCCTGCCTGCTTTGCACCAAACCCTGAAAAAGGTCGAACCAGGCACTGACGTTGAGTACCTGTTGCGACAGAGAAAGAGTGAAGGCATCGGTCTTCCTGATGGTTTTCGTATTATTGGGTTGAGGCACAGCACCCGTCAGGGTGACCCCTGATGAATCAGAGTCATTTTCCGAGGTGGAATACTGGAGATCGGAGCTGGGCAACAGGCCGGCCAGCGCAATCCAGCGTTGCTGATTATCCACGCGTAATTGTGCCCTGGCCTGGGCGACGGTCAAATCGTTTGCCACGGCCAGTTGATAGATTCCCGCCAGGTTGTTGTCGTCGATGACGCTGTCTGCCGCCGTTTTCGGACGCTCATCCAGGATGATGGGAGGTTCCTGCAGAGGAGCCTCATCGGCGGCATTCTGGGCGGCCGCAAGGGCCGGGAAAGCGGCGATGACGATGGCCAATACGCGCCACCCGAGCTGCGGGCGGAGCATCCGGAAAAGCAAAAGCAGAGAAAAAGAGAATGAGCTCATCGGTGGCATCCTGGGGTGTTCAAGTGTAGTCATTTTTTCAAATACCTTCAATTTCCTGTAAACGGGGATGGTTTTTCTCCCGTTCCTAGGGCAGTTGTGCGGTTTGCGTGGCCGGTTCGGGTTTTTCCAGCCAGTTGTTGAGGCTGTAGATGTCTCCCGGGTTCAGCGTGCCGGCCAGACGCTTGAGTTCGATCACGCTCGATACGTAGTCGAGAATACTGTTTTTGTAGTCCCTCTGGGCGGCGGCAGCGGTCTGGATGGCGTTGAGCACGTCGACGATGTTGCGCGTGCCCACCTCGAAACCGATCTGCGCGGCCTCCATGGCGGATTCGGAGGACGCCACGACGCGCTCATTGGCGCGTACCCGGTTGGCATTGGTGCGCGCCTGCAGGAAGGCCGTTTGCGTCTGTTGGCTTGTCTGTCTGACCGTGTCCAGGTAAGCACCCCGCTGCAGTTCGAGGTTGGCGCCGGCCTGGCGCCGGGCGGCGCTGACACGCCCGCCGGAAGGCAGGGGGATGGACAGGGTGATGGACAGGTTGTCCGTTTCCGAGTCATTGGGCGTTATGCGGCGAATGCCAGTGAGAAAGTTGGTCTGGTCAAAGTCCGATTCACTGTCGGTTACCGAGAAGCTCAGGCTGATGGTGGGCAGATGGTCGCTGGCGGCCGAGCGTTTGCCGAGCCGGGCGACTTCGACGGCGTGATTGGCCACGGCGATGTCCAGATTGTTGTTGCGGGCGAATTGCGCCCATTCGCCACTGTCGGCCGGCTCTGGCGTGAGGACCGGAAAATCGTCGCGGAACTGCCACAAGGAGTCGGTCACCGGCTGCCCGGTGATCACCGTCAGCTGTTCCCGCGCCGTCTCCAGCGCGCCTTCATCCCTGATCAGCTGTGCGGCCGCCTGATCGTAGGAGGCCTGGGCGTCGAGCACGTCGGTGATGGCCACCAAGCCCACATCGAAGCGTTCGTTCATCTGCTCCAATTGCCGTTCCAGCGCCTCTCCCTGCGCCTGGGATGCCTGCAGGTTGGCTTCGGCGCGGATCACCGCCAGAAAGGCCTCGACGCTGCGCTGCAGGAGGTTCTGCTGGGCCAGCGCAAACCGTACCTGGGCCTGCCGGGTCTGCTCCATACCCTGACGGAAATTGAACCAGGCCGGAATATCCAACAGGGGCTGGGAAAGGGAGAGAGTCCAGGTATCATTAGTGATGATGGTTTTCGTGTCGTTGATAAAGGCTGTCGCCCCAAACAAGGAAACCCCTGAAGAATCGTTGTCGATCTCCGCCGTAGAATACCGAAGAGTCACATTGGGCAGCAGCGGAGCGAGACCGAGCCAGCGCTGCTGTGAGTCGGCGCGCCGTTGTGCGCCGGCCTGGGCGATGGTGAAGTCATTCGCCACGGCCAACTGGTATATTCCCGCCAGATTGCCCTCATTCACCGGGTTTTGCATGGGGCTTGCCGGACCACCATTCAAAAAAGCCGGATTCTGCGCTGCCGCCCCGGTATTCGGGACAGCTGTATCAGCCGCCCTTGCTGAAGACGCCACTGCCACCAGCAGACAGCACAACAAACGCGACAAAGGCCGGAAACAGCAAGAATGGAGTCGGGACATCCATGGATCCTTTGGGAAAACTAATAACTGACCAGCGGGTCAGTGTTTGAGACGGGCCAGCTTACTTAAATTGGTCTGCAAATACAATTAACAAGCGTGTATATAAAGTGTAAAAAATAAGGATTTTACGCTATCCGCCGGGATACATGCCAGACCCGACAGGCTTCTGGGCTACGGGTAGGTGAGGTTCAGCAGCGCAAGACCGGTATTGCTGCCGCACACGCTCATGCCAGCCGGGACATGCCCGGGGGAGTCCGGTGA
Source organism: Pseudomonadales bacterium (assembly GCA_032250895.1). Lineage (GTDB taxonomy): Bacteria > Pseudomonadota > Gammaproteobacteria > Pseudomonadales > Pseudohongiellaceae > JAVVEZ01. The sequence continues at coordinate 61,381 of JAVVEZ010000006.1, read as the reverse complement.
GGAGCGCAGCGAGCGAGCGGAGCTCCCCCGGGTGTGGCCTTGCGCTGAAGCCCAGGACTGCATCCCCTGGCTTTGGAGAATGAATTTACGGAGTGCCGGTTTTATTGTCTGGCATCGGCCAGGACCTCATCGATCAGGCCCATCAGCTCGAGGCTGGCTCCCCGGTTGTCCTGCACCACGGCCCGGGCCTCAGCGCCCATGGCGAGGCGTTCCTGTGGATGTTGAAGCAGGGCCGTCACCTGCTGCGCCAGTTCATTTTCGTCTTTTACCACCCGCATGCCCCCGGCCGCCACCAGCACGTCGCTGACGCCCTGAAAGTTGAACAGGGAGGGCCCGGTGATGACCGGCAGGCCCAGGGCGGCGGGTTCGAGAATATTCTGACCACCGGCCGCCACCAGACTCCCGCCCACAAAGGCCACATCGGCCGCGGCATAATAGCGCAGCAGCTCACCCAGGGCATCGCCCAGCAGAATCCGGGTTTCCGCCAGGCTGGCAGCCTGGCTGCCAGCGGCATGCCCGCTGCTGCGTTGGACCGTGAACCCGGCCGCCCGGCACAGCTCGAAGACCGCATCAAACCTTTCCGGATGTCTCGGCACCAGGATCAGCACGGCCTCGGGCAGGCTCTGCACGATCTGCCGAAAGGCCCGCAGGACCCTGGCTTCTTCTCCATCCCGGGTGCTGCCGGCGATCATGACCGGCCTGTGCCTGCCCAGACGCTCCCGCAACGACGCCCCGGCACTCTGAATGCCGTCCGGAATATCAATGTCAAACTTCATACTGCCCGTCACGCGCACTTTATCCGGTGCCAGGCCCAGTGCCAGAAAGCGTTGGGCATCGGCGTCGGTCTGGGCCATCAGGATGTCGATCTGCCTCAGCATGAGCTTGCTGAGCGCGGCGATCCTGCGGTAGCGCTGAAATGATTTTTGCGAGAGTCTGGCATTGGCCAGCACGATCCGGATGCCACGTCTCTGACTATGATGCAACAGATTCGGCCACAGTTCCGTTTCCATCAGCACCAGCACATCCGGTTTGAAAAAATTCAGGAAACGCTGTACGGCACCCGGCAGATCGTAGGGCAAATAAACATGCTGGAGGCTTGAGCCAAAAAGTGCCTCGATCCGGCTCGAGCCGGTCGGCGTGGTACAGGTCAGCACCAGGGCGTCATTGGGATGCTCGCGTTGCCAGGCCCGGATAAACGGACTGGCGGCATGCACCTCACCCACGGAGACGGCATGGAACAGAATGCGGCGGCCGGGCTTTTCAACATCACGGCGGCGGTAAAACCCCAGCCTTTCCCGCCAGCGCCTGCGATAGGCCGGGTTTTGCCGGGAACGCCAGAGCAGGCGCAACAGGATGGCCGGCAAGGCCAGATAGAAAACCAGGGTATACAGGAAACGATTCACCGGCGTGCCTCAGACTTTGCCGGGCATATTACGGAAGCCCTTCAGGATTGTCTATTTGGGCAGCCGTTCGGTTCGACGCCGTTTGTGTTTATACTGCCGGAGCAAATTTATCCGGCACCATCAACATGATGAAAACAGTCAGCAGGGATGTGGTCATACTCGGCGGCGGTATCGCAGGCCTGTGGCTGCTCAGGCGTCTGCTTGCGGCAGGCTATGATGCAATATTGCTGGAGCGCTCCGCATTGGGCAGTGGCCAGACGATTGCCTCTCAGGGCATGATCCACGGCGGCATCAAATATGCCCTGGGCGGCGCCCTGAACCCGGCCAGCGCCGCCATCGCCGCCATGCCTGATCATTGGCGGAATTGTTTACAGGGTTTGGGAGATGTCGATCTGCGCGGCACGAGGGTCCTGTCTGAGCACTATCACCTGTGGCCCGCTCCCGACATCCGTGCGCGCGTCAATGCCTTCCTGGGCAGCAAGGCAGTGCGGGGCCGTGTCGCCAGTCTCCATGCCCGGGACTTCCCGGCATTTTTCCAGCACAGGATCACGGGGCCGCTCTACCAACTCGCCGACCTCGTTGTCGATGTCCCCTCACTGTTGCAGGTGTTGAGCGCAGGCCATGAGCAACGGATTCACAGAGTACGCCGGCCAGACGATATCGAGTACATCGAGGCCGCCCAGGGGGGGCTTTCCCACCTGCTGATCCAGACCCGGACGCAGACCATCGAGCTGCAGGCAAAGCGTTTTGCGCTGATGGCCGGCGCGGGCAACCAGGCCATTTTGCAGCATCTGAAGCTGGAGCGGCCCCGGATGCAATTGCGCCCCCTGCACATGGTGGTGCTCAAGCACCACTATCCGGACCCGCTCTATGTGCATTGCGTGTCTGGCCAATTCAGCAGCACTCCGGAACTCACGATCACGACGCATGACTGCCAGGATGGCAGTGTGGTCTGGTATCTGGGAGGGGGGCTGGCCGAAACCGGCGTCCAGCGTGACCAGCCAAGCCAGATCGCCGCTGCCCGGCAGATGCTGGCCGCACGCTTCCCCTGGTGCCGTTTTGATGACGCCCAATGGCGGAGTTTTATCATCCAGCGGGCCGAAGCGCAGCAGGGCGATGGCCAAAGACCCGACGATATCTTTGTCGGCAGCACTGGCAAGCTGTTGATCGGCTGGCCCACCAAACTGACCCTGGCACCGGCTTTGGCAAACGCGGTCCTGTCGGCCCTGACAGCACAAAAGATCAGGCCACAAAGGGCCAGGGATGCTGCTGACGATGCCCTGCAGGAACTGCTCTTTCCCGGCATTGCCACCAGCCCCTGGGATGAGCTGTTCCGATGAACTTTATCAACAGAATACCCGGCACCGACATAGACGTCTCCGCGCTCGGCCTGGGCACCGTCAAAATAGGCCGCAACCAGGGCGTCAAATATCCGACGGCGTTCGACATTCCGGATGACCGGACACTGCGCAATCTGCTGGCGCTGGCCGCAGACCTGGGCGTCAACCTGCTGGATACCGCCCCCGCCTACGGCAACAGCGAGGAACGCCTTGGCAAACTGCTCCGTTCCCGCCAGGACTGGGTCATCGCCACCAAGGTCGGCGAGGCGTTCATCGATGGCAGCTCCGTTTTTGACTTTGGTTTCGAACCTACCCTGATGAGCGTCGAGCGCAGTCTGAAGCGCCTGAACAGCGATTATCTCGACATCGTGCTGATTCATTCCGATGGCATGATGGAAACAGCCCTGGCAGATTCCCCGTGCCTGGAAGCGCTGAGAATCTGCCAGCAGAAAGGCCTGGTCAAAGCCATTGGTCTGTCCGCCAAAACCGAAGCCGGCGGCATTGCCGCTGCCCGGCATATGGATCTGGTGATGCTGACCTATAACCCACAGCAGCAGGACATCCGTGCGCTCGAGCAGGCCCGCCAGCAGCACAAGGGGGTTCTGGTCAAGAAGGGACTGATGAGTGGCCACCTGGACACAGCCGGGCACGATCCCCACGATCCCGATCCCATAGCGCAATGCCTGCGCTTTGTGTTCCGGGAACCCGGCATCAACTCTCTTGTTGCCGGCACCATCAATCCGGCGCATCTGCAACACAATGTCGAGACCTTGCGCAGAATTCTGAAAGAACCGCCTGACAACCCTGCGCCGCCCATCACCCCTGCGTGATTCGTCACCCCTGCGCAGGCAGGGGGCCAGCACAGACAAACACTGGATCCGGCCTGCGCATACTGCTGTCCGGAATGATCCCGGTCATCACGCGCAGGTCCCTTTCAGAAAATCGCTTTTGATGTCGGCTGGGCTTCAGCGCAGGGCCACCCCCAGGGGAGCTCCGCTCGCTCGCTGCGCTCCTCACCGGACTCCCCTGGGAGTGTCCCGGTAAGCACAGTCGTGCACGGCAGAAACACAGACCTTGTACTGCTGAACCGCGCCTCCCTGTAGCCAAGAGTTTTTTCCTGTCTGGTATGGCACGGAAGCCGCCGACAGTGGCGGGGTGGTCCGGCGAGGAGCGGAAGCGAGCGAGCGGAGCCACCACGGCGCTGTCCTGACCAGTGGGTGCGATTCAGGTATTCCAGACAGCAATGCACCTGCGCGCAAATGACGGTAAGAACTGCGCCGGCTTGATCGAGTTCCTTAGGAGCCTGTCGGAGTTTCTTTTATTTTTTCAACCATTGCCGATGTCGAGCAATCATCCAGGAAGCCGAGCACTTTTACCTGTCCGCCATAGGACTGCACCAGGTCAGCCCCCACTACCGTGTCGATTCCGTAGTCTCCGCCCTTGATCAGCAGGTCCGGTCTGAGTATCGCCAGCAGGCTCTCGGGTGTATCTTCGCCGAAGGATACCACCCAGTCCACGGCTTCGAGACCCGCCAGCACGGCCATCCTTCTTTCGACGGGATTGATGGGACGCCCCTTGCCTTTCAGGCGGGCCACTGACTTGTCGTCATTGATGGCGACAACGAGACGATCCCCTTCCCGTTTCGCTTCCTTCAGATAACCCACATGACCCGCATGAACGATGTCGAAACAGCCATTGGTGAACACAATTTTTTCACCGCTGGCTCTGGCATCAGCCACGGCAAGCAGTAGCTGTTCCTGCGTCACCACCCCCCGGTCCGAACCGCCATCACGCTGCACCTCGCGTCTCAATTCAGGGCCACTGATGGCAACGGTCCCCAGTTTGGAAACCGCCAGTCCGGCCGCAATATTGGCCAGCGCCACAGCCTCGGGCAGCCCGTTGCCGGCTGCCAGGGCACAGGCCAGAACGGCAATCACCGTATCCCCGGCCCCGGTGACATCAAAGACATCACGGGCCCGGGCCGGAAAATGCAATTCCCCCTCATGCTGCCGAATCAGACTCATGCCATGCTCCCCCCGGGTAATCAGCAGGGCTTGCAGATCCAGTGTCTGCAGAAGGCCCCGGCCTTTGGCGACCAGTTCATCCTCGCTGGCACAGGGTCCGACAATGTCCTCGAATTCATGCAGGTTGGGCTTGAGCAGGGTGGCACCCCGGTAGATACTGAAATCGCCGCCTTTAGGGTCGACCAGCACCGGGATATTCAAGTGGCGCGCCATGGCGATCAACTCGGCACCATGACGCAGCGCACCCTTGTTGTAATCGGACAAAATCATGGCATCACATTGGGTCAGCAGCGCCCGGGTCTTGGCGACGATCTGACTGACATCGCCGGCGTCAAAAATCTCCTCAAAGTCCAGCCGAAGCAACTGCTGATGACGACTGATGACACGTAATTTGGTGGTGGTCGGCTTTAGTCCAACCGTTTGGAAATCACATAAAACACCTGCCGCCTCCAAGCGAACCGTCAGCTCTTTTCCGGCATGATCGCTACCGATCACTCCAACCAGGCTGGCCGCCGTTCCCAGGGCCGCCACATTCAGAGCCACGTTCCCGGCGCCCCCCGGACTGTCTTCGGTGTTCTGCACCTTGACCACCGCCACCGGCGCCTCCGGCGAAATCCGGGACGTCCCCCCATGCCAATAGCGATCCAGCATCACATCACCGACCACCAGCACTCTGGCCTTATCAAATCGCGGCATTTCCAGCTTCATGACAGAGAATTCCGGGCACCTGTAAATATTAAGTGTAGTGTCCTGTATAAAGTATGCATACTCTATACAGGACACTGCACTAGCATAGCATATGGCGCCCGGCTGGCGGCGCCGGAGCGGCCCCGCCCGACTCTGCTACAATGCCCGAAAAATCAGTGCCCGAAAAATCAGTTTGATCTGAATTGTGACCACTCACGACACGCCCCGCTTCAGTGCTTTCCTTGCCCCCAGATATTGGCCTGTCTGGGCGGGCATCGGCTTTCTGTGCTTGCTTGCGCACATGCCCCATTCTGTCCGCATCCGCTGCGGCACCCTGCTGGGGCTGCTGACGCAGGCGCTGGCAAGGGAACGTGATTACATCACCCGCATCAATATCGGGCTGTGTTTCCCGGAGCTGAATACGCAGCAGCAACACGAACTGGTTCGCAAAAGCTTTATCGCCAATGGCATCGGGCTGCTGGAAACCGCCGGCGGCTGGATCAGGGACGCACACTATTTCCGCAGGCATCTCAGCATCAGCGGCCTGGATGTCCTGCTGTCCGCACGTGCCGAAGGTCGCGGGGTGCTGTTGCTGGGAGCCCATTTTACGACCCTGGATCTGGCGGCCAACCTGCTGTCCCTGTCCTGCCCCTTCGCGGTCACCTACCGAAAGCATGGCAACCCCTTGTTTGATGCCTTTATGCACCGGGGCCGACTGCGCAACTGTGAAGCCGTGTTCGAACGCAGAGACCTTCGTGGCGCCCTGCGCCATTTGAAAAACGGCCATGTGCTGTGGTATGCCGCCGACCAGGATTATGGCCCCGAGCACGCGGTGTTTGCCCCTTTCTTCGGCACTGTGGCGGCAACCATCACCACCCCGGGCCGCCTCGCCCGCTGCAATCGTTCTGCGGTGGTAATGGTCCGGCATCACCGCCGCGAAGGCAGCCATCACTATGAGCTGGAATTTACCCGGGTCGATGAGAGCTTTCCCAGTGGCGATGACGTTCGTGACGCCAGCCTTATCAACGCCCTGACGGAACAAGCCATTCGCCATTACCCGGAGCAATATCTCTGGATGCACAAACGCTTCAAAACCCAGCCGCAGGGAAAACCGGCCAGCCCCTATATCAATATCCGCACGCCACGCCGAAACATTTCCCTGCTGCAGTTTCAGGAGATCACAGACGAGGCCACGGCACTGGAGGCCAGCGGCGGGTTTCAAAGAATTCTCAAATTGCGCAACGGCCGGCATCTGGCCCTGTTCCCGGGTCTTCCTTCGAGATTTTTCCCGAACCGGCATGTGTCCGCACGCTTCGACCGCCACGCAAAACTGTTGAGGATGCGCGGCATCGCATCCATCACCGTGGATAATATTTTCCAGGTCAGCGGCATGGACAGCACACCGGTGAGCTTTTTCATGCCGGAAGGGCCCAGCCTGGCAGAGCTTCTGGCTGCCGAAGATCCCTCCTTCATGCTGCCGGCACTGTCAGCTTTTTTTGCCGCCCTGCACCGGCACGGTTTTCTGATCCCAGGCCTGGACTTCAGGAATCTGATCTTCAGTGAACAGCGCTTTTTCCTGACAAACCCCCATGAACTGCTTATCAGGCCCGGGAGTCTGGGCTATGATGAGCGCTGTGTTAGTCTTGGCGACCTGCTGACGGAGCTGGCCCTGAATCAATCCCGGCACGGAGACTTAATGGATCAATTCTGCCAGCTTTACTGCCAGCATACCGGTCTTGGCGACCAGCCGGTTTTCAGGGAAAAACTTTCCCGGCTGATGTGCCTGAACAGCGCCGGTAACGCGCAGAAGAGTGCTCGCTGATGCCGGCCGGCTTAAACAAATCCCACCCGCTCATCGATCTGCGCCTGTCTGCCGTCCTGCTCAGCTGTCTGTTCTCGCTGATCAACATTGTGTCAAACCCGGTGCTCAATGATGATGCCTATGGCTATCTGCGGGCTGCCGAGATTTTCACCCGTTCGGGGGCCGGCGCCCTGCTCAACAACTATGGCTGGTATGGCTATTCCATTCTGATTGCCCTGCTCAACGAACTCCTGCCGCTCGGTTATCTATACTGCGCCTACCTGCTGAATATCTTTTTCTATGCCGTGCTGGTTTATGCCTTCATCAGCCTGGTGATGGAATATCGCCGAACCTTTTCGGCAAAACTCTTTGCCGCCCTTGTCATTCTGGTCTTTCCCCTGATCAATGAAATGCGTTACTTCCTGATCCGGGATTTTGCGTTCTGGGCTTTTTCCATGACCGCCCTGCTGCAGTTGGTGCGTTTTCATACCCGCCTGAAACCTCGTCACGCCATAGGCTGGTGTCTTGCTCTGCTGGCAGCGACGTTCTTCCGGCTGGAAGGCATCGTACTGTTGGCGCTCACGCCGTTTTCGCTCTTGTTCAACCAAAGCATCACCGCGTCGGCACGAGTGAAAAACTTTTTCCTGGTGCAGGCCATTCTGCTTGGCGCTGTGGTGCTGATATTCATGCTGTGCAGCGCTGCCGGCATCAACCTGCCGGGGCTCATCGCCTATGCCTATCGTTATTATCTGCCGGGTATTTTCAGCATTCCCGAGCTTCTTGCCGGTACTGCCAGCCAGCTCAGCACCGCCATTTTTGATGAGCGTAATTTCCCTGGGAACTCCGGCCATGGCGTGGTCATTCTGATACTGGCTTATTGTTATACCGTGCTGCTGAATCTGCTCAATGCCCTGAGCCTGCCGCTGGGTATTTTTCTTCTGTATGGCTGGGCCGGCCGACGCCTGAGTCTTTCCTCACATGCATCGATCCCTGTGCTGTTTTTTGTTGCGAGCTCCATGCTGTCCCTGCTGATTTTCATGTTCGTCATGCATTTTCTGACTCAGCGCTATGCCACGCTGCCGGCACTGATACTGCTCAGCCTGGTTCCCCTGTGCCTCGACTCTCTTTATCTACAGGCGCAAGGGCTGGGAAAAACGAAAATATTTCAGCTCGTGTTCGGCATCTTCGTGTTTTATTTCGCCGTGGACAGCCTGGTCAGCTTCGGTTATTCAAAACGCTATATCCACGATGCGGCAAACTGGACCCGGGAAAACATCAGCACGAATGTGCAGCTTCATACCAATGAATATGCCATAGCCTATGGCAGTGGTCTTGTTGCTGACTATGACAAAGTCCCGCCCGATGCGAGAACTTCCGTGGCGGCTGTAAATGCGGGGGATGTGCTGGCTGTGTCCGTTCGTTACAACGACGCTGAACTACAGGCTTTGCTGAATGACAGAACCGATCTTGCACTATTGAAGACTTTTTCCAACAAGCGCAATGATCAGGTCAGGATCTACCAGGCGCCGGCGCCATAAATCCCTGGAAATTTATCATTCCTGTGCACTTCCTCCCGCGCGGGTGCATTGCTGTCTGGAATGATCCTTTCCCCTCGATGGTTGAGGGAGACGGTGAGGAGAAACCTGAATCGTACCCACTGGGCAAGACAGCGCCGTGGTGGCTCCGCTCGCTCGCTTACGCTCCTCGCCGGACCACCCCGCCACTGCCGAAAGGATCCGCGTCAGATCAAACGGAAAAAAGGCTCTTGACTACGGACAGATGAAGTTCAGCAGCGCAGGACCGGTATTTTTGCCGTACACGCCACTACCTGACGGGACATGCCTGGGGGAGTCCGGTGAGGAGCGCAGCGAGCGAGCGGAGCTCCCCCGGGTGTGGCCTTGCGCTGAAGCCCTGGACCCCTGCCTGCCAGGGGTGACGGGGCGTGTGAGAGTGACGGGTGTGTTCCTCTCTCGTCGTTCGCCAAAATCACATGGCGCGTTGCCGCTTTGCCTTGTCCGATTCCCGCGCCGCTATACGTCGGGCTCTTGTCTCTACCCCCAGCCAGAATTTTCTGTCCTCCGTCAGACACTGCCTTAAACCCTTGCCACTGTACCAACGGATGAAGCGCAGGCGGTCCCGGCTGCTCAGGCCAATCGCCAGGGCCGAGAAATACAGGCTGCCGACATCCTTGATGACCCAGCGCCTGCCCAGATTGTTTTTTATCAGGGCCCGATGCAGATCGATCAGGAACAGGGTGAATCGTCCCGGTCCGCTGTCCTGCCTAAGCAGGAAATGACAGATATACAGATCACGATGGCAGATGCCATGCGCATGCAGGGTTTGACTGATCCAGGCGACCTTCTGCAACAACGCAAACTTGAAGGCGAAAGCCGGGGGCTGGGCGGGCCACGATTGACAGATATCTTCCAGACTCTCAACCTTGCCCAGATCCTCTGTTACCAGGAAAGACTCGACGGTGGCAGGCAACCGGCCCCTGTTGCCATAGGCCACCACTGTCGGAGCATCAATACCCAGCTCACGAAGCCTGGCAAGGGCAAGCCATTCATTCCTGGCACTGGCCACCGGCAGTCTGAGCTGTACCAGATTTTTGACTATTTCAGGCCAGGCAAGACCTTTATGCATCTTGATAAAGAATGCCTGCCCGTTGAACTCGAATCGAAGCGTTCTCCTGTTTTCCAGGGCCCGGTAAACCTTGCCTTCAATTGCCTGCGCACAGGCAAAGGGGTCCTTGCCCTGCCAGGCGTCCCGAAAGTCTTCACGCAAATACAATTCATTGGCTTTCATGTCGTGCCTGATGATCCCCGTGAATGATTTCCACAACTCTCGCCGGCATGTCATACAGGTCTTCACGGCGTCCATAAGCAATACCCTGTTCACGCCATCTGGAACGCTCGCGACTGTTCAGCATGGTCTCGAGCATCTCATCGAGTCTTGCCTGTTTGAAGGGACTCGCACAAACCAGACCGGCCCCGGCCTGTGTCACATGGAAGGCATAACCGCAGGTATCCGTGGCCAGTACCGGCAAGCCCGCCACAATGGCTTCCAGGATGACCATCCCGGCACTTTCACGGTAAGCCGGGTGCAGCAGCATATCCGCCCCCTGCAGCAGGCGCGGGATATCATCACGTCCAGGGTGAATACTGAGCTTGTCAGCAATGCCAAGTTTTTTGGCCAGCTTCAGATAGGGCGCAGGCTTATCCTGTCCCACCAGCATGAATCGGGTTTTTTCCCTTAGCTCTACCGGCAAGGCAGCAATCGCCCTGAGGGAACGGTCCACGCCCTTTATCGCAAAACCGGAACCGATCTGCAGGATGACAAACTCTTGCTCCGAAAAACCGAAGTCCCGTCGGCAGTCATTGCGCAGGGTTTGTGCGGATTCATCAGCGCGGCGATTTTTTTCTATGCCGGGAGGCAATTCGATACAGCGTTCCGGGGCAAGTCTGTAATAGGACTGGAAGGAATTTTTCTGACCCGGTGCAATAAAAAATATCCGGGTTCTGCCGGGCTCATCGAACACCTGTTTTTCAAATTCGAGATACTGCCTGCTTCGGGGTGCCAGGCGATAGAAAAAATTTCTTTGCTCATAGGCTTTTTCCGCAAAGCAGGAATCGGCGGCATAGTAATAATCCAGGCCGGGCATTTTATTGAAGCCTATCAGCGCATCCGGTTTCTTTGCTTCTTTCTGTGCCAGAACATAAGCAACGAAGCTTTTACGTTTTCCTGTCCTGCTGAAGGCTGTGCCCGGGAACAGGTTTATTTCCACGCCCTGAGGCCGTTCGCCCTGCCACTGCATGGCATAGACGCTCACTTGATCGCCCGCCTCACGACAGGCAGCAAGCAGGCGCATAAGGTCCCGCTGCAAGCCGCCATAGGGGAAATATGAAAATAGTACGAATGCCAGCTTCATACATTGAACAGGCTTGCCTTCAGCCACCCGACAGGCTGTCAAGACGTGCCTTGTCTCCCTTCATCAAAGCCATGATTTGTTCCCATACAAGTTCCGGGGGATTATCCGAATAACACGGGGGGCGCACCTGAAAAACCTTGTCATCATAATGGCTGGTTACGGACGCACCCCGGTAGCGGCATTTTTTATTCAGACAGGGCGAACAGCCAAAGCTGGATTTGAGATGCACCTGCTCGCGTCCATAAGTGCCCGTCAATGCCGGGTTCGACGCCCCATAAATGGCCACCACCGGCAGATCGAGGGCGGCGGCCAGATGCGCCAGGCCGGTATCGACGGCAACGATGGCCCGGGCGCTCAGCAACACACTGGCAACACCGTTCAGAGACAAACGGTCCTGAACCTCGACATTGGCGGCGGCTTCAGCGATGACTCTGGCACAGCGCAGCTCCTCCTGATTACCCCATAGCACCTTGACCCTGAAGCCGCCCCGTCCGGCCAGACGGGCCAGTTGCTGCCAGTACTGCCCGGGCCATTTTTTGGAATCCCAGCTGGTGCCATGAAGAAATACCACCGTATTGTCTTTTGCCGGAAGCTTGTTCGTGATCCTGCCCAGGTCGATGCCATAGTCACAGGAGGTCCTGTCCCGGGGATAATCCAAAGCCTGCGCAAAAAGAGCTCTGACGCGTTCCACCGCATGTTGCTGCCATGGAATCGTGTAGACCCTGTCATAAAATAATGTTGCCAGTGGTTCTCTGATGGTATTTTTGCTTTGCCCTGCGACCTGGCCACGCGCGAGGGCACTGATCACGCCACTCTTGATCAGACCCTGGGCATCGAGCACGAGATCATACGGCTGTTGTTGAAGATTCTTCCTGAATTCCTGAAACTCTCCGCTGCGCCAGGCACGGTAAGGCGCCTGGCGCCAGCGCCTGAAAGCTACCGGAATGACCCTGTCCACAGCCGGGTGCCAGCCTGGAATTTCAGTAAAAGCCTCTTCCACCACCCAATCAAAATACACATCTTTTTTTGCATGAAAAGCGTCCGTAAGCGCGGGCAATGTGTGGATGATATCTCCCATGGAAGAAACTTTTACGATCAGGATACGCATTTATTTTTAGTCTCAAATCCTGGAGAAGAGGAAAATATCAATGCTCCAGGCTCCTTAGTGCCTCTAGCGCCAGCATCGGCTTCAGCTCGCGCAGGCATTTCAGATGTTCCGTACCCGACAAGGGGCAACGGCGCTTATAGCATGGGCTGCACGCCAGGTTCAGGGACAAGGTTCTGGCCTGTCTGGCAAGCGGCGGCGTAAACGCCGGTGACGTTGAACCGTAGATGACCACCAGGGGCCTATCGAGAGCCGCCGCCACATGCATCAGGCCCGAATCATTACTGATGACGGCCTGGCTGAGTGACATCAGGTCGATGGCCTCGGCCAGCGTGGTCCTGCCCGTCAGATCCTTGCAATGTTCCCGCAAGGCCCCGGGCAGGCTCTGGTAAATTTCCGCGCCCACCTGACAGTCATTTGCCGAGCCCAGCAACCAGATTTGCCGGCCCTGGGCGATGGCCGCTGCCGCCACTGCGGCATAGTGCTGCGCCGGCCATTGCTTGCTGGCACCAAATTCTGCCCCGGGACAGACAAGCAATACCGGCCGGGACAATGACAACGAAAACTTTGTCCGTGCTTTTTCCTGCCCGGCGGCCTGCACCTGCAGGGCAGGGGTCGGCAGGGGTGTCGGCAGGGCACTGTTTTCCGGAACGGCCAGCGCGGCAAAGCGTTCCATCATCAGTGGGTACTTCTTCCTGTCAAGCACCCGGCAATCATTCAGCAGCCAGGATCGGGCCTCACCGCGCCAACCGGTGCGCAAGGGAATGCCGGCGAACCAGGGCACCAGGGCGGACTTGAAGGAATTGGGCAATACAATGGCCTGCTGATAGGCCTTCTCCGCCAGCGCCCTGCCCAGTCGATAACGGGTCATAAGCTGCAGCTGGCCATGCCCCACCGGCATGGCCAGCGCCGTTCTTACTTCCGGCATTCGTTCGAGCAGAGGCAATGACCATGCCGGCGCCAGCACATCGATGGCAAGCTCCGGATCGTTTTTGGCAAGCAGCATGAACAGGCTCTGCGCCATGACCATGTCACCCACCCAGGATGGCCCCACCACCAGAATGTTCAACGTGAACCTGCCTGCTCTTCTGAAAAAACCTTGCTCCAGATTGCCGTGACGGCCTTCCTCTCCTTTTCATAGCTGCTCCCTGACACCTCGCTGCCAGAGTTCTGCAGGGCTTGCCTGTGCAGGCCGGAACGATAGGCTATGTAGCTTTCTTGCAGTTGAATCCCTTCCTCTTCGGTCAGCAAGCCATGTTTCATGGCTATTTCAAGCAGGCGCATGTTGTCCGGATAATCCAGCAGTTCAGGACAGTCCGCCGCCGCTGACAGAACCAGATACTGCACGATGAATTCAATATCGACAATGCCACCTTCATCATGCTTCAGATGGAATACGGCAGCAGAACGATGTGGCTTGCTGCCGAGTTCCTCACGCATCCGCCTGCGCATGTCGACAACGTCCTGCCTCAGTTTTTCCCGGTCTCTTGCCTTGACCAGCACCTGCCATCTGATCTCATAAAACTGCCGGGCCATATTCTGTTCCCCGGCCACCGGCCGGGCACGCACCAGAGCCTGATGTTCCCAGGTCCAGGCATTCTCATGCTGATACTGTGCAAAGGCACTGAGTGAACTCACCAGCGAACCCGAAGCTCCCGATGGTCGCAGGCGCGTATCCACCTCGTACAGGCGTCCGGATATCGTGAAGGTGTTGAGCATGGTAATGATGCGCTGTCCAAGCCTGGCATAAAATGATGTGCTGTTCAGTTGCCGCTGCTGGACACCCGCCCTTGTTGCCAGCTCCTGATGGCCATCATGAAGAAAAACCAGATCCAGATCGGAGCCGTAATTGAGCTCTATGCCGCCCAGCTTGCCGTAGGCAATGATGACAAAATCCATGGTGCCATATTCGCCTGCGGCATTGGCGGGATAGCCATGGCGGCTTACCAGGAAATCCCAGGATAATTCCAGAACCTGCTCCAGCACCACCTCGGCAATATAGCTGAGGTAATCGCTTATTTTCATCAGCGGCATGGTCTTGGCAATATCTGCGGCAGCCACTTTCAACACGTGTGCCTGTTTGAAGTAACGCAGGCTTTCCATCTGCTGATCAAAGTCATCAGCCGGGATACGCAGCAACTGCTGCCGGATATCCGCAATCAATTCATTTTTGTCCGGCGGGGTGGACAGCGGTTTCAACAGTTCATCGAGCAATACCGGATATTTGGATAAATATTCAACTATCCAAGGACTGGCGGCACAAAGATCCACCAGCTGTCTGAGCGCAAGAGCATTTTCCAGCAAGAGTACCAGATAGGCCGTGCGCCGGGTCACGGCCTGCACGAAACTGAACACACGGATGAAAGCAAGATCCGGAGACTCGGTATGTCCGGCCACGGCAAGCAGCACGGCCATAAAACGATTCAAACGTTCCCTGCCGGTTTTTTCCAGAGCCAGGTATTGTTTACTGCTGCGGTAGGTACTTATGGCCTCGAGCACGACCGCCGGCTCCTCGAAACCTCTGGCCTGCAAAGCGTTCAATGCCACCTCGTCTTCCAGTTGACCCTGCCATAGACTGCCGAGCACACCATCCTCATCTTCTCCTTCATGTTCGACACGGCCTTCCTCCCTGATGATTTCGTCGAATTGTCGAGCCACCTGCTCTCGATGTCCGTCAAGCGCCATCACCAACTGTTCCCAGTTTTCGTATGCCATGGCCAATGCTATGCGCTGGCAATTTTCAGGCTCGTCGGGCAGCTGCTGGGTCTGCTGGTCTGCCAGGGCCTGCAGACAATTTTCCAGTCTGCGCAGAAATTGATAACTGGCTTCCAGCTTCGCGCCCTCTGCTGCATCCAGATAGGCATCTTCAACAAGCACTGCCAGTGCCGCAAACAGGGATGGCTGCTGAAGCTTTTTATTGCGGCCACCATGGATCAGCTGTAATACCTGAACAATGAATTCAAGCTCCCGGATGCCGCCCCTGCCCAGCTTGATGTTCTGTTCCATACCTTTGCGCCTGACCTGCTGCCCGATCAGGCGTTTCATATCCCGGAGTGCCTCGATCGTCGCAAAATCCAGGTAACGTCGATAGACGAAAGGGCGCAAGGTCTCCATCAACTCAGCACCGGCCTGTGGCGAACCGCTCACCACTCTGGCCTTGACCATGGCGAAGCGTTCCCAGTCCCGTCCCTGGCTCTGATAATATTCTTCCAGGGCGCCGAAACTCAGCGCCAGGCCACCCGCGCCGCCATAAGGCCGCAAACGCATGTCCACGCGAAACACAAAGCCATCTTCGGTAGGCGTATCCAGCACGTCGATCAAACGCTGGCCAAGCTTGATGAAAAAAGCCTGGATGGTGCAACTGCGTACTTTTTTCCCCGGACCATTCTGATTCTCCGGAACACGGGTTTCGCCATTTTCCGGGAATGCGAAGATCAAATCGATATCAGACGACAGGTTCAGTTCCTGCGCCCCGTATTTCCCCATCGCCAGAACCACCAGGGACTGCCTTTCGCCCGTGTCATCCACAGGGCTGCCCCACTCCAACTCACACCATTCAGCCAGGTGGGCAAGCGAAAAATTTATACAGACATCCGCCAGATTGGAGATATCAGCACAGGTTTGAATCAAATTCGCTTTCCCGGAAAGATCACGCCAGATGATGCGCAGCATTTCCCGTTGCCGGAATTTGCGCAGGAAACGCTTCAACCCGGTCTCCCCTTCCTGCCACGTGGCCGGCTTGATGAATTCGTACTCCAGCACCATTTTTTGCAGGTGACTGTCCCAGTCTGGGTAGCTGATATCGAGATCGCCGCTTGTGATCAGATTCAGCAACAAGCCTGGATTTTTTCCACACAGAATTCCCGCATAATCGCTGGCGGCAAAAACCCTGGCCAGCATTTCCGGCAATTCCGGATTGTCAGTAACGAGCGCTTCAAGCGCGATAGACTCCGGCTCATGCACCTGAATGTTTTGCCAGTAGCGTTTTATCAGGCCCTGGATATTCTGTGGCATGCCAGCGAGAGCGGATGGAGGAAATGGTTTCATGAATTTTCGGGACTGACTCTGAGCACTTCATTGACCGTGGTGATGCCGGCTGCCACTTTCTGGATGCCGCTCATGCGCAAACTGAACATGCCTTCCTGGTAGGCCTGGCGCCTCAGCCGGGGCAGATCGGATTTGTCTTCGGCCAATGCTTGCAGGGTTTCGGTGAGCGGCATGACCTCATAGATGCCCTCCCGACCCTTGAAACCGGTTTCCCGACATTCCAGGCAGGCACCTGGCCCATAGACATGGCTGGGCCTGGCCAGCTTCCAGGGGCTGGTCAGCCGTTCCCAGGTCTGGGCATCGATCGCCTGCCTGACTTTGCAGTGGCTGCACAAGACCCGCACCAGCCTCTGCGCCATGACTCCCAGCAGGGTTGCCTTGATCAGATAAGGGGCAATACCCAATTCAAGCAGACGGGTAATTGCCGTCGGCGCGTCATTGGTGTGAAGGGTCGAGAATACCAGATGTCCGGTCAGGGCCGCCTGAATCGCCATCTCTGCTGTGTCCAGATCCCTGATCTCGCCGATCATCACGATATCGGGGTCCTGCCTCAACAAAGCTCTGACGCCACCGGCAAAGGTCAGATCAATATTTTCCTGCACCTGCATCTGGTTGAAACTGGGCTCCACCATTTCTATCGGGTCTTCAATCGTACAGACATTCACTTCCTTGGTCGCCAGCGTTTTCAGTGTCGAATACAGCGTGGTGGTTTTGCCGCTGCCAGTGGGTCCGGTAATCAACACGATGCCGTGCTTCTGCCTGATCATGCTTTCCCAACGGACCAGATCCTTGTCACCCAGTCCCAGTTCGACAAACGATTTCAGCAGCACATCCGGATCAAAAATACGCAGCACCATTTTTTCACCGAAGGCCGTCGGCAACGTGGACAGGCGCAATTCAACCTCATCCCCTTCCGGGCTCTTGGTCTTCAGGCGACCATCCTGGGGGCGGCGTTTTTCTGCGACATTCATGCGCCCAAGAATTTTCAGGCGACTGGTGACGGCGTTCATCACCTGCATGGGAATCTGGTACACGGTATACAGTACGCCATCGATGCGGAAGCGCACATTTCCCACTTCCCGGCGCGGTTCGATATGAATATCACTGGCTCGCTGTTCAAAAGCGTATTGCAACAACCAGTCCACGATATTGACGATGTGCTGGTCATTGGCCTCCGGGTCCTTGAGCTTGCCCAGTTCCAGCATTTGTTCGAGGTTGCCCAGACCCGAAGCCTTGGCACCATCCTTATGGTTGGCCAGGCTGATGGACGTTGCCAGCCGGTAAAGCTCCGTTGTCAGCCTTTGCAACTCAACAGGGTTCGCAACCACGCGACGGATGGGACGGCGCAGCACATGCTCGAGGTCTGCTTCCCAGTTACCCACAAAAGGCTCGGCGCTGGCAATGGTGACCTCAAACGGCGATACCTGCACAGCCAGAATTCTGTGGCGCTGGGTGAAGGCGTAGGACATGACCTCGGTGACCTTCGCCGCATCGATGCCGAGCGGATCAATCCGATAATAGTCCTGCCCGGAGAGATCCGCGAGAAAGCGGGTCAGCGTCTCAATATCGAGCTTTTTCCCGGGCCGGGCCATATCTTCCAGATTCTGCGCGGCAAGAAAGGCCAGCAGGTGCCATTTCTGTTGTTCCCGGCTCCGGCGTATTGCCAGCACCGTATCCACCTGTTCCTGGCTGATTCTGCCTGCCTCGCGCAGCTCGCCAAGAAGGCGCTTCAACTCAAGCGGCCTGTCAATGGCGCCAGTGGTCCGGGTAGCACTGCTCATGATTACCTGCCTGTTTACTGTCCAAGCAGGAAGTGTATACAGCGAACGCTGAATTACAAGGGGCAGCCTCCCGAACAGGGAAGCCCCGCACAGAATGGGTGGACACCCCGCAGGGAACCCTGAACAGTGACATTCACCGGGAGGGCGACAGCTGACCCGCCAGCTTGTTGATGGACCCCTGCACCCTGGGCGCACTGTCGACTTCCGCCTTCAGTTTTCCAATCGTGGTGGAAACCGTGCCATAGCGCTTGAGCCCGAAGCGTTGTGCGATCACCTGCAGGGTGACACCTGACAGTTCCTGGCAAAGATGCATGGATATCCAGCGTGGCAGATTTTTGGAACCGGGTCCGCGGGCCGCACGGTAAATACTGTCTTCCGTCACCTTGAAATGATCGGCTACCGTTTTCACCACCTGTTTAACGGGTGGTCTCATTCTGGCGATGGCTCCCCGGGAAACTCCACGGGCCGTATCGGAAGAGGAACCCGCCTGCACCTTCTTTTTGAATTTTTCATCACCCAGGATGGATAGCAGGTTCTTTTTGCCATAAAAATGGCTCAATTCCTTGTCCACACCTTCCGCCACATAGGCGGCATAACGATTCGCAGGGCGCGACCCCGGAGCAAATTTTTCAAGAATTTCGTCCCGCTTCAACCACACGGGCGCCTTGGCTCTGGAGCTAAAGAAACGATAACTGGACCATTCATAATCCCGAATCCCGACACGCTGTTTAAGCGGCAAACAGTGCAGATAACGGGAAAGCGGCAACAGGTAAGGCTCGGCCTGCACCAGTACCGCCTTGTAACGTGCCCTGAAGATCGATCCCTTGGATTTTTTCAGTTTTTGGAAATTCTGCGTGTACAGTCCGTCAACCTGGCGCATAAAACGGCTCAGATTTCCTTCCGGGGTTTTCAGCAGCAGGTGATACTCATTTTTTAAAATGCAGTAGCTCAAAACCTCTACATTCAGGCGCGCACAGGCATCAGCGAGCCCCGTCAGAAAAACATCATAATACTCGGGCCCGGGAAAAATATTTTTCCGGCCTTCGCCTCTGTTGCAGACATGATAATACGCATTGGGGTATTCGATTCGTAATGGTCTGGCCATGGTAATCTCATCATCCTTTTCTTGGCTTTCTTTTCTTGGCTTTCTTTTCTGGGCTTTCTTTTCTGGGCTTTTTTGGGCTTTCTTTAAGTTCGTCCTGGTACAGTGTTACTTCCTGTACAGTGTCATTATGTAAGCAAGGAATGCACCAGTTAGGCCCAACAGAAGGATTTTTTTTGCGCTCAGGGCTGCTGAAAAAGTTTTTCAGGGCTTTTCAGCCACCAGAACAGCTCGCCTCGGTGCCGGGTAACCCTCGACGGTCCGATCCGAACAGTTCGGATCGAGACCCTGGCTCAGCGAATCAAATTTCATCCATTTTGTGCTGCGCTGCTCTGCCACCGAAGTTGTGGAGACGTCAACAAGACGAATATTTTTGTAACCACACTTCACAAGCCAGTTTTCCAGGTCTGCACAAGTGGGTAGAAACCACACATTTGGCATCCGGCAGTAACGTTCTTGCGGAAGCAGACTCAGGCCCACATCACCATCGATCACGAGGGTTTCAAGTACCAGCTCCCCACCACGACGCAGACAGTCTCCGAGGGCATGCAAATGATCCAGTGGTGAACGCCGGTGATAGAGCACGCCCATGGAAAAAACCGTATCAAATGCTTCCAGTCTGGCAGGCAGATCTTCCAGCGCCAGCGGCATGACATGTACGGCAGGTTCAGGCAGGAAATGACGAATCGCCCAATACTGCATCACGAACAGCAAATGGGGATCCGCGCCCAGCACAAACCTGGCACCTTCACCTGCCATGCGCCAGCAGTGATAGCCATTGCCACAGCCGATATCGAGTACAGTCCGTCCTGCCAGAGGACTGATATGAGGCCTGAGACGCTCCCATTTCCAGTCAGAACGCCACTCGGTATCAAGCGCCAGGCCAAAGAGTTCAAATGGCCCCTTGCGCCAGGGATGCAGGGTCATCAAGGCCTGCTCCAGGGCATCCCGCTCGAGCTCCGTGCATTGATCAGGAGCGCCTATTCTGACGCCCTCGCGCAATTCGTAGCTGCCGGGGATGAGCATCGGCAAGGCCTGAAGACCCGCCACCCAGCCGGCAAAGTCACCGTGCCTGAATGCTCTCAGAAAGTCCGTCGGCAACAGGGGGATGATGCGTGCCAGCCGGGCATGCGTGGCAAGAACCTTCTTCAAGCCCTCATAGTCCATTATCATTGCCGGTCTTGCTGCCCCTGTTTGACGGCCACCATGGACACAAAATTAAAGCACTGAAACCACACATCAAATGATGAAAAACCCAGCTGGGCGATTCTGCTTTCATGTTCGGCAATGGTCTCGGGAATCAGGACCTTTTCAATGGCGGCCCGCTTGCGACTCACTTCCAGCTCGGAATAGCCATTGAGCCTTTTGAAGCGATGATGCATTTCAATGAAGAGGGCATCCAGGGCAGGGTCCCTGAAGCAGATTTTTTCCGAGAGAATCAGCATGCCTCCCGGCAGCAGGCCGGCATGGATTTTCTGCAACAGAGCCAATCTGTCCTCAGGCTTGATGAACTGCAGCGTAAAATTAAGCACGACAACCGACGCGTTGACTATTTCAACATCGCGAATATCGCCACAGATCAACTCTACCGGTGCGACGGCGGTATCTTCGGCGAGCACCTGCCGGCAGCGCTCGACCATGGCAACGGAATTATCGATGGCTATTATCCTGCAATTTTTCATGCCGAGATGATGGCGCATCGCCAGCGTGGCGGCACCCAGCGAACAACCCAGATCGTAGCAGCAGGAATTCTCTTGTGCGTAGCGCTCCGTGAGCACACCAATCATGGACACGATGGTGGCATAGCCGGGTACCGAGCGCGAAATCATGTCACTGAATACCGCCGCCACCTTGTCATCAAACACAAAGTCGGCCGGCGACTGCTCATGACGATAAATATTGTCTTTCGCCTGGCTCAAGGGAGTGGTTCTGCTTCTGTATAGCCCTGTTCCCGAAGAGCCTGGCGTATCTGGGCGGCACTTGCGGCCAGCTCCTGCCCGGATGCCATCTGAGCCCTGCTGAAATTCATATCATCCATGCTGTCGATGGGAATCAAATGGATGTGGGTGTGGGGAACTTCCAGGCCGACCACCGACATGCCGATACGCTTGCAGGCAATCACCTGCTTCATCGCGCCGGCAATTTTCTGGGCCGTTACGCTCAGGTGAGCCAGCGTGTCTGCGGGAAGGGCATCCCAATGGTCCACCTCCTGTCTGGGAATCAACAAGAGATGACCACGCCGAATGGGCTCTATGGTCATGATGGCGAAACACAGATCATCAAGCCAGACAAAATGCCCCGGAATTTCCTTCTGCAAAATTCTGGTGAAGAGGCTGGCCATAAAAGTCTCCGTGTCAGGCGTCGTAAGACGCTATTCTAGCGCAGTGTGCCAATCCCAAAAAGCAGAGACCTCAGAGCTTGTCCAGCGGGAGCTCGGTGGTACTGATCACCTGCCGCAGCACGAAACTCGAATGCACATCCGTGACGCCGGCAATGCGGGTGATTTTATTCAGCAGAAAGTCCTGGTAATACTCCATGTCGGGCACGATCACTTTCAACAGATAATCGGCCGACTGCCCGGTAATCAGCAGGCATTCCAGCACTTCCGGGTGTTCCCTGATCCGGTTTTCAAATTCCTCGAAACGATCCGGCGTATGACGGTCCATGCTGATCTGGATCAGAGCCATCATTTTCAAACCCAGGGCCGAGGCCTTGAGCAGAGTGACTCGCTTCAGAATGATCCCCGCTTCCTCCAGCTGCTTTACCCGCCTTGAACAGGGCGAGGGTGAGAGCCCTATCTTCTCCGCCAACTCCAGATTGCTGATGCTGCCATTGGCCTGAAGCTCCGTCAGTATTCTTTTGTCTGTTCTGTCCAGCTGCATGACCTTCCCTCCGAAGCGAAGACATTTGAATTGCCATCAATTTTCATTTATTGGAAAATAATTTCAATTAATTTATAAAATTTAAAGAATAACACCATTTATAGAGAAAAATAGCAAATATTAGCAATATATCAGCCTGGTAAATGGCGTAAACTTGCTGTCACATATGCATCCCCCTGCGAGGCTGAACGTGAACAGATACAACCCCGGCAAATACAAGGCTTTCCCCCCTGTGGCCCTCAAGGACCGGACCTGGCCGGACCGGGTCATCACCCAGGCACCCACATGGTGCAGCGTGGATCTGCGCGATGGCAACCAGGCCCTGATCGAACCGATGTCCGTGTCTCAGAAGAAGAAGATGTTCACCCTGCTGGTGGATGTCGGTTTCAAGGAAATCGAAGTGGGCTTTCCAGCAGCGTCACAGCCCGATTATGACTTTGTCCGCTGGCTCGTGGAAGAGGACAGAGTGCCTGATGATGTCACTATCCAGGTTCTTACCCAGGCCCGGGAGCCTTTGATACAACGTAGCTTCGAAGCTCTCAGAGGCGCCAAGAGAGCCATCATCCACCTGTACAATTCCACATCCACCATCCAGCGGGAAAAAGTCTTCAGACTGGACAGGCAGGGGATCATAGACATTGCCGTCCGTGGCGCCAGGGAAGTCAAACGCTGTGCCGAACTGGCACCGGAAACGGATTGGCGCTTTCAGTACTCCCCCGAAAGCTTTACCGGCACTGAACTGGATTTTGCCGTGGAAGTCTGTGATGCGGTTACGGCGGTCTGGCAACCCACGGCGCAACGGCCGGTCATCATCAATCTGCCCGCGACGGTGGAGATGGCGACGCCCAATGTCTACGCCGACCAAATCGAATGGTTCTGCCGTCACGTGCAAAACCGCGACGCTCTCATCGTCAGCCTGCATACCCACAATGACAGAGGTTGCGGCGTCGCTGCCTCCGAGTTGGGGGTGATGGCGGGCGCGCAGCGGGTTGAAGGCACTCTGCTGGGCAATGGCGAGCGCACCGGCAATATGGATATTGTCGTCATGGGGATGAACCTTTACAGCCAGGGCATCGATCCCGGACTCGATTTCAGCGACATGGACCGCATCACTGCCGTCGTCAGACATTGCACCCAGATCGACGTCCACCCACGTCAGCCCTATTCCGGCAGCCTGGTCTTCACGGCCTTTTCCGGCAGCCATCAGGATGCCATCAAGAAATGTCTGGATCTGTACCAGGAGGGCGATCCCTGGGAAATTGCCTATCTGCCCATCGATCCCCGCGATTTGGGACGCACCTATCAGGATGTGATACGGGTCAACAGCCAATCCGGCAAGGGTGGCGTTGCCTATGTCATGGACAGCAAGTACGGATTTCAACTGCCACGCTGGCTACAGATCGAATTCAGTCGGGTGGTGCAGAAAGCTGCCGAGGACACTGGTCAGGAAATCGCCCCCGGCCAGATCTGGGAATTGTTTCAAAAACACTATCTGGAACTGAATTCGCCCCTGAGCCTGAAAAACTTTTCCATTGCGAAAAAAGAACAGGAATCCGTTACCGCGATCATAGAGCTTGACGGCCGTGAATTTGAAATCCATGGCCAGGGCTCCGGCATGCTGGGCGCTTTTGTGGATGCCCTGCAAACCACCTTTGGCATTGACATCCAGATTATTGAGTATGGTGAACATGCGCTCAGCGAGAGTTCGACTGCCGAAGCCGTAACCTACCTGCAAATCAAATATGAAGGCGTTCGTTACACGGGTATTGCCATCGACCAGGATATCGTGTCGTCTTCGGTAAACGCCCTGCTCAATGCCGTCAGCCAACTGATGTATGACCGCAAGCTTCAGGCCGCCTGAGTCTGTCTCTGCCGGCTGCGTCTGTGCGGCCCGGCTGAAACCGCGGTGGGAATCATTTATTCCCGCCACAGGGCGGTCAGCATCTTCCCAGAACCCCGGTTTCATCTGTATTATCCTGCCAGCACCATCAACCCCAAGCCGAACCATGTTTGATAAACAGGTCCTCATCGCACTGGCCAACACCCCCATGCCCTTCGGCAAGTACAAGGGCAGGATGCTGATTGATCTGCCGGAATCCTATCTGCTCTGGTTTGCCCGCACCGGCTTTCCCGAAGGCCGCCTGGGGCAACTGCTGCAACTCGTGCTGGAAATTGAAACCAATGGTCTGAAAGACATGGTCAGGGTTTTGAAGCAATGAGCCGCTTCGAGCCTGAACTGCCCTTTTCATACACGATTACGCGCTCAAAACGCAAAACCGTAGCCATCCATGTAAAACGTGGGGAGGTCGATGTCAGGGCACCCCTGCAAATATCCCAAAAATGGGTAGACGACTTCGTCAGACAGAAATCTGGCTGGATTCAGGGGCAGCTACACGAACAACGCATCAGGAACAACGAAAAGCTCAAGATAGCCGACAACAGGCAAGTGCTGTTCTTTGGCATTTCCCGCACTATCGTGGTGATTATCAGTCCCCAGCAAAAAGTGGAATTATCCCAGGACTTCCTCTTCATCTACACGAAGAAAAATACTCCGGCGCAGTTGGAGAACCTGTTCAATCGCTGGCTCTTGAATCAGGCCCGGGAATATATGACCACCCAGACCGTCAAGATCAGCAGAATGCTGGGGGTGGAGCATAAACTGAAGGACGTGGTTTTCAGAAAAACCCGGACCAAATGGGGACACTGCTGCCATGATGGCAGCATTCAGTACAACTGGCTGGTGATGATGGCGCCGAAACCGGTGATTGATTATCTGATTTCCCATGAAACCAGCCACCTGATATATATGAACCATTCCGCCGCTTTCTGGAAAACGGTGGCGAGCGTCTGCAGCAACTACCAGGAAAAACGCAACTGGCTGAAAGCCAATGGCCACCGGCTCTGGACGCAAAGCTGAAAGGAAGCCCTGAACAGGCCCCCTGCCGTCAGTCCGGGAATCAATGACCCGGGACGGGTCAATCAAAATCTCCCTGTCTTTCTGTCTTTTCAAAAATCAAATCCCAGACGCCATGACCCAGACGCTCGCCTCTCTTCTCAAAGCGGGTGGCGGGGCGACCATGATCCGTGGCGCAGGCGTTCCCGCCAAAACGATTTCTGAAGCCCGTGACCACGCCCATCACATTCAGCATGTGTTCTGCGTAATTCTCCCAATCGGTGGCCAGGTGAACGGTGCCCCCGGGACGCAGCTTCTGCCACACCAACTGCATGAATTCGGGCTGAATCAGGCGGCGTTTGTGATGCTTTTTTTTATGCCAGGGATCCGGGAAAAAAATCTGAACGCAGTCGATGCTGTCATCCGCAAAGCAATCCCTGAGAACCACCTTGCCATCGTCTCTGTAAATCCGGATGTTGTTCAACTCATTTGCCTTGATCCCGCGCAACAGGGCACCGATCCCCGGCAAATGCACATCAACACCGACGAAATCCCGTTGCGGCGACAGGCGTGCCATTTCCAGCAGCGAGTCCCCCATGCCAAAACCGAGTTCAAAGGTAAGCGGCGCCCGGCGTGAAAAGACTCTCTCCTGGTCCATCAGGCCCTGGTCTGTCACCAGACCAAAGTCCTGCCACAGGGTGTCGATGGCCTGTTTTTGCGAGGATGTCAGACGGCCACCCCGCACGACATAACTCTTCACGGTTCTGATGTGCGGATCTGGCTTGGCTGGTATCGACATCTTACTGTTTATGCCCAAGCAGGCCGACGAACAACAGCGCCCAGCCGGCCAGGAAGGCCACGCCGCCGACAGGGGTGATCATTCCCAATGCTCTTATCCCGGAAAGGCTGAGGCCATACAAGCTGCCCGAAAACAACACAATGCCGGCAGCAAAGAGATAGCCACTCCATGGCAACAAGGGGCTGTCATTGCCCCGCTGTAACAGAAAACCAACGGCCAGCAGGGCCACCACATGGAACATCTGATACTGGACCCCGGTCTGGTATACTCCAAGCATTGCCGGACTCAGGCGCTTCGCCAGGGCATGGGCACCAAACGCACCAAACATCACCGCCAGAAAACCATTGCCTGCGGCCAGCAATAAAAACAAGTTTTTCATCATGTGCATCTTCCAGAATCGACGAGAGGGATTCTACCTGATTCGGCCATTTGGCGCGGCAGTGATGAAACCTCTCAGGAAAAAAAGCGATAGTACAGCAGGCCGTAGCATCTGGACTTGCCCGTATTACCGTATTAATCTGTTCACCAAATCCAGAATAATGAATAGCCGGGTATAACTTTCCCTACAGACTGACGACACCATGCTTGCAAAAACCCTCAAGGCCGGGTCAAAAAATTTGCGCCCGCTACTCCTTCATACCACCATCTTGCTCTGGGGCTTTAGTCTGCCTGTTAATGCCGTCAACTTTCTCTACGATGGCCTCAATAGACACGCACCCCTGACCGATGTTGAAAAAACCACCGCTGCCGCAACCGGAAATATTTTCTGTCACAAGGTCAATGGTCAGATGGGGTTCAGCAGCGGCTTTGTTATGAAAGCACCCGGAAACAGAGAAAACAACCTAGTCATTTCCTCCGGTCATGGCTTTACCGACCTGCAGACTTTCCAGTTTCACCCTGAATGTTTTTACAAACCCTATCTGGCCAAGTCCGCACGCCCCCTCGATGAACGCAAAACCGGACCTCTGGCACAAAACAATAACCTGAATGCCATTCGCAATGACTGGGGAATCTCTGTATTTCGCCGTATCGAGTCATCCGGCCAGCTCACCATGAGCACGCGGACCTTTGAGGAAGTCATGGAGAGTATCGAATCCGGTGCGGCTGTGGTTAAGCTCTATTCAACGACGCTTGCAGATGTGCTGGATGACTCGACGGTAGAAGTATCCGACCAATGTACCATCATGCGTCCGGGACCACGTGCCTTGCTTGGCACCAACAGTGTGCTGTATACCAATTGTGATCAGGTCCCGGGCAATTCCGGCGGACCTCTGGTGCTTGAATTCAAGGATGGCACAGTTGAAGTCGTGGGAATCATTGTTGGCACCGTTCAGGCAAACAGCACTGCAAACACCATTCTGGCCAGCCAGTCAGAGGCCACAAAAATAGCAGACGTTCATTCCGTAGACATCGAACCTGACACAGAAACCATGATCAATATTGCCATCCCTCTCATTCCCCAGATGCAGCCGCTCAGCATGAGCGAGGCTTTTTTCAGACAACAAACCCAGCGCACCCAACCCTGATGGTTACGCTTTGGCAATCTCTGCAACGGCATATGTTTTTTGTATTGAAAGGGCAAAAGTCGTTGCGCAGGCCAAAACGCAAGGTCAGGCTTCCATAATCGCCTTGACCTTGTCCATCGCATTTTTTTCCAGTTGCCTGATGCGTTCAGCGGATACCTGATATTTTGCCGCCAAGTCATGCAGGGTGGATTTTTCATTGCTCAACCAGCGTTGGGCCAGAATGTCCTTGCTGCGCTCATCCAGCTCATTCAACGCGATATAAAGACCTTCAGTACTGCTCTTTTCCCAATCATCGGCCTCGGCACTGATAGCGGGGTCATAGCGACTGTCTTCCAGGTAATGGGCTGGCGCCTGAAAATCCTCATCTTCATCGGCACCCGGGGGGGCATCGAAGGACGTGTCGTAGGCGCCCATGCGCCCTTCCATCTGCATCACGGTCTCTGCATCAACGCCCAGATCACTGGCAACGGCATCCACCTCTTCCTTGCTGAGCCAGCCCAGACGCTTCTTGGAGCCCCGGAGGTTGAAGAACAGTTTGCGCTGAGCCTTGGTCGTCGCCACCTTGACGATGCGCCAGTTGCGCAGGATAAACTCGTGCATCTCCGCCTTTATCCAGTGCACGGCAAAGGACACCAGACGCACCCCCACCTCGGGGTTGAAGCGCTTGACGGCTTTCATCAATCCGACATTGCCTTCCTGAATCAGATCAGCCTCGGACAGGCCATAGCCGGAATAGGTCTTTGCCATGTAGACGACAAAACGCAGGTGAGCAAGTACTAACTTACGGGCGGCATCAAGATTATCATGGTAATAATACTGGTTCGCCAGCTCCAGCTCTTCATCGGCCGTCAGCACGGCGATACGGTTGACCGCCGTAATATAGGCATTGAGATCACGCCCCGGCACCATGGTATCGATAATCTGAAGCTGTCTGCCTGTCTCTGTATTCATAAGCTACCTGTCTTCCCTCACGTTAGCGCCTCATGTCAGGGGTGCATTCTATCACTACGCACATTGGACCGCCATCAGGCCCATTAGTTCAGCCCCCCGGAGCCGACGCCCGATTTTACAAGTCCCGATTTTACAAGTGTAGTGGCGACGCGGGAATTTTCAAGGTTCGCCGGCAAGGAACAAGACACTTCCGGGAGAACAAACCCTTCACTTGTCCGCCGGCAGTCGCTAGAATCCCCCGGCATTTATTGGATTCCCGCCTGCCAGGCTGTACAAAAACCATCTGCGTAGGGATGACGAGTTACTTACGCGGGGATGACGGCCCGCCAGACACAATTTCTGATCCCCAGGACATTTTTATGTTTTCCAAAGAGATTGATACCTTTGTCCCCATCAACGCCCTGTTATCCGAGCGATGGAGTGGCGTCGCCTACGACCCGG
The DNA here is from genome assembly GCA_032250895.1 of Pseudomonadales bacterium. Lineage (GTDB taxonomy): Bacteria > Pseudomonadota > Gammaproteobacteria > Pseudomonadales > Pseudohongiellaceae > JAVVEZ01. The sequence continues at coordinate 32,671 of JAVVEZ010000006.1, read as the reverse complement.
AGCGGCAGGTCAGCGCGGATGACATTCGGCGTCTGGCCGAAGCCGCACGCTGGGCACCGTCCTGCTTTGGCGACCAACCCTGGCGCTATATCATTGTCAATCGTTTCAAAAACCCGGAGGCCTGGCAGAAGGGCTTCGACTGTCTTGCAGAGGGCAACAAAGCCTGGGTGCAGCACGCCCCACTGTTGATTCTCGCCTGCCATGACACCTGCTTCAGCCACAACGGCATGCCCAATAACTGGGGCTCCTACGATACCGGCGCCGCCTCCATGAGCCTCTGCATCCAGGCCACCGCGCTGGGCCTGATGACCCACCAGATGGCGGGCTTCATGCCTGACAAGGCCCGGACGAACTTCGCGATTCCCGAGCGCTATACTCCCCTTGCCATGATAACGGTGGGGTACCAGTTACCTGCGGACAAGATCCCCGAGCAATTCCGCCCCCGCGAAACCAGCCCCCGCAAACGCAATCCGCTGGCGGCCCATTTCTTCGAAAACAGCTGGGGTGACGGCCTTCTCTAATAGTAATACTCGGTATAGCCAGGCAGCAGGCTGTATCTGGAATTCAGGAAGGCGACGATATCTATCAACTGCGTCACTTTCATTTCTTCTTTCAGATACATCGGAGACGACGTCGTCCGGCGTCTTTGCTCCCTCGGCAGAGAGCTGAGATATTTATCGGAAATCACATGATCGGGATTGATGATGGAGGTCACCAGATTGCCATAGGTTTTGGCAAAAATCAGCTCTCCACCCAGTTCCACCCTTACCGGCTGCGGCCCGGAAAAGGCGGGTAACTCAACCCCACTGACCACATGACACTGGTGGCATTCCAGTTCTATGAAGGCCTGCTGCCCGCGTGCGATATCACCGCGCATGATCGGAAAACGAAAATCCCCGCTATAGTCCGGATAGCTTCGGCAAGCCGTGGCAAAAACCAGCAGCAGGGACGCCGCCACCAGCAAGAGCTGTCTGATTCTCATATCATTTCTCCTGATCGAAAGCCTGCCACTGCATGTCTGCAATGGTAAGGAAAATGGCTGGGTTGCGATTTGATATGGATCAGAACCCCCCTGAAGACATTCACCATTCGCTTGCTCCCTGTTCCACGGTAATGAAAACCAGGGCCGGTTCACCATCGATAAGGCTCACCTGGGCACTGACCTTCATGCCAATTTTGACTTTTTCCGGCAGCACGTCCACGACCCGGCCCATCAGTCGCACACCTTCCTCGAGGTCGATCAGGGCAATGCTGTAATCCCCTCCCCGTTCCGGCGTCTGATGCACGATGCTGGTCGAACAGACCGTGCCTCTGCCCGTGGGGCTGATCCATTTCAGTTCAGTTGAACCGCAGTGCTGGCAAAGCACCCGGGGATGGAATATATGCCTTCCACAGTCCCTGCATTGCTGAATGATGAATTTACCGGCTGCCAGTGCTTCCTGATGAATCTGTAGCGGTCCGGGACCGGCAAACGAGCGCTCTGTCATATCCAAAATGCGGGCCTGATCAAATAAGCTGAAATGTTGACTATCGAACATCAGAAGGCATCAGGTCAACAACACAATCCCCGCCCGGGCAAACGTCATCGGAGTCCTGTCGGACCCAGGATGATTCTACTGCGGTGGCGGGAACAATTGACATGCCATCGGCTCCTGGGCCATTCTGCGCGCTGTTTTTCAGGCAGTTGCCCCTGATACTCTTCCCGATCATCGATCCCGTGCAGGATATCACTCCATGGAATTTGAAATAACGCTGTTATCGGTACCCTTGCTGGTAGGTGCCGGCTTTCTGGCAGGCTTTATCAACACGATTGCCGGCGGCGGTTCGATGCTGACCCTGCCTGCCTTCATGATGCTGGGGCTTCCGGCCGACATTGCCAACGGCACCAACCGCGTCGGTATTTTCCTGCAATCTGTCGCCGGGGCACGAGGTTTCCATAAAAAAGGCAAACTGGCACCCGCGACCATCGTACCCACCCTCATTCCGAGTCTGCTGGGTGCTCTGCTGGGTTCGATACTGGCTTCCTATCTGCCTGTCTCCTGGCTGAAACCGGCATTGCTGGTCACCATGCTGACCATGGCCATGATCATGCTGATCAATCCGTCCATCGTTGCCCCGCCTCCAGGTACGCCCACCCATACCCTGAAGGAACGTCCTCTCGCCTGGGTCGGCTTATTGCTGGCCGGTATCTATGGCGGCTTCGTTCAGGCGGGCGTCGGCTTCATTCTGATCGCCGCACTGGCAGGCGGGCTACGTTACGATCTGGTACGCACCAATGCCCTGAAAATGGCCATTACGGCGACTCTGACCCTGGTCGCCCTGACAGTCTTCGTTATCCGCTCCCAGGTTCTCTGGATTCCCGGCCTCATCATGGCCGCTGGTACCGTCGCCGGCGCAATGTGCAGCGTTCAGTTCGCCATCGCGGTACCCCAGAGTGTGTTGAAGTGGGTGCTGTTTGTCATGGTACTGCTGTCCTGTGCCGGCGCCTATTTCAGTTGACAGCCATAAAAAAGAGGGCATTGCCCTCTTTTTTATACGCACCCAAGTCCGACAGTTAGGCTTCGAGATAAGGAATCATGCGGCCACCGATGATGACGCCGATCCAGATCAACAGGGAAAGTCCGGCAATGACCTTGGCCTGAAATTCCGCATCCTCGCCATCAGCCAGCCTGGACAGCTTGGCATGTTCACCAAACCAGAACCACAGGGCATTGATACCGGCCAGTATGATCAGACCCATTTTCCATTGAAAGGAAATATTGGGGGCATAACGGAAGGGGTCACCGCAGAAGAAGGCAATGCCCGACAAGAGGTTGATTGAAAAGGCTGCCAGTGCCACCGGAATGAATTTCATCGCCTCTTTCATCGGAATGAATTTGGCAACGCCCACTACCCGCAGGTCAATGACCATCAGGACACCAAACATGATGATCAGGCCAATAAAGTGCAGTGTCTCCATCATCGGCCAAAGCCAGTAGATGCCGCGCATCTGTACGCCTACCCATGTGGCTTCGAACCAGGAAAGAATTTCAGGACTCATGGATTTCTCTCCTCAGGCCAGATAGGCCATCAAACGGCCAGTGACGACTGCGCCAAACCAACTCAACAAACAGGCAATGGAAATGAGTTTGATCATTCCCTCGGATTTGCCCTCCCGGATACCCGTCATCAGAACCTTCATGAGAATGCCTCCGAGCACAATCAGGCCCAATTTCAACTGAAAGGCTCCCTGGAAGGTATAGGCCACTGCGCCTGCCGCATACAAAGCCAGGCCAGAGACCAGGTTCAGGAAAAACCCGCCCCAGGCTATTGGAAACAGCTTCTGCAGAGAATGCACCGGAATCCCCGGCGCAAAGCCCAGCACCCTCATGTTTACCGCAACCACCACACCCACGACAATGGCCATGCCAATGCCATGACTGGACAGTGTAATCGGATACCCCCAGAGATCCTCACGAATGTAGATCGCAGGGGCACTATTTTCAAGCCAAGACAAGAAATCCATCAGACACATCCCAAGCAAGACGAACCGACATTGAATACGGTTCTGATTTCAGCACAACTACGGCAACCTGGAAAGACTGAGAACAAAACTTTAAAGACATCCGTTGATCCGCATCAATCAACTTTCCGACCAAAAAATTTACTGGCCTCAAAATTTCTGATTATGTTGAACCGCCCCCTTATAAAGCTGAGGTAAAGTAAACCACCTCATAGCAAGAATCAAGTACTATCCTGTTACTATCCTGTTACCCTGTTTCACCCTCCAGCAAGCGGACGGAGGGGTTCCAGATAGACCTGTTTCAGGCTCTTCTTTTAACGTGGTCCATGCTGACAGGGTATTGAGGAAGAATGATGAAACAATTGTGCAAACCTCACACCTTTATCCAGGCAAGAGCAGACTGAAAATTCAATAACGGGGTTCATACATGCTTGCCATCATGTCGGCACGAAAGGCAGCATCGATCACCTTGTCCGTAAGACCTGTCTGCGCCGCCATGGTCGCCACCGCAAAAGCTATCTCCAATGACACCTGGCGGATCTGGTTGAGCGGCGGATAGAGGCAACCGTGCGTGATCTGGGTCTGGGCAACACTCATCGCCAGGGCCTGGGCAGCGGCGATCAAGAGATCATCGGTAATCCGACTGGCCCCCGAATGCAGGACGCCCAGCCCAAGACCCGGAAAGACATAGGCATTATTGCCCTGTCCGGGCACCCTGATCTCGCCGTTGATATTGACCACACCAAAGGGGCTGCCACTGGCAAAAATCGCCCGCCCTTCGCTGTATTCATAGGCATCCTCCGCCGTGCATTCAGCATTGGCGGTAGGATTGGACAATGCAAAAATGATCGGATGCGGATTCAGGCGCGCCATCGCGCCGATCACCTCGTGGGTGAAGCCACCGGGCCTGCCGGTGGCGCCGATCAGGGCCTGGGGTCTGAAGACGTCGATGGCCTCCAGCATGGACATGGGCTCGAGCTCAGAGGCAAACGCGGCCGCGTGCGATGTCAGACTTTCCCGGGAACGGGTAATCAGGCCCTTGCTGTCGATAAAGACGCAGCGGGCGTTGGCTTGCGCCTGACTGAGTCCTTCCCGCTGCAGGGCGATACTCAGCAGACGCCCGATACCGGTAGCCGCAGAACCGGCACCCATGAACATGAAACGCATCTCATGCAGTGGCTGCCCGGTGATCCGGGTTGCGGCATACAGCCCCGCCAGGGCCACGGCGGCAGTGCCCTGGATATCATCGTTGAAACACAGCAGTTCATCGTGGTATCGCTCCAGCAAGCTCACGGCATTGGGTGTGGCGAAGTCCTCAAACTGAAGCAGCGCTTGTGGAAAGCGGCTTTTGACGGCGGCCACGAATTCCGCCATGAATTCGTCATATTCCGTCCCGCGTACCCGTCGTTCGCGTTTGCCCTGATAAAGCGGATCGTTTCTGAAATGATCATTATCCGTTCCCACATCCAGCATGATGGGCAGGCAATGCTCGGGATGGATCCCGGCACAGGCGCAATACAATGCCAGCTTGCCAATCGGAATGCCCATGCCGCTGACTCCCAGGTCGCCCAGACCGAGAATCCGTTCACCGTCGGTGACCACGATCAGACGCACATCCTCTTCCGGCCAATTATCCAGAATGTCATGGATGCGCCCCCTGTGGTCTATGGAAATATAAAAGCCGCTGGTCTGCCGGTAGATATAGGCAAATTCCTGGCAGGCCTGCCCCACCGTCGGCGTGTAAATGATGGGCATCAACTCTTCGATATGGTCTATCAGCAAACGATAAAAAAGCCGTTCGTTACGCTTCTGCAAGGAGGCCAGGTAACGGTATTTGTCGATGGGGTCAGGCTTGCGGCGCAAATTGGCAAGCACCCACTCCACCTGCTGCTCCAGCGTGCTGACACGGGGTGGCAGCAGACCCGTCAAGCCATACTCGTCCCTTTCCTCAAGTGTAAATGCCGTCCCCTTGGTAAGACGGAAATTATTGATCAGCTCAAATCCTTTTTTCTTCATGATGATGGAAACCTGCGGGACTTTAAAAGGGCACGAAGATTATAGAAACCATTGAATAATTGCAACTGACAGGCCGGGCGATGTCAGGCCGGGAGAGTTGAACAAGCCTGTTCAGCGCTCCCGCACCATTTCCAGGTAACCCTGGCCCACCTGTTCACCCTTTGCCTCATCGAGCACCCGCACCGCCCCCTCCCAATAGGGCAGCGAAAGGTCCATCAACTGGTCATCCAGCACCGCCTGCACCGCCCAGCTATGATCGCCATAATGCATCCGCCAGCGCGTGGCATAGACGATCCCAGCCGGACTGGTCCAGGTTTGCAGTTCTTCCAGCTGCATGTCCTGGGGCCGTATCAGGGTCTGTTTTGCCGAGCTGTCCGTCCAGTTGCCTTGACTGTTGGGGTGGGTTTCGCCCTTGCGATCGCGCAACTGGTAATACATCAGTTCCTGATTATCGTCGAACTGCAGCGAGAACCAGTCCCAGCCGCTCTGATCCGGCGCCAGGGCGCTGGTACTCCACTCCCGGTCCAGCCAGCTGTCGCCGCTGACCTGAAACGCTCGTTCACCGACCCGGATTTCGCCCTCAGTCGCCAGCCGGGTCAGACTGTAATAATAAGAGGCGTTGCCGGGCTGCGGACTTTTCTGACTCAAGCCGGCCTCACCCTGCAATACCGGGGGTTTTTGCGGGCTGATGCGCAGATTCAGCGCGAGATCCTCATCCACTACGGTAAGCTGCCAGGGGAAAGCGTCTCCCGCCACGGCCCTCAGGCTCCAGTCTTCCAGCCAGACCCGGAAAGGCTGCCCCTGCGCCCCGGCCAAACCCGGATTCTGCCGGGAAAACCGCTCCAGCGCCTGATGCCGTCCCGCTTCCGTATCGGTGAGCGCCACGTGAGCCATCCACACGCTGGTGCCGCGCCAGGCTGACGTTTCTGGTCCGGCGGAGACTTCGGTCGCCAGCGCGGTACTGAAAAAAGTGACTTGATAGCCAAAGTGCCGGCCGCTGTCCGTGTGGACATTTCCCGTCAGATACCACCATTCATTGCGGAAGCCGGGATGGGGGCCATGGTCTTCAGGGAAACTGAATGTGCGCAGACCCTGGGCCCGCTGAAAACCTTCCACATTGTCGCCGCCGAGAAGTTCCCCGAGCGCCAGGGAGGGCGCCGGGGGTGGCGCAGGAGCCTCACAAGCCGCCAGCAATAGAATCAAACCGAGCAGCAGGCTGCGCATTCTTCATTCCTCCCTGAGGGCCAGGGCCGGAGATATCCTGCCAGCCCGCAACGCCGGATACAATCCTGCCAACAGCGCCGCCAGCAAGGCCAGTATCACCGCTTCCAGCAACACATTGCCCGGCACGATATGCTGCATGCTCCAGCCAAAGGAGCGCCTGTTGATCACATCGATCAGCACCTCGGACATCATCAGGCCCAGGGGCAATGCCAGCAGCCCGGAACACAGGCCCATGAGCCCGGTTTGCACCAGCACCAATTGCATGATCTGGGCCGATGTCATCCCGGTGGCCCGCAGTAACGCAAATTCCCGCAGCCGCTCCAGCTGCAAGGCCATCAAGGCACACAGCACACCGACGAAAGCCACCAGGATCGCCAGCAATCGCAGCACATTGGTAATCGCAAAGGTACGATCAAAAATGGCCAGGGTCAGCTCCCGAATCTGTCGGTTTGAGCTGACAAAGTAACGCTGCCCCTGCATCGCGGGCAGCGCTCTGAGCCTGCTCAGCAGCGTTTCCGCAGCCGCCCCCTGCGTTTGAGCGACAACCGTCAAGCGCGAGACAGTCCCTCCCTGCCACCACTGCCCGTACAAACGCTGCGGCATCCCCACCAGCCCGATACCGGAGGTATAGTCGTAAAAAATACCGAGGATGGGAAAATTCTGAAGCCCCTGATCCGTATGAATACCAAGCGAGTCGCCGATCTTGAGTCTGCCCTGATAGGCCAGAGGCTCGGATATCAATACCCCTTCACCACGATCAAAGGCAGCCAGTTGCGCTGCGGTGCCGTCCTTGAGATAAAAGTTATCCCCTGCCGGCACCGGACTGACGGTCAGCCGCACAGGACCCAGCACCGATTCCACCTGCCGCAGCAAGGTGCCGCTAACGGCGGCCACGCCGTCCATCTGCGCAATCTGAGACTGCAAGGCCGGCGTGATGCCCGCACCCGGAAGAGCGCCTGGACGGCTGATCTGAATATCGCCGCCGAGGGACTGCTCCAGCCAGAGAATGACCGTATCCCGAAAACTGCCAACCATGACGCCCACGCCCACCGTCACCGACAGGGCCACGGTCAGTGCCGCCACCGCCAGCCCGGTACGACTGATGCCCAATTGAATGCCACGCAATGCCATTCTGCCGGTTCCGCGCAAGCGCTGTCCGAACAGGCCCAGTAATGCCCACAAAAAAAGTGACAACAGCGGCGGCACCAGAAAACAGAAGCCGGCAATGATCAGGGTGAGGGCCGCAAAGCCTGCCAACAGCGAACCGTATTGTGGTCTCAGGATCAGAAACCCGGCCGCCATCAGGATGAGTCCCGTCACCGCCAGTGATGGCATATACGCTTGCCACCGGCGGTCACTGACAGCCCTGTGTTGCAGGCTCAGCGGCTGGCAGTGGGTGGCCCGCCAGGCGGGCAGGGCGGCGGAGACCAGGGCAATGCCCACCCCCAGGCCCAGGCCTTTGAGCAGGGACAGGGGTTCAATCAGAAAGCTGCTGACATGCACATTGAAATACAGGTCATTGATGGTACGGCTCACCAGCCCCACCAGTGAACGCCCCAACAGCAAGCCGAGGCCGATGCCAACCAGGCTTGCGAGCAGGCCCAGCACGCCGGTTTCCCCCAGAATCAGCAGGAAAATTTCGCGCCGACTGACACCCTGGGAACGGTAGATACCCAGGGTTTGCTGGCGCTGCAGCACCGACAGGGTCACCGTGTTGTAGATGAGCAGGGCAGCGACCAGCAGGGACAGCAGGCTCATGGCCAGCAGATTGGTATGGAAGGCCGTCGTCATTTGCAGCAGGGCATCATTGCGCTCGTTTGCTGCCACCAGCGTCAGGGCCGGCGGCAACCAGTCCTGCACGGCCGCCAACTGCGCCTCCGAAAGAACCAGGTCGATGCTGTTCAGATAGCCCAGGCGATCGAGCAGTTCCTGCGCCACGGCAATATCCGTCAGGATCAGACCTTCGGTAGCCGCCGCATTCTCCCCGGCAAAGGTCATCGCCAACCAGGCCTGGTGTGGCCGGGCACCGGCAAACAATTGAAAACTCTCACCCTGGGCCAGACCCAGACGGGCGGCGGTTTCCCGGCTCATGAAGACCGCATTTTCATGTTCCAGCGCCGCCAGCAGGCCGGCTCCCCCGATACCGGCATTGCCACCGATGCCGGGGCGCTGCCGGGCCAGCGAGACTTCGCTCAGGGGATCCATGCCCAGCAGGGTAAACGCCTCACCCTGAATCCGGATCTGGCCAGACAGATTTGGCGCACTGCGCCGGATACCCAGCCGGGTTCTCAGTGCAGTAAATGTGGCATCCGGAACCCCTGTCGAGCCTCCGACGATCTGATGACTGATGGCCCCGTTGATGGTTTCAAGCGACAGGGCAAATGCCCGCCGGGCGCTGTTATTGGCCAGATCCACGGACACGGTCATCATCACGCCCAGCATGATGCCGAGGAAATTCAGCCAGGTCTGCCAGGGATGCTGACGGATGTAACGGCGAGCACTGCGCCTGAGCAAGGGACCCGGCCAGAACGGCACATGTGTCAGGCTACCAGGCAAAATCACCATCACGCTCGGCAAGAATGCCGTCCTCCAGGGTCACTATCCGATCGGCAGTTTTAGCCACCGCCAGGCTATGGGTAACCAGGAGCATGGCACTGCTGTTTTTGGCCAGCAGATCTCCCAGTACACGCAGCATGGCGTGACCCGTATGAGCGTCCAGATTGCCGGTGGGTTCATCAGCCAGCACAATTTTCGGGTAATGAACCAGGGCCTTCGCCATTGCCACCCGCTGCTGCTCACCACCGGAAAGTTGGGACGGGAACAAATGGCCTTTTGTCGCCAGCCCTATCTGCTCCAGGATATCAGTGGTCCTGAGTGCCGTTTCCTGAACAGAGATTCCATTGAGCTCCAGTACCAGCGCAATGTTTTCAGCAGCCGTCAGGCTGGGGACGAGGTTGAAAAACTGATAGATAAAACCAATATGCCGCCTGCGAAAGAGGGTCCGGGCCGTTTCGTTCATGCTCATCAGATCAAAACCGTCCACCAGCACCGAACCCCGATCCGGCCTATCGATACCGCTGATGATATTCAGCAGGGTGGACTTGCCTGAACCACTGCGGCCCAGCAGCGCCACGGTTTCGCCGCGGCCGATCGTCAGCGAGACGCCCTGCAGCACCGGATGCCTGTGCAGGCCCTCAGGGAAAGAACGGACAATGTCCTTGAGCTCGATAAAGCACCCGGTCGTGAGCCCTTCGTCCGTCATGCTTGTGTACTGTTGATCATCGGCATCGGTACTGCAATCCCGTAGCCCTGTCCATAGTCAACCCCCAGCTCAACGAGCGCAGCCAGAATGGCCTTGTTTTCGACGAATTCCGCTATGGTTCGTTTGCCCATCGCATGGGCCATGTCATTGATGGCCTTGACCATCGCAAGGTCCACCGGGTCGCCGATGATATCCTTGACGAAAAAGCCATCGATCTTGACATAGTCCACCGGCAGATTCTTGAGGTAGGCAAAGGAAGATAGCCCACTGCCAAAGTCATCCAGTGAAAACGAGCACCCCAGCCGCTTCAGCGACTGCATGAACTGGGTGGCGAAGGCGAGATTGGCTATCGCCGCCGTTTCGGTGATTTCAAAGCAGATTTTGTGCGCCGGTATCCTGGATTCCTGAAACAGCTGGATGGTTTCGCGCAGGAAATCAACGTTACTCAAGGATTGCCCGGACAGATTGATGGCACAGACAGTCAGATTTTCCAGCTCCGCAGGATGCTCTTCAAACCACCGGAAAGTCTGGTGTACCACCCAGCGATCTATTCTCGCAGCCAGATCATAGCGTTCCGCCGCCGGCAGAAAAACGCCGGGAGAAATCAGCCTGCCATTTTCATCCCGCATCCGCAGCAACAATTCAAAATGACCGCTGTCACCCTCGGCGCCTGTGATTGGCACGATTCTTTGCTGCCACAATTCAAACCTGTTCTGATCCAGCGCGGCATTGATTCGCGCCACCCACTGCATCTCTCCGTGACGCTGTGCCAGTTCCTCGTCATCAAAATGAAACACATGTATACGATTCCTGCCTGCCTCCTTGGCCGCGTAACAGGCCGTGTCTGCCCGCCGCAGGACATCGGTAATGGTTTCCCCCTCGGTGGCAATGGGCACCAGACCGATACTGACCCCAATATTAAAGGTATTGTCCTTCCACATGAACCGGAAATCCTGGACCACCTGACGAACATTGGCAGCAACCCGTTCTGCATTATCCAGGGGACAATTTTCCAGCAGAATGGCGAACTCGTCCCCGCCCAGGCGAGCCAATGTATCATCGCGCCTGACACAGCGCGACAACACCTGAGCCAGTTGCCTGAGCAGTTCATCCCCGGCCATATGGCCGCAGGTGTCATTGATTATCTTGAACTGGTCAAGATCCAGATAACACAGCGCATTCTTCGTTTTGCGCTCATGGGCGATCTCGATCGCCTCCTGCAAACGGTCCTCGAATTCGCGGCGATTGACCAGGCCGGTCAGGTCATCATAGGTAGCCTGGTAACTCAACTGATTGGACAACTCTCTGGCCTCGGTGATGTCCAGAAAAACGCAGCACACCACGCGCTCACCCTGAAGTTCGAAAGCGCGTGTATTGAGAGAGGCCCATACTGCCGGGGCATTGAAATACGACAGCATGATTTCCTGATTCCGCACTTCCACGCCGGATTTTACAAACTGAACAACCTCCTGCTCGACACCCTTGTCATTGAGCAAATCAATAATCGAGGAGCCGGAAAACTCGTCGGGACCGCGTTCAAAAAACAAATCCGCCTGCTTGTTGGCATACAGAATTTTACCGTCATCGATGCGGCTGATTATCAGTGCCACCGGCGACGTATCGGCAATGATCTTGAATCGTTCTTCGCCCTCTCTGATCGCTTCCTGTGCCTTCAGGCGTTCCGTAATATCCTGAACAAAGGCCACCGCATATTCCTTGTCATCAAATATGGTGACGGAAGAATTGATCTCGACAGGGAACGGGGTGCCATCTCGCTTGTGATGAACGGATTGCAGGGGCTTGGCGGTTTTGGCCTGCATGCTGTCCCAGCGCGCCCGATTGCTTATCACGGAAAAGCTTGGGTCAAGATCACCGATACTCATTTTCAGAATATCGCTTCTGGAATAACCCAGCACTTCACACGCCGTCTTGTTGGCATAATGAATTTTTCCGGAGCCGTCGTAAAGATAAACGGCATCCAGCGTGTTTTCGATGGCAAAGCGCAATTCCTGGGACTCCCGTGATGCTCTCTTGCGTTCCGAAATATCACGGACAAACGCACTATAATAGGTCAGATCATCGAAGCTGTTGACAGCCAGGGATATCTCTACAGGAACGAAAGCCCCATCCTTTCTGATATGTTCCGTCTCAAAGAGCACTTTATTCCCGGCTTGCGCCTTGCGTCTGAGCTCTTCTCCCCTGCTTGCAGAAATAAACCGGTCGACATCAGCAATGCTCATCCCGATCAATTCGGATTTTGTATACCCTGTCATCTGACAGGCATATTTGTTGGCGTAAATAATCTGTCTCAGATCATCATAGATATAAACAGCATCGGTAGCATTTTCAATCAGGAATTCAAGCTGCTCACGCCATCTGTCCTGCTGTTTTCTGCCATGGCGATTTTCGTCAGGAACAGGAAGCAATATAGAGTCAAGTACTGTCATGCATATCTCGGCGCCCATCTCTGTTGACACCACCTGATAGACCACATCAATTTTTTCAACTGCGGCATCTTTCCGGACGCGGCTGACAACCTGACGTTTCAACTCACCAGCCAGAATCAATCCAGCCTGCCGCTCCCACTCCTCCTGCAAGACACCCTGCAGGAGATCGGGGAATGTCAATTGTGCCAACTCGTCTCTGCTGTAACCGAAAAAAGTCTCGAATGCCTTGTTGACAAACAGAAACTTTCCGTTTTCATCCAGGCGACACAGGGCCAGAGGAAAGTTCTCGAATATCTGCTTTTCTTTTTCCATACTGCTTTTCATGCTTGTTTGCGTTTTGTGCGCATCATCATTACGGAGGCTTCGCTCTGTGAAACTGCAAGCGTTTGATTCTACCTGAGATGTTCCCTTTGAGGTAATAAAATCTTGCACTCGAAACAAAGGCAAAATGCCATCACTCCTGCCTGAGCCGAACAGCCTATACTTCCCTATCAGGCCGATAAAAAATATACCTTACAGTCAAATACAGAAGAACCCAGGCCGCCCATTTTGGCCGGCCAACACAGCAGAGACACTCCAGGCTTATGCAGAGACTCTCTACGGCCCCGTAACCGGATTGGCATAATGGATGGGAATTTCGTACACCGTGGGAAACATTTGAAATTCCAGGCTTGGTGGTGCATCGGGAGGAAACGATGCGCTGGGGCCAGGTACCCGGGTCCCCGGGTTTTTCACCCAGCCACCCTCATAAGCCGCCGTGAAGGTATTGTAGGCGTGCGTTGATTTGAATTTCCAGGCGCCATCCTCCTTCACCAGCTCATTCTCATAAATCGCCGCCCCCATGGAGGGTCGGCCGCTGAAGCTCAATTGTTGCAACATGCGGCTGCGCACCCTGGCAGAACGACCATCGGCGGCAAGATGAATCACCGGCTGCATGTGCAGATGATTGCCCAGGCGGCCTGTGACCGGCCCCTCAGCCCCGAACACCTGAAACAGAAACGCCCTGACCCGCTCCCTGCCACGATAGATGCCGCGCTGGGCCAGCTCCATGGAACCGTCCACGGCAAACAGATCCGCCAGATCGTTCCACAGATTTTTGTCGAGATAATAACCGTAGGCATTTTCCAGATTCTCGATCTCGTGGTGATCCTTGACCTGCTGAATCAAGGTCTCTGCCTGGTCCAGTGCCATCCCCACAGCCACCACCGGGGCCGGCTCATAGGCAAGCTCCGGCATCAGCGTCGCAGCAATGGCTGCCGCAGAAGGAGCGCCCACAGCCGGATAGGTGGGTGGCTGGCCGGTGACCGGATTCAGGTAATGAAAGGGGGGTACCTGGGCCCTGGGAAAAATCTCATAAACTGCTGAGGGCGGCCGGTCCGGAGGCAGGATCTCACTGACCCCGGGGGCTGGTTGGGCATCGACGGTCCAGCCCTTGTCGTAGGCGGTGATGAAGGTCGGATAGTAGTGCAGGGCCTGAATCTTCCAGACGCCGTTTTCCTTCACGAAGCTGTTTTCATAGACTCCTTCACTCCATTCGCCGTGCTCCTGATAGACGCCTGTCATGTTCCATTCCCGGCTGCGGGCCCTGGCGCTCAGGCCATCCGCCGCCACATCCACGATGATCTGCAACTGCACATGGTCATTCAGCCAGCCGTCTTTCAGGCCCTGCGGTCCCAACAGATTCAGAAATTCCCGGACCCGGGGCTTGCCGACATAAACGCCCTGCTGCGCCATTTCGATGGTGCCATCGGCGGCGAACAGGTCCGCCACCTGATCCCATTGGGCGCGATCGAGATAATAACCGTAGATTCGCTGAAGGTTTTCCAGCTCCTGTTCATCCCGCAGCAACTGCGCCCGGTGCAGCAGATCGCCCACCCTGCGTTGATAATCAGTATCCGTGCTCAACGGCAGGTCGGCGGCCAGGGACCAGACCCCGGCTGCCTCACTATTGCCCAGGTTGTCATAATGAAAAGGAGTAATACAGGCTTCCGGGAAACCTTCACAGGGCATGTTGCGAACGTCATCCGGCGGATGCTTCAGACTTCGGTTTCGACGCCGGGGTGCTGCCTCGGGATTGGCGCCCCAGCCCTGCGTGTAGGCATTGCCAAAACCCGAGCCGTATTCCAGCTTCGAAATTTTCCAGGTGTCCCCCTCCTTGATATAGACCATGTTGTAAATGCCCTCGGCCCAGGTCCCCGAAGCCGCGCCATACGAACCGAACATCGCCATTGCCCGCCAGCGCCCCTCGGCAACCCCGCCAGAAGGGTCCAGATGCACGACCGGCTGAATATTCATATGGTTGTAGAGACGGCCATCCCCCAGACCCACCTGCCCCATCTCCACGCCACCCACATTTTCGTAAAGATGTTGGCGAATACTCTCCTTGCCGATGAATACACCGGCCGGATAGTTGGCCACGGCATCTTCGGCAAAGAGTTCCGCCAGATCCGTCCACATGCCCTTGTCCAGATAATAGCCATAGGCCCGTTGCAGTTTTTTGACGGCGCGTAAATCCTCCGCACTGGCAAGGGCTGCCGCGAGGCGCCCAATCCGTTCACCGAGTCCGGTATTGGCTGCGTCAGCGCCGGCCGCAGAGTCAGCAACGGGCTCCTGTGAACAGGCTGCCAGCAACAACAGAAGCAGAGCGCTGGATGACACCAGGGAAAGATTTGTACGCATTCCGGAGAACCCTCAGCCGTGGATTTGCTGGTCTGCCATGTCTGCATGAGTCGTCACCGGCAAGTGTCCGGCACCAAAACCAATGATTTCCGCATAGGCCGGATAGTTGCCCAGGGCCTCATCCTGCTCCCCCGGACTGGCGCGCCGGCTGTCCTGCTCCGGTATCCTGCGCACAGCCGCCATCACGGATGCGGGTAGCGCCGCCATAACCGCAGCGGTGCCGGACAGCACAGACACCTGCTTCAGAAAATCACGCCGCGCCAGCTGGAGCCGGGTTACGATCTTTATACCTCGTGTCATTGTCTTCCTCCTGTTCTCGCTGAACTGACATCACACGCACCAAGGAGTCTGCGCCCACCTTGATATTACTGGACCCCTGCCTGCGCAGGGGTGACGGTCAAGGACTTAATCAACATTGCCCTAAACCAGCGGCAGTTCCCAGGTCGGGAACCAATTGGTGTGCGTACCGCTGCGCAGCCGGAAGGGCAGCTTGACAGTGGCAACCGCCCCTTCTTCCATGCGCATGGCATCGACGATCACCAGCTCCGACATCATTTCTGCATAATTGCTGGCGATGCCCAGCAGATAGCCATCACCTTCCGGGGCGTCCTTGCGGCGCGGCACAAACATGCCTTCCTGCAGGCCGTGGGTATCGCCCACATAGAAGGTACGATGTTCGCCGCTATGGATGTCGACGCGCTGATAGGTATTGGTGACCCGGCCCGCCAGATTGCCGCCGCGGGCCGTATCATAGGGCCGGCTGGGGTCGCGATTGCCCACATAGCCATAACGGTAAGGCAGAGACAGGAAGCGATCGTCCATGCGTGCCAGCGGGCTGTTGGCAACGGAAATCACTTCCTCTTCAAAAAATTCGCTGCTGGAATTGAGATTGAAGGTCCAGCGTTTCATCTGGGAAGGCGTGGTCTCGCCATCGGACACCGGCAGTTCCATGGTGATTTTATCCCCCACATCGGTGGCATTGAGAAAATGCAGGGTGTTGCGGGCCGGGCCACGGAACCAGCGTATGTCTTTGGCCTCGCCGTCGCGTGGCAGTACCGCCACCAGGGTTTCCTTGCTGCCATCCCATTCCCACATCGGCTCTCCGGATTTCAACCGCGCCAGGCTGGTGGTCCGGGCCACCACTGGAATCAGCACATGTTTCTGTGTGATGGCGATGTCATGGATGATGCCGATATAGGGCGATTTGAACCAGACTTCCCTGGTCACGTCACCCTGGGGACTGATGGTGTAAACAGCAATATCGTCGCTGAGATCCCCCTTGGCCTGATAACCATAGGCGATCATTTCGCCGGAGACCGGGTCGATTTTCGGATGCGCCGAACACGTCTTGCTGGTGAACTTGCCCTGGTAGTCGAAGCCGCCCTGTATGGTTTCCAGGGTATAGGGATTGATTTCGTAGGGCAGGGAATCTTCCTTGTAGACCAGCATCCGTCCACCGTGCCAGTAGAGGTGGGTATTGGCCGCACTGCGATCAATATTCGCGACGCTGGGATCATCGGTGAAATGGTTGCGGTAGACGCCCCAGAGTCGTTTGCGGGCCGCCTTTTCCGCCTCCAGACGATCTGTTTTGACGAAGCGGGAACTGTAGTCCACCGAGCCATTGTGAAAACGGAAGAGGCTGACATGGCCGTCGCCATTGAACCCGGTGGGCCACTCATTCTGTGGCGGACGGTACACAAAGTCACATTGCATGCGGTAGAAATGGCCTTCCAGATCGGAAGGAATTTCACCCCAGACCTCGCAGTCATAAATATCCGCCTCGAAGCGGGTGGGGCTGTTGAAACCCCGGGGAAACATCGGGTGTCCACGGAAATCGACGGCCATCGGGCTATCCTCCAATCATTTGAGCTTTTCGCTTACAAAGGTGCTGATATCCAGTAATTCCTGCGCACTGAAGACGGCAAAGGCCGGCATGGTGTTGCGGCCGTCATTCACCACCAGCATGATCTGGGACAAGGCCAGGGGCTGGTCCAGCGGCGGGCCTCCGCCCTGGCCGCCCTGCCCGGTTTCGCCATGGCAGGCGGCGCAGGCCTGATCGTAAATGACACTGCCATTATCCAGATCGGCAACCAGGCTTGTTTCCGGGCCCGTTGCGACGGCTGATGGTGCAGCCTCCTGCTCTGCCGTGACCGGCCCCAGGCTTCCATCCAGCGAAAACATCCAGATCGCGTCGCCGCGTTTCGAGCCGGCAAAAGCCGTGCCGCCGGCATGAACCACGACCATCTGCTCACCCTCGTATTCGAAGGTGCTCACCGTGGTATTGACACCGGCATCGGTCATGAATTCCCAGAGCTGGTCGCCATTGCGCTTGTCCAGTGCCGTCAGCCGGCCATCGTTGCGCCCCACAAACACCAGGCCGCCGGCCGTGTTCACCGAGCCGCTGTAGCATATCTCACGCCATTCCCGGCGCCAGTCCAGGGTGTTGGTCCGTAGGTTCAACGCGGCGAAAATACCCCGGTCGTCCACCGGTGCCTGGGCAAAACGTCCGCCCATATAGACGACATTGTCCCCCGGTTCGTTGAGTTCTTCCTGCACCTGGAAGGTGCTGATACGGTCGCTGGCACAGACAAACAGCTGATGACTTTCAGGATCGTAGGAACTGGGCGGCCAGTTGGCGCCACCCATGGTGCCGGGCTTCATCGCAATCGGCTCGTCCCAGAAGGGAGTGAAGATTCGACCTTCGTTGACCACCGTGGTCAGTTCCGGCGCGGCGTCGATGGCCTGGGGCACGATGGCATCACCAACGGGATAGGGCTGGGTGGCCGCCGTGGCCTGCCGGGCTTCCTGGGCTACCGGGCGCTCTTCGATACCCAGCAGGGGTTCGCCGGTGGCCCGATCCAGAATATAGGCCCAGCCGGTTTTGGATACCTGCACCAGAGCCTTGCGCATCACCCCGTCATAGACCGCGTCAAAGAGCACCACCGGATTGGGGGAATCATAATCCCAGATGTCGTGATGCACCTGCTGAAAATGCCAGCGATACTCGCCGCTCATGGCATCGAGCGCGACAATGGAGACGCTGAACAGGTTATCGCCGGGACGCACGCCACCATGCAGGTCGGGGCCGGGGTTGCCGGTGGAAAAATAGATCAGGCCGAGTTCGGGGTCATAGGCCGGCGTCTGCCAGACCGGGGCGCCGCCCTGCATCCAGGCCGTGCTGTCCTGGGGCCAGGTGTCATGGCCGAATTCGCCGGGGCCGGGCACCGTATAAAAAGTCCATACCAGTTCCCCGGTATCGGCGTCAAAGGCCTTGACCCGCCCTCGGGTGCCCATTTCCCCGCCGGAAAAACCCGTCACCACCAGGCCCCGGTAATACAGGGGGGCACTGGTGATACTGATGCCCTTGCTCCAGGGTTCCGCTTCGACGTCCCACAGCACCCGCCCGGTCTGCTGGTCGAGGGCCTTGAGCCGCGCATCCACCTGGGCCATGAATACCTTGCCGTCACCCAGCGCCACGCCCCGGCTGACCCAGCCAATGGGATTGCCGCTGCGGGGATTCGGCTCGCCATGATGAGTCCACAGAATCCGTCCGCTTTTTACATCCATGGCAAAGACATCATTCATGCCGTTGGCGACATAGAGGGTCCCTTCATAATGCAGAATCTGCGCCTGTCCGCCATTCTTGAACTCGGCGCCGGAACCCATCGCGGTCCGCCATTTGGCTTTCAGGCCGCCAACGTTGTAACGGTTGATCCGGGTCAGGGGTGAATAACGCTGGTTGAGGGTATTGCCACCGTTGGTGATCCAGTTTTCAGCGGGCAGCGCGGTGAGGTCCTGGTCGGAAAAAGCCGGCGCATTGACAATGTCCTGGGCAAGCACAGCAGGAGTCCAGGCTCCATGCGCGAGAACCACTGTTATCAGTGCAGACTGAAACCATCGCCTGGGCATCGTCTTCCTCTCTGCCATTGCCGCTGTCTTGTTTTTTTTATTATTCTTTCAGGGTCCAGCCCGGAGCACCGAGTTTAGTAGCCTGGCACAAGAGAGTAAAGCGGTGGCCGGAACCTCAGCTCCTGGCAGCCTCTGAATGCAGGATTTCCTGGAACCAGGCAGAAATATCGCGCACCTCCTCGGGACACAGGGTGTGTGCCATCGGATAGGTCTTGAAGTCGGGATGCAAACCCAGGGCCCGAAGCTTGTCGCGGCTTTCTTCGGCCAGCGCCAGCGCCAGCACCAGATCTTCCGTGCCGTGGAAGATCTGGATGGGAATGCCATGATTGGCGGGATGGATTTCGATGGCCTGTGCCGTGGGGAAATAGGTGGACAGTGCCAGAATCCCGGCCAGCGGCTTGTCATAGGTCAGGCCGGCCTGAAAATTCACGGCACCACCCTGGGAAAAGCCCGCCAGAATGATGCGTTCACTGTCTATGCCCCTGGCAATTTCCCGATCGATCAGGGCATGAACCGCGGCTGCCGACGCCAGCAACTGGGCGGCGTTGAACTTGCGCCCCGTCGGGCCCAGTTCCATGATGTCGAACCAGGCCGGCATGACGTGACCGGCGTTCAATGTCACCGGGATACGGGGCGCGTGCGGAAGGATGAAGCGGATGGCCATTGACGGCGGCAGCCGCAGCTCCGGCACCAGCACTGCAAAATCATGGCCATCGGCGCCCAGGCCATGCAGCCAGATGACCGCAGCATCCGCCTCGGTGGCGGGCTCAATTTCAACGCAGGGCAGGTATTCGCTCATGGCAGCTCCGGCAAGACTTCAGGCAGCTGAAAGCAGACTCTGCTGCCAGCCCGATTGAATTAAAAGACAGGATTGAAAGAGAGAAATTGCAGGTGAGCGCAGGCAGGCAAAGGGTTCGAACCCACGCGAGTTCTCAGGCCCGGGCAGCTTCCGCCGTGGAACCAAAGCGCCGGTTGATGTAGTCAATGATGTCATTGGATTCATACAGCCACTGCACCTTGCCATTTTCTTCGATGCGCAGACAGGGCACCATCAGCTGGCCACCCCCGGCCAGAAGATTATCGCGGTGAACCTGACGGCGACGGATATCGCGGCGTTCGATGTCGAGATTGAGACGGTAGATCTGACGCCGGGTTTTCACACAGAAGGGGCAACCGTAATACTCGTACAGCGCCATTCCCCTGGTCACCAGAGCCAATGCCTTGCGTTCAGCATCCGTCCGTTCAATCTGCGCCGGCCGGGTCAGCCAATTGACAAAGACTACCACTCGACCCAGGCACTGACGGATCAATCTAAGAAACATTACTCACAACCTGTAGGATGGGAAACGGCAGGTCACAATCGTCACCTGCCGGAATCATGGGTAAAAATTGGGCGCCATTATGCCCAAAAAAAAATCTGCTGTCGAGACAGGCTTTGTGCAAAGATTGCGAAAGTTCTCCTGCTGAACAGGCCATTGCCAACAAAGCAAGGCAAACAGACGCAGGGCGCCTGCTTGTGTAGAATGTACCGCGATCATCAAATTCCTTTACTCAGGAGTGCTTATGTCCTCACCCGTCTGGTTCCCTGCCCGTTGGCAGCCCACCATGCCCGAAGAAATCCAGCTCTATTCCATGGCTACCCCCAACGGCCAGAAAGTGGGTATCGCGCTGGAGGAAATGGGCCTGAGCTATGACGCCCATCTGATCGACATCACCCGCAACGATCAACTCGACCCTGACTATCTGAAGATCAGCCCCAATGGCAAGATTCCGGCCATTCTCGATCCCAAGGGGCCGGAGGGTCAACCGGTGCTGCTGATGGAAAGCGTGGCCATCCTGATCTACCTGGCCGACATGTCCGGCACCCTGCTGCCCCAGAATTATCTGGCACGCATGGACCACCTGCAATGGCTGATTTTTCAGACGGCTCACATTGGTCCCATGTTCGGGCAGTTCGGACACTTCTATAAATTTGCCCGCGACAAAACCAGTGATGACTATGCCATGATCCGCTACACCAATGAAACCAAACGCCTGCTGAACGTGCTCGATGTGCGCTTGCAGGGCAGGGAGCACATCATGGATGATTACAGCATCGTGGATATTGCCATCATGCCCTGGGTGGAATGCCTGGCCGGCTTTTACCAGGCCAGCGACCATCTGGAAATGGATTCCTTCGCCAATGTGCAGGCCTGGCGGCAGCGGGTGACCTCCAGGCCCGCCTATATCAGAGGCAGGGATGTGTGCCGGAGAGGCTGAAACCAGAATAGAGACTTACAATCCCAAAACAAGGAGCGCGCCATGAACGATACTGAAAACCTGCAAAAAAACCTGCCCAGGGCCTTGCTGGCCCTGCGTCTGGGGGTATTCCTGGTCATGTTGATGTGGACCCTGGACAAGTTTGTCAATCCCGGTCACGCCAGCGGCATCATGTCCCGCTTCTACAATATTCAGGGCCTGGAGAGCACGATAATACTGCTTATGGGTGGTCTGGAGCTGCTTCTGCTGCTGGCCTTTGTCGGCGGGCTTTACAAGCGCTGGACCTATGGCGCCGTGTTTTTGCTGCACGCCTCTTCCACGCTAATCTCCTGGCGCTTTTATCTGGGCTTTGGCAACCTGACCTTTTTCGCCGCCTGGCCGATGCTGGCCGCCTGCTACACCCTGTATATTCTGCGCCATGAAGATGTGTTGCTGACCGTGAAAGGACACCGGATGTCATAGGGCGCTGCCGGCACATCAGCAAACATGCGTCTCCTGAAACTGGCCGGACCGGGACTCATCGTTGCCGCCACCGGCATCGGTTCCGGCGATGTCGTCGCCACGACGGTCGCCGGGGCCAATTATGGCGTGGTCCTGCTCTGGGCCATCCTGGTCGGCGCATTCTTCAAATACGTGCTGACCGAAGGCATTGCACGCTGGCAACTGGCCACCGGCACCACCGCACTCGAGGGCTGGGCCACCCACCTGCCGCCCTGGGTCAACTACTACTTCGGCATTTATCTGCTGCTGTGGACAGTGGCCGTTACCGCCGCGCTCACCAATGCCACCGGGCTCGGCCTGGCCAATCTCACCGGCGGCGCCATTTCCCAGGGCTGGGGCGCAGTCCTGCACAGCCTGTTCGGCTGTGCCTTCGTGCTGACCGGTGGTTACGCAGGCTTCGAAAAACTGATGAAATTTCTGGTTGCGGTGATGGCTTCTGCGATCCTGCTCTGTGCCCTGCTGACCTTCAGCGAACCGGCCGCGGCGCTCAAGGGCCTGTTGCTGCCGACGGTGCCAGCGGGCGCCGGCATGTATGTACTGGCACTGATCGGTGGCATCGGCGGGTCGATCACGCTGCTCTCCTACAGTTACTGGATGCAGGAGGAGCAACTCACGAAACCGGAACAGCTGGGTTATGTGCGCCAGGATGTCGGCCTTGCCTACACCTTCACCGCTTTGTTTGGCGTGGCGATCGCGCTGATCGCGAACCAGACTTTCTTTGTGCCGGGACGTATCCTCAGCGATGGTCAGGCGGTAGCGGGCATGGCGGCGATGCTCGGCGAGGTACTCGGCCCTTTTGGCCTCTGGGCCTACTCGATCGGCTTCTGGGCCGCCGTCTTCGCATCACTGCTGGGGGTCTGGCAAAGCGTGCCCTATCTGTACGCCGACTGTTACGGGATCATCCGGAAATTATCGCCGGCAGCGCGCCATGCCGCCACCCGGGTTACGAGCACACCCTATCGGCTGGCATTGCTCTTTGTCACATTGGTCCCGCTCCCCTTCGCCTTTCTGGGCCGGCCCATCATGATCATCATCACCTACACGGTGGTGGGCAGCCTGTTCGTTCCGTTTCTGGCCGCCACGCTGCTGTATCTGAACAATTTACCCTGGACCAGCACCGTGCCCAGAAACGGCTGGGCGGCCAATATACTGCTAGGCGTGATCCTGGCCGTCTTTCTGGCCATCGGGATACGGGAGATATTGAATCTGTTTTAGAGTACTTCCCCTCAGGGCAGTGCTTTATCTTTTCCGCCCGTATATAACGCTATGACAAAACCACACAGCGCCAGGACGCCTGCCGCAAACACGATGTCACCAGGGACTCTGGCCCATACCAGTGCCTCCATGAGGGGGCTGTGAATGAATTCCGTCGAGCGGGCATACCAGTAGCCGTGGCTGTAACTGTTATAGGCCTGCCACAAACCCTGGGGCAGCAGCGACATGAACACCATCATGGCCAGACCGATATTGAAGCACCAGAAGCTGATTTTAAGCCATTGGGTATGCCAGTGGCGCCCGGCACTGAGACCGCGCAGGCAAAACAGCATCAGGCCGATGCCGAGCATGCCATAGACCCCGAACAGCGCAGCATGGGCATGGGTCGCGGTGGTATTGAGGCCCTGCATATAGTACAGCGCCAGCGGCGGATTGATCAGAAAGCCGAACAGACCCGCACCCAGAAAATTCCAGAACAAGACGGCCGAAAAGAACATCAAGGGCCAGTAATAGTAGGAAACCCAGGACGCCTTGCGCTCCAGCTTGACGTGATTGTAGGCCTCGAAACCGATCACGACCAAGGGCACGACTTCCAGCGCGGAGAAGACGCCGCCCAGAGCAATGACGCCGATCGGGGTGCCGCTGAAATAAAGATGGTGAAAGGTCCCCAGCACCCCGCCGGCCAGAAAAATGATGGTGGCAAACAACACCGAAATGGCCGCCGTGGAGCTGCGCAGCAGTCCCATTTTGACGAACAG
The DNA here is from genome assembly GCA_032250895.1 of Pseudomonadales bacterium. Classification (GTDB taxonomy): domain Bacteria; phylum Pseudomonadota; class Gammaproteobacteria; order Pseudomonadales; family Pseudohongiellaceae; genus JAVVEZ01. The sequence continues at coordinate 8,899 of JAVVEZ010000006.1, read as the reverse complement.
CAGGGCAATCACTGTGGTGGAAAACACCTCAAAGATACCTTCCACCCACAGGTGCACCACCCACCAGCGCCAATATTCCATGATGCTGATGGGGGTATGCTCACCCCAGACCAGACCCGCACCATAGAGCAGACCAATGGCACTGGCGGACACGACCAGCATGAACACCAGGGACTTGCTGCGCCCTTCACTGTGTTCTGTGGCTCGCAACACCGGATAGAGCGCACGCAGCATCAGCAGCAACCACAAGAGCAGGCCCACAAACAGAAAGAGCTGCCAGAAACGGCCCAGATCCACATACTCATAGCCCTGATGGCCAAACCAGAAATTGGCGCTCAGATTCTGGAAAAACTGTCTGATTCCCAGCCATTCACCGGCCGACGAGCCCACCACGATGAGCAGCAGACAGCCATAGAGAACATTGACCCCCAGGCGCTGCAACCTGGGCTCATGCCCGGAAATCAGGGGCGCCACATACAGGCCTGTGGCCAGCCAGGCGGTGGCTATCCAGAACACGGCCAGTTGGGTATGCCAGGTGCGGGTCACCGCATACGGCAGGTATTCCGACAGCGGGATGCCGTAAAAATCCTGACCCTCCACGGCATAATGAGCGGTAATGATGCCCAGCAGCACCTGGGCGGCGATAAGGGCCACAACGGTCCAGAAATACTTTTCCGTGGCGCGCATGGATGGGGTAATCGTCACCTGACTGAGCAGGTTATGGTCGGCTATCCCACCTTCCGGTTCCATGTCTTCGCGCCACACGTCGTACTGATGGGCGTAGAACCACACCAGCGCACCGATACTGGCCAGCAGCAGAAATATACTCAGAAAGGTCCAGACAAAGAGACTGCCGGAAGGCCGGTTATCCACCAGGGGTTCGTAGGGCCAGTTGCTGGTATAGGAAATCGTGTCGCCAGGACGCAGGGTGGTCGCACTCCAGGCGGTCCAGAAAATGAAGCCATTGAACGCATGCAGGTCTGCATCAGCGAGCGCCAGCGAGCGCGAAAAGGCATAGTCTTCCCGCAACGCTTGCGAGACCGGGGTATCCCGGGCCTGAAAAATATTGCCATAGAAATCGCTGACCTGAGCCACCGCCAGGGCCCGTTCCGGCGACAGGGTCAAGAGCCCTGAAACGGGATCATAGGTATTGCGCTTCATCTCCAACCGGACCAGCGCCAGCAGACCCTGCTGCTCTGCTTCCGCCAGCGCGTCGAAGCCCAGCCCAAAGCGCTGGCGGGCAAGAATGTCGAGCAGGGCCTCGGCTTCCCGGTGCAACCAGTCGGCGCTCCAGTCCGGCGCCAGATAACTGCCATGTCCCCAGATCGAACCGCGCTGCATCCCACCCAGGGATTGCCAGATATTCTGTCCGCGCTGGATGTCCGCCAGCGTGAACAGTTCCTGCCCGGCGCTGGAAGCCACCCGCGCCGGCATCGGAGGCGCCATTTGATAGATTTTGCCGCCAAAAAACAGCAGCAGAGAGAAACTCAGTGCCAGCGAAAGCCCGAAGATCAGCCACAGCCGTTTGATGGTGAACAGCGTGTCATATCTGGCCATGATTGTTTCCTCTGGACATCCCCGCGCAAACTTATTGTAGAGTCATCCCCGCCTGGGCTTCAACGCAGGGCAACCCCGGTTCAAAAACCACTTTGTTCATTGTTCAAATACAAGCTGCCCATTCACCATTGTCATGACGGGATGGATGTCTCTGATGCGGGCTTCGGGCACGCTCATATAGTCGCTGTCCAGCACGACCAGGTCGGCATATTTGCCTGCTTCAAGACTGCCCAGGCGATCTTCCATGAACAAGAGGTAGGCGTTGTTGATGGTGTGCGCACGCAAAGCGGCCTCTCTGGAAACCGTGGCCTGCAAGAGTTTCTCGCCATTGCGGGCCAGGCCGCTCACGGCCCAGCCCAGATCATGAAAGGGATGGTGGCCGGATACCACCGTGCCATCCGAACCCAGGCCCCAGATGATGCCGCTGGCCTCTATCTGACGGATGGGTGGCACCCGGCTGACATCTTCTCCCCCTTGCGCGGCGGCTACGGCGCCCATCTGTGCTGAACTGTGAAGGGCAAACAGCACGCCAAGCGCCGCCGCCTGGGCAATGGTCTGATCGGAGGCGGTTTCGGCATGGGCAATGGTCCAGCGCAGCCCGGCAATGGGGCTTTCACGGTTGACTTCTGCCATCAGGCCCAGAATGGCCTGCATCTTGTCGTCACGGTTGGAATGCTCGTGAATCTGCCAGCCCCGGCGTGCGGCGGTCTTGAGAATATTCCCGTAGTTGTCCAGGCTTGCCTGATCCGGGTTCCAGTCGACACCCGCCGGATCGGCAATGCCCTGATAGGTCATTTCACCGTAGGTAAACTGTCCAAAACGATCATTGCCGCTGCGTGGTGCCCAGGTTTCCAGGGCCTCGATGATATCTTCGGGGCTGGCCCCGACGACGTTCTGGGCGTTGAGCGTGTAGAAAACCCGCAGGTTCAACAGGCCATTGGCAGCGGCGCGATCGAGCGCTTCATAATGGCGGGGCGTAACGGTATTGCCGCCGACATCCAGCAATGTGGTGAGCCCGGCCTTCAGATAATCATCCACGGTGAGTTGCAGACTTTGGTCCCAGGTCGCATCGGAAGTTGCCGGAATGCGGGCGGCAAGCCGCAGAAAGGCGCCGGCACCGATCAGTTCACCGCTCAACTCACCGGCATCATCCCTGACCAGGGTGCCATCCGCGACACGGGTGGCAGCATCGATACCGGTCGCGGCAAGCGCCAGGGAATTCGCATAGCCACGGCTGTAGCCCAACTGGATATAGACGGGGTTGGCGGGCAGCACCTGGTCCAGTTCCTGCCGGCTGAATGCATGCTGATCGTCGCTGAACTGCTCGAAGATCCAGCCCCCCAGCACCACGATCCATTCCCCCGGCGGCAGTTGCGCGGCTTTCTGCCGGAGTTTGTTCAGGGCTTCGCGGCGGGTATCGACCTCATCCCAGCGCACCTGCCGATACCACTGTTCAGTGGCACGCACAAAATGGTTATGGTTATCAATCAGACCCGGCACGACGGTTCTGCCCTCGAGGTCCCTTATCCGGGTAGCAGGGCCGGCCAGCGCCTGTATGGCTTCGTTGCTGCCAACGGCCAGAATGCGTTCACCGGCAATGGCGATGGCCTCGGCAATGGTGAATTGCGCATCCACGGTAAGTATCTTGCCATTGAGCAGAATCTGGTCGGCCCCGGTTCCCGCGACAGGCGAAGAGGAAGGAACAGGAGATGGCGAAGGCACCGGGGAAACCGGGGTTCCCGAATCCTGTGAGCAGGCGCTGATCAGGTTCAGCACCATGAAAGCAGTCACCAGCAAGGCTATACGCATTTTTTTGTCCTGAGAGCAAGTCCGGACTCCCGCACAGAGGCCTCAGAGTTATCCTGCGGTTTCCAAGGACAGGAAAGTAAACCAGCAGGGGATTTTTGGCAAGGAGCACGAACGTTCCCCTGACATGGCCGGCCATGACTTGTTCTGGACTATATTTTCTGGATGAGTAACATTAGGGAACGGCGGGCATGCCCGTGATAATGACAAGAACATGAATTTCAGGAGTCGCCTGTGAACAAGGTCAGAGTATTGGTGGGAACACGCAAGGGCGCCTTCATTCTGGTATCGGATGAACGGCGTGAACACTGGGATATCAGCGGCCCGCATTTTGCCGGCTGGGAGGTCTACCACCTGAAGGGCTCGCCTGTCGATCCCGAGGTGCTTTATGCCGCGCAGTCGAGCCCCTGGTTCGGCCAGATCATCCAGCGCTCCCGCGATGGAGGACTGACCTGGGAGCAACCCGGCACGCCTCCCGGCGAGCCCACCACCAGTCCTGAAGGTTTCCCCAAAGGCGAAAGCAACAAGTTCAGTTACGACACGTCGATGGAAACCGGCAGTCCTCTCACCACGCACCAGTGGTATGACGGCACGGCCCATCCCTGGGAATTCAAACGGGTCTGGCATCTTGAGCCCTCCCTGAACGATCCGGATACGGTTTATGCCGGGGTCGAGGATGCGGCCCTTTTCCGTACGACCGATGGCGCAAAAAGCTGGCATGAACTTTCCGGGTTGCGGGGCCATGGCACAGGGCCGGCCTGGCAACCCGGCGCGGGTGGCATGTGTCTGCATACCATTTTGCTGGACCCCGGCAACCCGGCACGCATCTATGTCGCCATCTCGGCGGCGGGGGCGTTTCGCACGGACGATGGCGGGCGCAACTGGAAACCCATCAACCAGGGGCTGCATTCCCAGTACATCCCCGATCCGAAGGCCGAGGTGGGGCACTGTGTCCATCGCCTGGCCATGCACCCTGCCCGCCCCGATGTGCTGTTCATGCAGAAGCACTGGGACATCATGCGCAGTGACAATGCCGGGGAGTCCTGGACCGAAGTCAGCGGCAACCTGCCCACCGATTTCGGCTTTCCCATCCAGGTTCACGCCCACGAGCCCGATACCATCTACGTGGTTCCCATCAAGAGCGACTCTGAACACTACCCCCCCGATGGCAAGCTGCGCGTGTACCGCAGCCGCAGTGGTGGCAACGACTGGGAAGCCCTGACCCGGGGCCTGCCGCAAAGCGATTGCTATGTGAATGTGCTGCGCGACGGCATGGCGGTGGATAATCTCGCTTCCTGCGGCGTCTATTTCGGCACCACCGGCGGGCAGGTTTACTGCTCGCCAGATTCCGGCGACCACTGGCGTGCGATAGTCCGCGATCTGCCGCCGGTGTTGTCGGTGGAAGTGCAGACCCTGGTATAAAGCCCTCACATGGTACGCGTCATCCTTCCCTATCAACTGCAACGGCTGGCCCATGTCGACCAGGAAGTGCAGCTTGAGCTGGCTGAATCGCCGCCTACCCAGCGCAGTCTGATAGCAGCTCTCGAGGCCGGTTATCCCATGCTGAGCGGGGCAATCGTCGATCATGACACCGGCAGGCGCCGTCCCCTGCTGCGGTTTTTTGCCTGTGGTGAGGATCTCTCGCAGCAGGCGCCGGACTCCCCGTTGCCGGCGTCTGTCATCTCAGGCCAGGAGCCTTTCCTCATCGTGGGGGCCATTGCCGGCGGGTAGGGGCGGTAGCTACAGCTTCAGTTGGCTTTCCAGACAGGCTTCCAGCGCGCGGGCATCCGCAGCCGGGCAGCGAAAGCCGACATAACCATCCGGGCGGATCAGGTACAGCCGGCTTCGCACATCCTTGCCATAGCGGGCTTCCAGAGCTGGCGAGGGCTCCAGTGTACAGGTCTTGAGCACAGCCCCAAAGCGGCGGCGGATTCGCGCCAGCGCAGCATCGGGGTCATCCTCTCCGCGCAATGCCAGTACCGTGAAACCCGGATGCCGGGTGAGATCAAAAATCGTCCCCCCGCCCTCGAGATCCACATCGGGAGCACGGTCACCGACCGCCAGCCCTTCCATGCCGGCAAATTCTTCAGGCTGTTCGACATAATCCCGATAAGTATAGGCAATACCCGAGCAGCGCCCGATGACGGCATCAACAAATTCCGGATCGTTCATTCTTTTTGAGCGCAGGTCCACATCCTCACCATGAGCCATGAAAATTTCATGCAGGGCCGACGCCGCCCAGATGACCTGCTCGGCAATGGGCCGGCGCTCCAGCTCATAGCTATCGAGCAAGGCCGGTTTGGCCAGCCCCTTTTCCACCAGTGCCAGTTTCCAACCCAGATTGAAAGCATCCTGCATGCAACAGTTCATGCCCTGTCCCCCGGTCGTCGAATGCACATGGGCGGAATCGCCAACCAGGAAGACCCGGTCCTGACGATAGGCATCGGCGAGGCGTACCTGACTGTTCCATTTTGAATGCCAGACCAGTTCGCCGAACCTGATGCCATCGAAATGCTTGTCCAACAGTGCCTTGAAAGCCGCGGTGGGATCGAGGTCGGCTTCGCCGCGATCGCTCAGCAACAGCCGGTAAAAACCGCCCGGCAGCCTGGCCACCATGAGAAAATGGTCCGTGCCGGCGCAGTAATGAACATAATTGTCGTCATCGGGGAAACCTTCCAGGAAGACATCCATATTCTGGAAAGCCGCTTCAGAATAATCACTGCCCTGCTGTGACAGGCCAAGGGTCCGGCGCACACGCGAATTGCCGCCATCGCAGGCGATGAGATATTTGCAGCGGACCCGTTCTTCTTCACCATCCCTGCCATTATGAAGGAGCGTTGCGGTGACGCCATCTTGGTCCTGGGAAAAGTCCTTCAGCTCGGTGTTCCATTCAGTCTCGCGGCCATATTCCTCCTTCAGATAATCGCGGATGATCGCTTCGGTTTCCGACTGGCGGTGAATGAAAAGAAAGGGATAACGGCAGTCCAGAGTGGTGAAGTCGAGCCCGGGACGCACGTCACGCCGCCTGCCGTCGGCGTCCACGAAATGCAGGATATATCCCTTGCTCTGGATATTTCTATCCATCACCTTTTCGATCAGACGCGTATCAACGCGTTCCAGCAGCTCGGCAGTTCTGGAATGCAATGTGATCGCACGCGACGTCGTGGAGGGTGCAGCCAGCCGGTCGATGGTTCTGACCGCGATGCCGTGACGTGCCAGCTCCACAGACAGAACCGTACCGGCGGCACCGCTGCCGACCACCAGAATGGGGATTTCGTTGCTCGACTTCATAAAGATGCCTCTGGATTGGGGTAATTCTCGCCAATGGAAAAGGCGGCAATGCTGCTGAGGTGGGTGTAGGGCAGGCCGCTTTCGGCATGCCAGGTGTTGAAGGCGGCCTGGATCAGGCCCAGCTCCTTTTTACTGCCGGGCTTGTCGCGGATGGCAAGGCCGCTGGCCTGCAGGCGGGCGATCACATCGCGGCTGAGGATAAAACTGTCCTTGCCCATGAAGCGCAGAAAATACATGCCGGTGTTGCCCCCCAGGCGGGAACCGTGCTGTTTCAGATAGGCCAGCAGGCCCACCTGGTCACTGGCGGGCCAGTGTGCGATGAAGGCGGCAAAGGAGCCATGCCTTTGCGCTTCCTCCAGCATGAAATGCGCGTTGTCCAGCACCGATTTTATCTTGGTCCAGTTGCGCACGATGCGGCTGTCTTCCACATAGGCTTCCCAGGCTTCCGGCGGCATGTGGGCCAGACCCCGGGGGTTGAAGCCGTGAAAGGCAGCCTCAAAGCCGGGCCATTTATTGCTGATCACGCGCCAATGAAAGCCGGCATTGAAGACGCAGCGCGTCATCATCGCCAGATAGCGGTCGTCGGGAATTTTTTCCAATTGTTTGACACTGAGCACCTTGCTCAGAAGTTTTTCCAGCGCAGCCTTGCCGCCCTTGCGGGACTCGGCAAGACTGCGGATGTCACGGAAGGGAGTCAGAACGCTTCCCGGTCGCGGTAAGCGGCGACAAGCCTGATGATCTGTTCAGGGCCAGGAATATCGGCAAGGACCGGCATCGCTGCCAGCGCGTTGAGGAAGATCGACATGAAGAATTCCTTCGTTTTTTAATCCGGGTCTATAGCGGAAGAAGCCCTTGGTAACTTACAGAAGTCAGCCTGCCTCTGGCAAGAAAAAATTTACCTGCGAAAGTGACGCGCAGGTCTTTACCGTCCTGCCATTGTCCGCGATAAGGTCCAGCGGATCCGCGCTTTCTTATGTGCCGCCAGTTCAAGTCAAAGACCCGGGCAGTGGCGCAGGCGGGGATCCAGTCAGGCAACCTTTGCCATGCAGATTCAATGAAAGGCCTGGGCAGCGGCGCAGGCGGGGATCCAGTCAGGCAACCTTTGCCATGCAGATTCAATGAAAGGCCAGGGCAGCGGGGCGGGGGCTCCGGGGGACGCTACGAGTTCATCCCTGAAGGCTCTCTTCGGGCGTCCTGCCCTCAGAAGCCCCCGGAGCCCCCGCCCCGCTGCCCTGACCTCCGGCTTCAGGTTTGTGGCCTATAAACCCCTGCTGAACTGAAGTGGTCCAGCTCGCCATTGCACCAACGCCGAATCAAGCAGGATGGGATCGAAAGCCAAGCGAAGAAATCCGATAGTGGATGTCCCTTTTTGCTGTCCCTTTTTGCTTCCCAGGTGTCAAGAAAGAAATGTAATCATTGGGACTTTGATTTCTGGAGCAAGCCAGGAAACTTCAGATAAGCCCACCAAATCAATGGCATATTCAACATATGCCCGCACTGGGATATGAGTCATGACGAGCACTTTGTCAATCTTGACCAAGGCTCCAAATAGTCTGTAAAGATTGACCCCTTTGGAGGATACGGCTAATCTGCCGGGAAAACAGTTGGGGAATAACAGCCCCAGGCAAAATAGTCTTTAAGACGACGATATAAATGTTATGTGCCAACCCAGCTACGAAGTAGCCAAGGAGTTTAGAAATTGCTAACTGCATTCTTGTCGTTTCTGGGCGTTGTCATCGGTGCATCACTCCAGTATTTCTTTACCCGACACATTGAAAGTCAGCGTCATCTGCGAGATTTACGGTCAAAAGCTTACATGGACTATTTGAAATGTGTCTGTGAGCAGGCTCAGTTCCGGCCCAAAATTGGAACGCAAGAGCAAAAGGAACTGTTCTCCCGAACAGGGGACGCAAAAGCAAGGATCTGCCTGTACGGTTCAAAACAAGCTGTTGCCGCGTTCTCTCGATTTGAGGAATTAGGCGCGTCAATGGGTTCCAAAGCGCAGCGTGATGCTTTTACAAATATGGTCTCTATCATGCGCACTGACTCTGGCAGCGAAGTGTGCGCAAATAATACAGAGCTTCAAAATGTTCTACTTGGTGTCCATGAGTAAGCACATAACAATCACAGGCAAGGGACGTCAAAAAGCTGCGCTCGTTCCTCGCTTCACTTTTTGCCGCCCCTGCTGTGGGCGTTATCGCGCTGGGCCAAGCTCAGCATTATCTTGCAGGGTGAAAGTCCCTGT